>JAFKFJ010000253.1 GCA_017307335.1 Alphaproteobacteria bacterium | reverse complement strand
GCAGATGGAATCCGCCCTCATCGTCGCGCGCTGGCTGGCGGGGCGCGAGGAGGTGGCGCGGGTGCTGCACCCGGCCCTGCCCTCGTGCCCCGGCCACGAATTCTGGCGGCGCGACTTCTCCGGCGCGTGCAGCCTGTTCGGCGTCGTCTTCCGCCCCGCCTTCTCGCGCGCCGCGGTGCACGCGATGGTGGAGAGCCTCGCACTGTTCGGCATCGGTGCGTCGTGGGGCGGGTTCGAGAGTCTCGTGGTGCCGACCAGCGGTTTCATCACCCGCAGCGCCGGCACCGGCGACCTCGGCGGCGAGGCGGTGCGGCTGCACGTCGGTCTGGAGCAGCCGTCCGACCTGATCGCCGACCTCGAACGCGGGCTTGCCGTGCTGCGCGGGTTTGCAGGCTGAGCATGACCGGCGCCGTGCTCGACGCGATCCGCTTCGACGCGCAGGGACTGGTGCCGGCGATCGCGCAGCAGTTCGACACCGGCGAAGTGCTGATGGTCGCGTGGATGAACCGCGCCGCCGTCGCCGCGACGCTGGCGACCGGCCAGGTCTGCTATTTCAGCCGCAGCCGCGATGCGCTCTGGCGCAAGGGGGAAACCTCGGGGCAGGTGCAGCATCTCGTCGAGCTCCGGCTCGACTGCGACGGCGACGCGCTGCTGCTGCTGGTCGACCAGACCGGCGTCGCCTGCCATACCGGCCGGCGCTCCTGCTTCTACCGCGCGGCGCAGCACGGGACGCTGCAGGAACTCGCCGGCCCGCGCGTGACGCCGGAGACGCTGTACGCGCCGGACCGCTAGAACGGGATGAGTTCGCTCGCGCTCGCTCACCCCGTTCTGGCTCCTTGATTTGAGAGCATGATTCAGACCTCCGGCGATCGCGCCTCCGGTCATCATGCTCTAGAACGGGATGCGTTCGCTCGCGCTCGCTCACCCCGTTCTGGCTCCTTGATTTGAGAGCATGATTCAGACCTCCGGCGATTCCGCCTCCGGTCATCCTGCTCTAGACGCCGGGGCCTTCGACGAAGCACATGATGCCGAGCGCCGGCGTCCAGCAGACGACGGCGTGGCCGGTGGGATTGTCGTAGCGGCGCAGAATTGTTTCCGGCGGCACCACCATCCAGCGGTCATCGACGAACGCTTCGTAGTGATCCCTCACGATGCGGGCGTCGACCATCCGGCAGTCGGCGATGGAGCAGCAGGAGCGGCCGGTGCCCGGCTGGCGGAGGTCCTCGAACCACGGGGCCAGAGCCGGGTCGCCGCCGCCCGGCGGCGGTCGGGCATGCGCGGGCGTGGCGAATGCGGCAAGTGCGGCGGCGACGGCGGCGAGGCGAAGCATGACCGGTCTCGGAACAGACGATCCCGCGACTCGAACCGCCGAACCGGCCGCGGGTTTCCTCCGCGCCCGGAACACGAGTCCGCGCCCGGCGTCCTCAGCCGGATTTCGCCAGCGCGTCGAAGCGCTTGAGCCGCGCGACCAGCGCCGGCATGTCGGAAAGCGCAACCATGTTCGGGCCATCGCTCGGCGCATGGTCGGGGTCGGGATGCGTCTCGATGAACACCGCGGCCACGCCGACCGCCAGCGCCGCGCGCGCCAGCACCGGCGCGAACTCCCGCTGGCCGCCCGAGGTGGTGCCCTGCCCGCCGGGTTGCTGCACCGAGTGCGTGGCATCGAACACCACCGGATAGCCGGTGCGCGCCATGATCGGCAGCGCACGCAGGTCGGAGACCAGCGTGTTGTAGCCGAAGGAGGCGCCGCGCTCGCACAGCAGGATGCGCTCGTTGCCCGTCGCCGCGATCTTCTGCGCGACGTGCTGCATGTCCCATGGTGCCAGGAACTGGCCCTTCTTCACGTTGACCGCGCAGCCGGTCTCGCCCGCAGCGATCAGAAGGTCGGTCTGGCGGCAGAGGAAGGCGGGAATCTGCAGCACGTCCACGGCGGCGGCGGCCGGCGCGCATTGCTCGGCGGCGTGCACGTCGGTCAACACCGGCATGCCGAACCGCTCGCGCACCTGCGCGAGAATCTCCAGCCCCCGCGCCATGCCCACGCCGCGCGCGGCGCCCGCACTCGTACGGTTGGCCTTGTCGTAGCTGCTCTTGTAGATCACGGGCACGCCCGTCGCGGCGGCGATCTCGTCGAGGGCCGCAGCAACTTCCAGCGCGTGGCCGAGGCTTTCGATCTGGCACGGACCGGCGATCAGCACGAACGGCCGGTCGTTGGCGATCTCGATGCCGCCGACGCGGACGGTTCTGGGCGGAATGCCGGGCTCGGTCATGGCCGGGCCTGTGCCGCCCTCACACCAGCCGCGTCTGCCGCACGGCCGCGGCGATGAAGCTGCGGAACAGCGGGTGCGGGTCGAGCGGCTTCGATTTCAGCTCGGGGTGGAACTGCACGCCGATGAACCACGGGTGCGTGGGCAGCTCCACGATCTCGGGCAGAATCCCGTCCGGGGACATGCCGGAGAAGCGCAGCCCCGCCGCCTCCAGCCGCTCGCGATAGCGCACGTTCACCTCGTAGCGGTGGCGGTGCCGCTCGCTGATCTCGGCCGCGCCGTAGATCCCGCGCGCAAGGCTTTCGGGTGCCAGCAGAGCGGGATAGGCGCCGAGCCGCATCGTCCCGCCGAGATCACCGTCGGCCGCGCGCCGCTCGATCTCGTTGCCGCGCGCCCATTCGGTCAGCAGCCCCACCACCGGCTCCTCGCACGGCCCGAACTCGGTCGAGGAAGCGCCGGCGAATCCGGCAAGGTGACGCGCGCTCTCGATCACCGCCATCTGCATGCCGAAGCAGATGCCGAAGAATGGCACGCGGCACTCGCGCGCGAAGCGCACGGCGGCAATCATGCCTGGCGTGCCGCGCTCGCCGAACCCGCCGGGGACAAGGATGCCGTGCACGCCTTCCAGACGCTGGACCGTATCCGGCTGCTCGAAGATCTGGCTGTCCACCCAGTCCATCGACACGCGCACACGGTTGGCCACGCCGCCGTGGGCAAGCGCCTCGGCGAGCGATTTGTAGCTGTCGATGAGGTTCGTGTACTTGCCGACCACCGCGATGCGCACCTCGTCCTCCGGCGCGCGCACCACATCGACGATGCGCTGCCAGCGCGAGAGGTCGATCGCGCCCTCGTGCGGCAGGCCGAAATGGCGCAGCACTTCCCGATCGAGGCCGCCGGCGTGGTAGCGCATCGGCACGTCGTAGATCGTGTCGACGTTGAGCGCCTCGATCACCGCCTCGGCGCGCACGTTGCAGAACAGCGCGATCTTGCGCCGCTCGTTGTCCGGAATCGGACGGTCGGCGCGGCAGAGCAGCAGGTTCGCCTGGATGCCGACGTTCAGCAGCTCCTTCACCGAATGCTGCGTGGGCTTGGTCTTCAGCTCGCCGGCCGAGCCGATATAGGGCACCAGCGTGAGATGCACGAACATCGCCCGCGCCGCGCCGAGCTCGTTGCCGAGCTGGCGGATCGCTTCCAGGAACGGCAGGCTTTCGATGTCGCCGACCGTGCCGCCGATCTCGATCAGCGCGAAATCGGCGGGTTCGCCGCGCGCGTCCAGCACGCCGCGGGTGATCGTTTCCTTGATCGCGTCGGTGATGTGCGGAATCACCTGCACCGTCGCGCCGAGATAGTCGCCGCGCCGCTCGCGCGCGATCACCTCGGAATAGATCCGCCCCGTGGTCGCGTTGTCGGCGCGGGTGGCGGCAACGCCGGTGAAGCGTTCGTAGTGGCCGAGATCGAGGTCGGTCTCCGCGCCGTCGTCGGTGACATAGACCTCGCCGTGCTGATACGGGCTCATCGTGCCCGGATCGACATTGAGATAGGGGTCCAGCTTGCGCAACCGCACGGAATAGCCGCGCGCCTGCAACAGCGTGCCGAGTGCTGCCGATGCGATCCCTTTGCCGAGCGAGGAGACCACGCCGCCGGTGATGAACACGAACCGCGTCATGGGCTGTCAGTATAGCGATGCGGTCGAGTCGGCGGGAAGCGCGTTACGCCGGGGTCAGTTCGTCGGCACCGCGGGCACCGCGGGCGCCGCCGGCTTGGCCGGCATGGCCGGCTTCGCGGGCGCGGACGCTGGTGCGGCTGGCGCCGTGATCGGCGCCGGCGTGTCGAGGATCGATCGCCCGACGCCGCCCGTGCCGCGGTTCAGCAATGCGAGGGCGAGCGAGAGGGCGAAGAACAGCGTGCCCAGGATCGCGGTCGCGCGGGTGAGCAGGTTGGCGGTACCGCGCCCGCTCATGAACGCGCCCATGCCCTGCGAGGTGCCGATGCCCAGCCCGCCGCCCTCGCTGCGCTGGATCAGCACGACGCCGATCAGCGCGATGGTCACGAAGAGATGGATCAGCAGCAGGACGGAGGTCATCGGCGTTCCAGTCGGGCGCGCGCCTTCTAGCCCCCTCCGGCCGGATTTGGAAGCGTCCGGGCGGCGCGCGCGATCGCCAGGAAATCCGCGGGCTTCAGGCTGGCGCCCCCGACCAGCGCCCCGTGCACGCCGGGCAGGGTGAGCAGCGAGGCGGCATTCTCCGGCTTCACCGAGCCGCCGTAGAGCACCGGCATGGCCTCGGCCGCGGCGCCGAACTGCGCGTGCAGCCGGGCGCCGATGACCGCGTGCATGGCGGCGACATCGGCCTGTGCCGCGGTGCGCCCGCTGCCGATCGCCCAGACCGGCTCGTAGGCGATGACGCCCGCGAACCCCCCGGGCAGGCTCCCCGCAAGCTGCCCGGCCACCACCGCCTCGGCGCGCCCCGCCAGCCGCTCCGCCTCGCTCTCGCCCACACAGACGATGGGGACGAGCCCGGCGGCGTGGGCGGCCAGCACCTTCGCGCAGACCACGGCATCGGTCTCGCCGTGGGCGGCGCGCCGCTCGGAATGGCCCAGGATGACGTGGCTTGCGCCCGCGTCGCGCAACATGGCCGCGGCGAGGTCGCCGGTGTGCGCGCCCGGCGGGTCCGGGTGGCAGTCCTGGGCGCCGACCGCGATCGCCGAGCCGGCCAGCGCCTGGGCCATCGCCGCCAGCAGCGTGGCCGGCGGACAGACCAGCACGTCGCATCCGAGGCCGGTCGCGGCGCGCAGCGGCCCCGCAAACCGCGCCACGTCGGCGAACACCCCGTTCATCTTCCAGTTGCCGGCGATCAGTTGCCGCATCGCGCTCCTCTCCCTGCCCCCGCTCGCCTTGCGGGGGCGGGACCCGCTTCCTATGGTGCGCGCCTCGCGCGACCCCCCGGATGTCCTGATGCTCGCCACTTTCCGCCGCGGCCTCAATACCTGGCCCGCCCGCCTCTTCTTCCTGCTGCTGGCCGGCGCCTTCGTCCTGTGGGGCATCGGCGACTGGGCGCGCAATTTCGCCCGCGGCGGGGCGCCGGTCAGCGTCGCCGGGCGCAAGATCGAGCTGCCCGAGCTGCAGGAGGAGTACCGCCGCGCGCTGGCCCAGGCGAGCCGCGCGACCGGCCAGGCCGATCCTTCGGCCGAGCTGCGCCGGGCGGTGGCGATGCAGACCGTCGGCCAGCTCGTGACCCAGGCGGCGCTCGATGGGCAGGCGCACGATCTCGGCCTCGCCGCGCCCGACACAGCGCTGCGCGAGGCGGTCTATGCCATGCCGGCATTCCACACCAAGGACGGCAAGTTCGACCGCGCCACGATGGACGCCGTGCTGCGCAACAACGGCATGAGCGAGCAGCACTTCCTCGACCTGCTCCGCCGCGACCTGCTGCAGCAGCAGATCCTGCAGGCGGTCGCCGCCGGCGCGGCGGGGTCCGGCACCATGGCGCACGAGGTGTTCGCCTTCCAGCACGAGCAGCGGATCGCCGATGCGGTCGATATCCCGATCGCCGCCGCCCCGGAGCCGCCGGCGCCAACCCAGAAACAGCTCGAACGCTGGTGGGCCAACCACCCGGACCGCTACAGCACGCCCGAGTACCGCAAGATCAAGGCGATCGTCCTCGCGCCCGAGACGGTCGCCAAGGACGTGCAGGTCAGCGAAGACGACCTGAAGGCGGAATGGGAGCAGCGCAAGGGCGAGTTCAACACGCCGGAGCGGCGCAGCGTGGACGTGCTGCTGGCCCCGGACGAGGCGAAGGCGGAGGCGCTGGCGAAGGCGTGGCGCGCCGGCGCCGACTGGACGGCGATGCAGGCCGAGGCGGCCAAGGCCGGAGCGACGCCCGTCGAGCTGACCGACGCCACGCAGCGGGAATTCCCGGCCCCCGAGCTGGGTGCGGCGGTGTTCGCCGCGCCGGAGGGCACGGTGCCGCCGCCGGTGAAGAGCGCGCTGGGGTGGCACGTGCTGAAGGTGACGAAGATCACGCCCGGCCATGCGCAGACATTTGAGCAGGCGCGCGACGCGCTGCACGCCCGCGTGGTCGCCGACAAGGCTGCCGATCTGATCTACGACCGGGCCAACCGGCTGGACAACCTGCTCTCCGCCGGCAGCACGCTGGAGACGCTGCCGGGCGATGTCGGGGTCGCGGCGGTGTCCGGCACGCTGGACGCGGAGGGGATGACCCCCGCCGGCACGCCGGCGCCGATCCCCGGCCCCGCGGTGCTGCGCACGGCGCTGGTCAAGGCGGCATTCGACGCCAAGCAGGGCGACCCGCCGCGGCTGATCCAGGCGCCGAATGCACCCGACGGCGCGCAGTCGTTCTTCGCCGTCACGGTCGATGCCATCGAGCCGCCGAAGCCGCGGCCGTTCGCCGATGTCGCCGCGGCGGTGCGCAAGGACTGGACGCTCGATGCCCGCCGGCATGAGCAGGAGGTGGTGGCGGCCGGCATCCTGACTGCCGTCAAGGACGGCAAGACGCTGGCCGAGGCCGCCGGCAAGCTGCCCGTGCACCGCCTGCCGCCCGCGACCCGCACCGGCGCCAATGACGGCGTGCCGCCGCAACTCGTGGGACCGCTGTTCGCGCTGAAGAAGGGCGAGCCGACCATGGTCGAGACGCCCGAGGGCTTCATCGTCGCGGTGCTGACCGCGATCGAGGAGCCCGACCCCGGCAAGGACCCGATCGGCTACGCGGAGGTGCGCGACGCTCTGGCCCGTGCCGTGGGCAGCGACATGCAGCAGATCTATGCCTCTGCCGTGCGCGACCGCGCCGAGCCGCGCATCGACCCGCACGTGGTCGACAGCCTGGCCACTCCCGGCGAATGAAAGCCGCTGCTCCATGACCTACGACCCCGCCCCCGGCTTCGCCGCATTCCGCGAGCACTACGAGCAGGGACACGGGCGGCTGGTCTGGCGGCGCGGGATCGCCGACCTGGAGACGCCGGTCGCCGCCTACCTCAAGCTCGCCGAGGGAAGGCCGAACGCGTTCCTGCTGGAGAGCGTGGAGGGCGGGGCCGCGCGCGGGCGCTACTCGGTGATCGGGCTCAACCCCGACCTGATCTGGCGCACCCGCGCGGGTCAGGCGGAGATCAACCGCGACGCCCGCGCCGCCCCCTATGCCTTCGCCGCCGATCCCCGCCCGCCGCTGGAGAGCCTGCGCGCGCTGGTCGCGGAATGCCGGCTGGAGGTGCCGGAGGGGCTGCCGCCAATGGCCGGCGGGCTGGTGGGCTATCTCGGCTACGACATGGTCCGCTGCATGGAGCGGCTGCCGGCGAAGAACGCCGACAGCCTCGGGGTGCCCGAAGCCATCCTGCTCCGCCCGACGCTGTTCGCGATCTTCGACAACGTGACCGATCTGCTCACCCTCGCCGCGCCGGTCTACCCGCGCGGCGGCGTCACGGCGGCGCAGGCGTGGGAGGGCGCGCAGGCGACGCTCGCGGAAGCGGAAGCGGCGCTGGCCCGCCCGCTGCCGCTCGCCGCCCCGGCGGTTTCCCTCCCGCCGCAGCCGGAGCCGGCGTCCAACTTCACCAAGGCCGCGTTCATGGCCGCGGTGGAGCGGGCCAAGGAGTACATCCGTGCCGGCGACGCGTTCCAGGTCGTGCCGAGCCAGCGCTTCTCCGTGCCGTTCGCGCTGCCGCCGTTCGCGCTCTATCGCGCGCTGCGGCGGATCAATCCGGCGCCCTTCCTGTTCTACCTCGATTTCGGCGGCTTCGCCGTGGTGGGCAGCAGCCCGGAGATCCTGGTGCGGCTGCGCGACGGCACCGTGACCATCCGTCCGCTCGCCGGCACCCGCCGCCGCGGCGCCACGCACGAGGAAGACCAGCGGCTGGAGCAGGAGCTGCTGAACGACCCCAAGGAGCGCGCCGAGCACCTGATGCTGCTCGACCTCGGCCGCAACGATGTCGGCCGCGTCGCCGAACTTGGTTCGGTGCGGGTGACCGAGAGCTTCGCCATCGAGCGGTTCAGCCATGTCATGCACATCATGTCCGACGTGCAGGGCAAGCTGCGTCCCGGGCTCGACGCGATCGACGCGCTGGTGGGCGGCTTCCCCGCCGGCACGCTGACCGGGGCGCCGAAGGTGCGCGCGATGGAGATCATCGAGGAGCTGGAGCCGACGCGGCGGGGCATCTACGCCGGCTGCATCGGCTATTTCGGCGCCAACGGCACGATGGACACCTGCATCGGCCTGCGCACCGCGGTGGTGAAGGACGGCACGATGTACGTCCAGGCCGGCGCCGGCATCGTCGCCGACAGCGAGCCGGAGGCCGAGTGGGAGGAGACGCGCCAGAAGGCCCGCGCCCTGTTCCGCGCCGCCGAGGAGGCCGTGAGCTTCGCCGCCGGCCGGCGCTGATCTCGCGCCAAACGTGTGTGGAGTCGCAATCTTTCGACTGTCGGTTGAGTTGCCGCAACCAGCCCCCTAATATTGCCGCGGGAGGCTGGGCGGGGGCGGCCGGCGGATGGATCAGGCGGTCCAGGCGGAGCTGGATCCGGTGCTGGCGCTGATCGCGCCGCATATCGACGCGGCTTTCTATCGCGCGCGCAACCCCGACGTGGCGGCGGCCGGCATGGCGCCGGCGGAGCACTACTGGCGGATGGGCTGGCGCGAAGGGCGCGACCCGAACCCGTGGTTCCGCACCGACTACTACCTGCGCGCCAACCCCGACGTGCGCGCGGCAGGGCTCAACCCGTTCTGGCATTTCCTGGTCCGCGGCCGCACCGAGGGCCGGCCGGCGCGTGAGCCGGGCGGGGCGTGGCGGGCGACGCTGGACGCAATGCTGCCGCCGGACGAGCAGCCCGTCCATCGCACGGTGCCCGAGGATGCGCCCACGCTCGACCGGCCGACGCTCGGCGCACGGCTGGCGGAGGCGTGCGAGGCCGCGCGGGCGCTCGTCGTCGCGTTCAGCCACGATCGCTACACGGCGACGCGCGGCGGCACCCAGCTGCTGATCGCCGACGAGCAGCGCAAGTTCAACGGCGACCGCACCGCGTATCTGCATCTCGCCCCGCTCTGCTCGCGGCTTGGCCTGGCGCCGGCCGACGCGCCGCAGCCGTTCGCCGTAACGCTCGACGGCAGCTTCGCGGGCGTGATCGCGGCCGGCGATCTTGCCCTGGTCGTTCGTGCGCTGCCGGCGGGCCTGCGTCGGCTGCTCGTCGTGCACTCGCTGCACGGCGCCCAGCCGGAGACCATCGCCGCACTGGCCGCCTCGCTCGCGCCCGACCATGCCGTGTTCTGGGCGCACGACTACGGCGCCGCATGCCCGAGCCCGCGCCTGCTGCGCAATGACATCGCCTTCTGTTCCGCCCCGCCGGCGACGAGCCTCGCCTGCCGCGTCTGCATCCATGGTGACGCGCGGCCGGCGCATGTCGCGCGCGTGCGCGCGCTGTTCGAGGCGGTCCCGTTTCTGCTCGCGGCGCCGTCGAGCGAAGCCGCGTCGCTGTTCCAGCGCGCGACGGCCCTGCCGCTGCGCGACGTGCGCGTCCACCCGCATGCACGCCTGGAGGAGCGGCCCGGCAGCGCGACAGCGGCGACCGGCCGGGTGCGCGTCGCCTTCGTCGGACATGCCGTCTATCACAAGGGCTTCGACCTGTTCCGCGACCTGGTGCAGTCGCTGCGCGGCAACCCCGCCTATCGCCTGTTCCATTTCGCCAGCCCCGGCGCGCTGGAGCCCATGGACGGAGTGCTCTCGATCGTCGCCGAGAGCACGGCGACCAACCCCAACGGCATGCAGCGCGCACTCGCCGAATCCCGCATCGATCTGGTGCTCGCGCTGTCGCCCTGGCCGGAGTCCTTCGGCTACGTCGCCTATGAGGCGCTCGCGGCCGGCGCCGATCTGCTCACTCTCGCCGGCAGCGGCCATGTCGAAACCCTGGTGCGCGCCACCGGCCGCGGCCTGGTGTTCGCGAACCCCGAAGCCGTGGAGAGCTTCTTTGCCGGATCGCGTGCGGCCGCGTTCGTGCGCGAACGGCGCGCGGCGGGCCGGCCCGGCGCGCGGCTGCGCCATTGCGGCTCGACCGCGACGCTGGCGCTGGACGACGCGGCACCCGCGCCGGAGACCGACGACCCCGACCTCGCGCTCTACGCTTCCGGCGCGCGCCTCGCGCCTGCGCGCGCGGGTGAGGTCTGGCGCTTCCGCCTGCCGCCTTCGACCGACCCCGGGCGCGTCGCGCGGCTGCGCTCGCGCCACGTGGTTCCGGCGTGGGAACCCGATCTCGCGGGCGATGAACGCAGGCTCGGCGTCGCGGTCGCGGCGCTGACGCTGGACGGCGAGCCGGTCGCGGCCGGCGATGCGCGCCGCATCGCCGGCTGGCACGCGCCGGAAGCCGGATGGCAATGGACCGACGGCGACGCGCATCTGCTTGTCGGCCGGGCACGGCGCCTCGATGTGCGGGTGCTGCCGCTGCTGCGCTACTGGCGCTCGCCGCTGCTCGCCGCGGGATGATCTGCTTTACGAGCCTCAGCCTCAGCTACCTGCCGCGCGCGCGCATCCTGGCGGAGACGTTGCGTGCGGCGCATCCTGGCTGGCCGCTCTGGGCGGTGCTCGTGGACCGGCTGCCGGACGACTTCACCCTCGACACGGCGCCGTTCGACCGCGTGATCGACGCCGAGTCCCTGGGCATTCCGCGATTCCGCGCGTGGCTTTTCAAACACACGCTGGTTGAAGCATGCACCGCGGTGAAGGGCGCGATGCTGTGCCACCTGCTCGATACCGGCGCCGAGCGCGTCGCGTATTTCGACCCGGACATTGCAGTGTTCCATCCGCTCGACCGCCTGCCGCAGATGCTCGACGAGGCATCGGTGCTGTTCACGCCGCACCAGGTCGCGCCCAACGCGACGCCGATGGCGATCGCCGACAACGAGCTGGCGGCGCTGCGCTACGGCGTGTTCAACCTGGGGTTCCTGGGCGTGCGCAATGACGAGGCCGGCCGCGCCTTCGCCGCGTGGTGGACGGCGCGGCTCTACGACGCGTGCTTCGACGACCCGGCGGCCGGGCTCTTCACCGACCAGCGTTACTGCGACCTGGCACCGGCCCTGTTCGAGCGCGTCGGGATCGTGCGTGATCCCGGCTGGAACGTCGCGAGCTGGAACCTCTCGCGCCGGCGCCTGCGCATCACGCCCGAAGGCGCCATCCTGGTGAACGGACACCCGCTGGCGTTCTACCACTTCACGAAACATGGCGGCGTGGGCGATGCCATGACCGACCGCTACGCCGGCGCGCAGCACGAACCGCACGAGCTGTGGCGCTGGTACGGCCGCCGCCTCGCGTACCACGCGGCGCCGGGGGTCGCGAAGGACTATTGGCACTACGGCCGGTTTTCCGATGGCGTTCCGATCCCGCACGCGATGCGCCGGCAGTATCGGCAACGGCCCGACCTGATGGCGTTCTTCGACGATCCGTTCGACGCCGGCAGCG
Source organism: Alphaproteobacteria bacterium (assembly GCA_017307335.1). GTDB lineage: Bacteria > Pseudomonadota > Alphaproteobacteria > Acetobacterales > Acetobacteraceae > JAFKFJ01. The sequence continues at coordinate 5,894 of JAFKFJ010000253.1, read as the reverse complement.
GGCTGCGCGCGTGGTTTGCCGAGAATGCGCCCGCGGTGCTGGTACCCGACGACGCCTGAGCGGCGGCGCTATCCGCCGCCGTTGATCGTCAGCACGGTGCCGGAGGTATAGCCGGAGCGGGGGCTGGCGAGGAACGCGACGGCGTAGCCGATCTCCGCCGGGGACGCGGCCCGGCCGAACGGCATGTTCGCAGTCAGCTCGCGCCACCGCTCGGCGTCGCCGAGCGTCTTGGCGGCCTGGTCGCGCTGCAGCAACACGAGCCGCTCCGTCTCCACCGGCCCGGGGTTGATCGCGACCACGCGCAGCCCGTCCGCGGGCGCCCGCTTGCCCAGCGCGCGGGTGAACGCCATCAGCGCCGCATTGCCGCTCGCGCCCACGATGTAGCCGGGTGGAAACTGCTCGCCGGCCGCGCCGATGACGTTGACGATCACGCCCGTGCGGCGCGCCGCCATCGCCGGATACACGGCGCGGCAGAAACCGATGAAGCCGAAAACCTTCAAATCCCAGGCACGCCGCCAGGTTTCGTCGTCCACCGACAGCAGGTCGCCGGGCGGAATGGCACCCGCGTTGTTGACCAGGATGTCAATCTCGCCCGCCGCCTCGGCAGCGCGGCGCACCGCCTCCGTCTGCGACAGATCGGCCGCGATCGTGCGCACGCTCACCTGACGGCGCGCGCGGATTGCCGCGGCGGCGGCGTCGAGCCGGGCCGGATCGCGCGCGACCAGGGTGACGTTGCAGCCTTCCTCGGCCAGCACCTCGGCCGCAGCGAGGCCGATGCCCTTCGAGCCGCCGGTGATGAGCGCGTGCTTGCCCGCGAGTTGCAGGTCCATGGTCCCTCGCCCCTGCCGGCGCGACGGCCGGCGCTTGCATGAAAACAGCGGTGATGGCGGGCGAGTGTGCCACCACCGTCGCAGTGCTGCCTAGCGGGCCCGATCCCCGCCGGGGTCACGCCCGCCGGCGTCGTCCTTGCCGTGCTGCGTACCATCATTCGAATGGGGATCGTGCCCGGGCGCGGGGTGCTGCGGCCGCTGCCCGTTCGGCGCACCATGCTGCTCTGCGCCCCGCGCACTGCCGGCGCCGGGCACGGTCGCCTGCGCATGGGCGATGCCCGGTACGGAAAACAGCAGTGCAGTCAGAAACCATCGCCACATGCTGGGCATTCCCGCGCCACGGCTTGCGGCCCGCCCTCGGTCGGCTGCTTCGGGCCGCTTCGCGCAGACCACGCGCAAAACGCCAACTGGCGACGATGGTTCCCGTGCCTGCGGTCATGGCTGCCTCCCACGATGCCGTGGCGTCCGCAAAAAACTTTCGATTCGCACTGGCCTTTGTCACCTTCCGTGCAGACGACCGCTTGGCGACCTGCAACAGTCACCGCGCGCCGACATGGCCGGACGCCGAGGAACCGAATTGTCTGCGGCTGCACTCTGCCAGGAGAATCCGGTGCCATTCGCTCGTCCACCATCCAACGTCCCCAGCCCGGGGCAAGCGCCGGTTCATGGCAATCGCCTGCTCGCGGCGTTTTCGCCAGGCGACCATGCCCGCTTGGGCCCCGATCTTGAGCAGGTGCAGCTCATCCGCGGCCAGGTGCTGTTCGAGCCCGGCGAGGTGCCGACGCACGTGTACTTCCCGCACGAAGGGACGATGATCTCGCTCGTGATGCCACTGCACGACGGCGGTGCCACCGAAACCGTCACGGTGGGCCTGGAGGGAGCCGCCGGCATCGGCGTCGACGCTACGGACCGCGAGGTCGATGCCTTTGTCCGCGGCCTTGTGCAGATGCCCGGCATGGCCGCCCGGGTGCCGAGCGCCCGCCTGGTGGACGCGGCGATCGCCTCGCCGGCGCTGCGGCATCTGCTGGCGCGCTACGCGGAGGCGGCGATGTCGATGGCGTTGCAGTCGGCCGCCTGCAACGCAGCGCATCCGGTGCGCGCGCGGCTGGCGCGCTGGCTGCTCGTGGCGCTCGACCGCGCCGGCCCGGCGCCCGCAGGCGACGGCACGATGTTGCCGCTGACACAGGAATTTCTCTCCGAGATGCTCGGCGTCCGCCGCGCGACGGTGGGCGAGGCGTTGCTTGCGCTGCAGGCCGAGGGACTGGTGCGCTTGCGTCGCGGCGGTCCCGTGGTGCTCGACCGCCGCCGCCTCGGCGACGCCGCGTGCGAATGCTACGCCGCCGTCCGCCGCCGGTTCGCGGTTCTGCTGCCGTCGGTTTCGGCTCGTCCAAAAACATAGTGGAGATCACCGGATGTCGCCCGTCCGTCGCGGACCGTGCCGATCGACCAGGGATCGGGCGTTGCGATGAAGGCGCTCCTTGACCAGGTGTTCGGCGGCCAGATGTTCGGCGCCACGGGCCTGACGCCGCACGGATTCTGCCTGGCCTGGCAGCCCGGGCTGATCTGGCTGCACGCCGGCTCGGACATCGTGATCGCGCTCGCCTACTTCTCCATCCCGCTTGCGCTCGGTGTTTTCGCGCGCCGGCGCTCCGACCTCGCGTTTTCATGGATGCTGTGGCTGTTCGCCGCCTTCATCCTGGCATGCGGCACCACGCATGCGCTGGCGGCGGCGACGCTCTGGGTGCCGGCCTACTGGATCGCCGGATTCATCAAGGCGATCACCGCCGCGCTGTCACTGACGACCGCGGTGATGCTCTGGCCGTTGATTCCGAAAGTGCTGGCCCTGCCCTCACCGGCCGCGCTGCGCAGCGCCAATGCCGCATTGGAAATGCAGGCGCGGGAGCAGGAGGCAACCGCCCGGCGGCTTGCCGAGAGCGAGGAACGCTATCGCGCCTTCTTCACGCGCGCCCCCGCCGCCATGCACTCGCTCAATCGCGCCAAGCGCATCGTCGCCGTCAGCGACCACTGGCTCGAGATGCTGGGCTATACGCGCGAGGAGGTTGTCGGCCGGCCCGTCACGGACTTCCAGGAACCGGCCTGGATGCACGACGAACCGGAAGGCACCGCACGCGATCCGGAGCGGCGCTTCATCCACAAATCCGGCGCCGTGCTCGACGTGCTGCTCTCCTGCACGGTTGAAGGCGACGGTTCCTTCGGCACCTGGCGCAGCATCTGCGTGCTGACCGACGTGACCGCGCGCAAGCGCGCCGAGGCGGCGCTGCAGGAGAGCGAGGCGCGCCTGCGTCAGATCGAGAAACTGAGCGCGCTGGGCCAGCTTGCAGGTGGGATTGCCCACGACTTCAACAACGTGCTGCAGGCGGTGCATGGCGGTGCCACGCTGATCGCGCGCCGCGCCGAGGACACCGAAGGCGTGCGGCGCCTCGCCGCCGCCGTGATCGGGGCGATCGAACGCGGCACCGCGATCACCCGGCGCCTGCTGCTCTTCGCGCGTCACAGCGACCTGCGGGCGGAGCCGGTGGATGGGGCGGCGCTGCTCGCAGGCGTCGCCGAAATCCTCATCCACACGCTCGGCCGCGGGATCGAGGTGCGGGTCGAGAGCGAACCCAACCTGCCGAAATTGTTCGCGGACAAGGGGCAGCTCGAGACCGTGCTGATCAACCTCGCGACGAACGCGCGCGACGCCATGGAAGGCGCCGGCACGCTGACGCTCACCGCAGCAGCCGAGACGCTGCTGCACGACAATGGCCCGCGCCATCCGCTGTCGCTCAAGGCGGGCGTCTACGTCCGTCTCTCCGTCGCCGACACCGGTTGCGGCATGGATGCGCAGACCCTGGCGCGGGCGCTCGAACCCCTCTTCACCACCAAGCCGCCCGGGATGGGCACCGGCCTCGGGCTCCCGATGGCCCAGGGATTTGCGGAACAGAGCGGCGGCGGATTGCATATCGAGAGCACGCCCGGCCTGGGCACGATCGTCAACCTGTGGTTCCCGATCGCCGAACCCGCTCACGCGGACGGCGTGGTGCCATGCGGCGAGCCTGCGGTACACGACAGCGGGGACGAGCGCGCCCGCATCCTGCTTGTGGACGACGAGGACCTCGTTCGGGAATTCCTTGCCGAGGAGCTCGAGTCCTTCGGCTACACGGTGCTGCCGACGCAGTCCGGCGCGGAGGCGCTGGCGCTGCTGGAGTCCGGCGAGCCGGTCGCGCTGCTGCTTGCCGACCTGTCCATGCCCGGGATGGACGGCATCGCGCTGATCCGCGAGGCGCAGCGCCGCTTTCCGGATCTGCCCGCTATCCTGCTCACCGGCTTCGCGGCGCGCGCGCTCGAGCTCGATCTCGGTGCCGCGACCGGCGGCACCTTCTCCGCGCTGCGCAAGCCGATCAGCGGCGAGCTGCTCGCGAACCGCGTAGCACGACTGCTGAAGGGCACGCGGGCGCGGGCGCCTGAGCCGCCGCCGGTGTGACTCCCCCCGGATTCAGCGGCGGCGGAGCGCGCACCAGGGCAGTCACCTGCAACGCTCGATGCGTGGTTGCGGCACCGCCCGGATCCGCCGCGATTGATTCGAAACAAGAATGAAGCTGCGCTGCGCTTCGATCTCGACGCCGTGCGGTAGTTCCTCGCCACAAGCGCAGGCGGCTTTCGCGCCGCGTTGAGCCCGCGGCGGGCGGTCGGCCCTTGTGCCGCCCCGCCGATTTCGCGAGATTGCGGGTGAGAACTGGTGGGCGCACAAGGACTCGAACCTTGGACCCGCTGATTAAGAGACAGGAACAATCCCCAGCGATCACAATGGCTTAGGTCGCCCATTTCAGCGATTTCAACAGCTTGTTGCGACACCAGATGCAGCGAGACGCCAGGAAGCGCCAGCACTACGCTCGCGGATGAGTCCGCGGCGAGTCCGCGGATAGGAATGGATGTCCGTCAGATGGTCGCAGTTCACTTGACGTTCTCGTATGTGTGTGCGGGCGCTTACACGTGCCTGTGTTGTATGTGTTGTATGTGTCGGAACTCATATAATATATTGTTTTTCCTCGTGTTTTCGCCTGTCCGGTTCCGACACATTGACCCCGGCTATGTGTCGGTCGTGTCGGAAAACTGTTCGTGAAGCTCGGCAAGCGCGATTTCCTGGGCCAGCTTCGCGTCAAGCTGTAGCGCCGCCGCGCCCGCCGGCGATTGTTCTTGCCGTCCCAGCCCCCTATGCGGGCCGGGATGGCACGACATTATGGGATGGACTGGCTGCGCGTCGGGGCCTTCGGGCTGCTCATCCTCTATCATATCGGCATGGTCTTCGTGCCGTGGAACTTCCACGTAAAATCCTCGCACGTCGAGGATTGGACGACGCTGCCGATGATGGCGACCAACGCCTGGCGGCTGCCGTTGCTGTTCGTCGTCTCGGGCTATGCCAGCCGCGCGCTGCTGCGGCGCTCGGTCGGGGTGGGGGGCTTTCTCGCCAATCGCAGCTGGCGGCTCCTCGTGCCCCTGGTGTTCGGGATCGCGGTGATCGTTCCGCCGCAATCCTGGGTCGAGCTGGTCACCAAATATCATTATGCCGCCGGCTTCCCCTATTTCTGGCTGCACGATTATTTCCGCTTCGGGATGCTCGACGGGATCGTGTTGCCGACGTGGAACCATCTGTGGTTCGTCGGCTATCTGTGGGTCTATACCGTCGTGCTGGCCGGGCTGGTCGCCTTGGTGCGGACCGAGGTGCTCCAGCGATTGTTCGATCGCGCCTTCGCCGGCTGGGGGGTGCTGGTCATCCCGATGCTTTGGGCGCTCGCGGTCCACGCCTGGTGGTTCCCGATGGCGGGGGAGACGCATGCGCTGGTCGACGACACGATGGCGCATTTCATGTACGTCCCCGATTTCCTGTTCGGCTTCGCGCTCGCCCGGTCCGAGCCGGCGCTGGCGGCGCTGCGGCGCTATTGGCCGGTGGCGGCGGTGCTGGGGCTGGCCGGCTTCGCCTGCGTGGTGACGATCGAATATAGCTGGCCGCCGTCGGTGCCGACCCCGCGCAGGGTCTATCGCCCCTACGGCGCGGCACATGCG
>JAFKFJ010000252.1 GCA_017307335.1 Alphaproteobacteria bacterium | reverse complement strand
GCAGGATCGTGCCGACGAACAGCCCGGCGAAGGTGATCGAGGCGAACGCCGCCTGATCCGGCAGCCCCAGAAACCCCTTGGCGCCGGCCGCGAAGATGCCCTCGCGGATCAGGCCGGGGCTGATATAGGCCGTCATCAGCAGGTCGTAGAGTTCGAAGCAGCCGCCGACGGACAGCAGCACCACCAGCGTCCACACCTGTCGCGTGGCCGGCAGCCGGTCCAGCCGCGCGCTGATCGCCTGGGCGCCGCCGGCGCGCATGTCCATCGCTTCCCCCCAAGGATCCTTCAGGATCGCATATCGTTTCAGGGCTTCGTATCGTTTCAGGCCCGGCGGCTGCGTAGCGCAACCGCCAGCGTGCCGTCATCCAGCACTTCCAGCGCGCCCCCGATCGGCACGCCCTGACCGAGCCGCGTCACCGCCACGCCGAGTGGTTGCAACCGCTCGGCGAGCCAGTGCGCCGTCGTGGCGCCGTCCACGGTCGCGCCGAGGGCAAGGATCACCTCCGCGACGCCGCCCGCCTCCAGCCGCGTCAGCAGCGGTGCGACCGCGAGGTCTTCCGGCCCGGTGCCGGCGAGCGCGGAGAGCGTGCCGCCGAGCACGTGATACAGCCCGCGATAGACGCCCGCGCGCTCCAGCGCCCACAGGTCGCCCACGCCCTCGACCACGCAGATCGTGGCGCGGTCGCGGTGCGGATCGGCGCAGATGCTGCACGGATCGACGCTGTCGAGGTTGCCGCAGACACCGCAGGTGCGCACGCTGCGCGCCGCCTCGGCCAGCGCCTGGGCCAGCGGCAGCAGCCGCGCCTCCGGCTCGCGCAGCAGCCGCAGTGCCGCCCGCCGCGCGCTGCGCGGCCCTAGTCCCGGCAGTTTCGCGAGCAGGCCGATCAGACGCTCGACCTCGGGGCCACCCATCAGAAGGGCAGCTTCATCCCCGGCGGCAGGTTGAGGCCGCCGGCTGCCTCCTGCATCGCCTCGGCCGCCTGGGCGTCCACCTTGCGCCGCGCCTCGGCATGCGCGGCCACGATCAGGTCCTGCAGCATCTCGGTCTCGGCGGGGTCGGCGAGTTTCGGGTCGATATGCACCGACCGCATCTCGCCCTTGCCGTTGAGCAGGATGCGCACGAGCCCGGCGCCAGCCGATCCCTCGACCTCCATCTGCTCCAGGCGCGCCTGCATTTCCTCCATCTTCTTCTGCATCTGGGCGGCCTGTTTCATGAGGCCGGCAAGGTTCTTCATCTCAGCTCTCCCATTCCTCCGGGTCCTCCTCGGCGGGTGCCGCCTCGTCCGGCGGCAGGCCGTAGGAGTCCACGCTCGCATCGCGCACCGCCTCGATCCGCGCGCCGGGGAAGGCATCGAGGATCGCGCGCACCAGCGGATGTTCCGCCGCCGCATGCCGCCGCGCCGCGTCCGCCGCCTCGCCCTGCGCGGCCAGTGTCGGCTCGCCCGGCTCGGTGGAGAGCGCGATCGTCCAGCGCGTGCCGGTCGCCTCGCGCAGCACGGCGGCGAGGCGGGCGGCGAAGTCGCGCGGCGCATCCGTCTGCGGGCGCAGCTCGATCACCGGCGGGGCGAAGCGCACCAGATGCACGGAATGGACGAGATGCGCATGCAGCATCGCCTCGCGCCGTGCGACCAGGAGGCTCGCGACATCCCGCAAGCCGGCGAGCCGCGGCGCCGCGGCGACAACCGTCCCGCCGCCCGCGACCGCGCGCGCGCCGCCGCCGTTGCCGCCGCCGTTGTCCCCGCCGCTGTTGCCCCCGCTGCTCCTGCTCACAGGCCCGCCGGTGCCGCCCTCCGCCAGCCGCCGCACCAGATCGCCGGGCGGCGGCAGGTCGGCGACGTAGCAGAGCCGGATCAGCACCATCTCCGCCGCTGCGCGCCGGTCGGGCGCCGCCTCCACCTCGCCGATGCCCTTCAGCAGCATCTGCCAGGTGCGCGCGAGCACCGGGACCGGCAGCGTCTCCGCCAGCGCCGCGCCGCGCGTGCGCTCGGCTTCCGGCATTTCGGGGCTGTCGCGCAGCGCCGGGATCACCTTGAGCCGCGTCAGCGTGTTCACGAGGTCGAGCAGGTCCTGCAGCAGCACGCCGAGATCGGCGCCCCGCTCATGCGCGCGGTCGGCGATCGCCAGCGCCGCCGCCGGCTTGCCCTGCATCACCGCTTCGCACAGGTCGAAGACCAGCTCCCGGTCGGCGAGGCCGAGCATGTCGGCAACCGCGTCGGCGCCGATCGGCTGGCCGGGCGCCGCCTGCGCGATCGCCTGATCCAACAGGCTCAGCCCGTCGCGCACCGAGCCGTCGGCGGCGCGCGCGAGCAGCGCCAGCGCGTCGGCGGCGATGGTGACGCCCTCCAGCGCGGCGATGCGCGCGAACCGCGCCGAAAGCTCGCTCACCGACACGCGGCGCAGGTCGAATCGCTGGCAGCGCGACAGCACCGTGATCGGCACCTTCCGCGACTCGGTGGTGGCGAAGATGAAGGCGACGTGCGGCGGCGGCTCCTCCAATGTCTTGAGCAGCGCGTTGAACGCGTTGCGCGAGAGCATGTGGACCTCGTCCACGATGAACACCTTCTTCCGCGCCTGCAGCGGGCGGAACCGCGTCGCCTCGATGATCTCGCGGACGTCGTCCACGCCGGTGCGCGAGGCCGCGTCCATCTCCTGCACGTCGGGGTGGCGGTCGGCGAGGATCGCGGTGCAGTTGGCACAAACGCCGCACGGATCGGCGGTCGGGCCGCCGGTGCCGTCAGGGCCGATGCAGTTCAGCGCGCGGGCGATGATGCGCGCGGTCGTCGTCTTGCCCACGCCGCGCACGCCGGTGAGCATGAAGGCGTGGGCGACGCGGTCGAGCGCGAAGGCGTTGCGCAGGATGCGCACCATCGCCTCCTGCCCGATCAGGTCGGCGAAGCTCTGCGGCCGGTATTTGCGCGCCAGCACCCGGTACGGCGTCGCGGCCGGCGGCGGCGGCTCGCCGAACAGGCCGGGGCCTTCGGGCGGCGGCGGCGCCTCCAGCCGTTCCTCGGAGGACGGCGTTGACGCGGGTTCCTGGTCGAACAGGCCGGACATGCGCGGCGCGGGGGTTTCCGGCCGCCGCGGCGGCCTCTGGTTGCGGAGTGGGAGGCCGAACGGACGACCCGGGCGGAAACTCGTTGCGGCTGCTTCCTTCCGGACCTGACCGGGTTGGCGAGGCGCCCGTCCGCCGCCGACCTCCCGCAGCCATCCTATCACGCCGCGCGCCCAACCCCGCAAGGTTGCCGCCCGCGCCCCCGCGTGGCACGGTCGGCGCGTGCCGATCATCCAAGCCACCCGCCTCAATCCTTACGCCGGCAGCCCGCTCGATCGGGCGTCGCAGCGGCGCGACGACGAGGTCTGGATCGGCGCCGCCCTGGCCGCCTCCGACGCGCTCTGGGCGCCGGTCTGGCGGTCGCGCAACCTCATGCAGGGCGTCGCGGACGGGCGGCCGGAGGCGGTGTTCCTGACCGCCGAAGCGGCGTCGGCGCTGCGCATGGCGGGCGGGCCGTGGGTCTTCCTCGGCCTGCACTTCGAGAAGCCGCTGTTCGCGGTCGATGCCAGCGCCGCGGACGATCCGCTGCCGCTGCTGCCGCCGGCGCTCGGCGCCTTCACCGACCTGCGCGCGGTGGCGGGGCTCCTGCCGCCGAGCGACGCCGCGATTCTGGCGCACGCCCGCGGCATGATGCACTGGCGCAGCCGGCACCGTTTCTGCGGCGTCTGCGGCGCCCCGTGCGAGCCCGTCAGCGCGGGCAACGTGCTGCGCTGCACCGCGTGCGAGACGTCGCATTTCCCGCGCACCGACCCGGCGGTGATCATGCTGGTGGTCGCCGGCGACCGTGCGCTGCTCGGCCACGCGCAGCGTTTCCCGATCCGCGACATGTATTCGACGCTCGCGGGCTTCGTGGAGCCGGGCGAGTCGCTGGAAGAGGCGGTGGCGCGCGAGGTGTTCGAGGAAACCGGCGTGCGCGTGGCGCAGGTCCACTACCATTCCAGCCAGCCTTGGCCGTTCCCGGCCTCGATGATGCTCGGCTTCTATGCCGAAGCACTCACCGAGACGATCGCGCTCGACCCGAACGAGCTTGAGGACGCGCGCTGGTTCACGCGCGCCGAGATTCGCGATTGCGCGCGCCATGGTTTCTCGATTCCGCGCAGCGACAGCATCGCGCGGCGGCTGATCGAGGACTGGCTCGACGCGGACGGCTGATGCGGCGCCGAATATGCGGACGCTGTTCACCATCGGCTATCAGGGCAGCACGCTGCCGGCGGTGCTGGCCGCACTGCGCGACGCAGGTGTGAAGCATCTGATCGACGTGCGCGCAGTGCCGCAGTCGCGCAAGCCGGGTTTCTCGAAGCGCCTGCTCTGCGCCTCGGTCGAGGCGGACGGCATGCACTACACGCATCTGCGCGCGCTCGGCACGCCGAAATCCGGGCGCGACGCCGTGCGCCACGGCGATGTCGCTGCCATGCACCGCATCTTCCGCAAGCACATGCAGGGTGCGGAGGCCCAGGCGGAACTGGCGCAGGCCGCCGCCATCGCCGCCGCGGAACCCGCCTGCCTGCTGTGCTTCGAGCGCGATCACGCGGAATGCCATCGCAGCATCGTCGCCCAGATGCTCGGCGTGGCACCGGTCAACCTGACGCCGTCCGAATAGGCAAAGCACATGCCCTCACCCCGGCCCTCTCCCGCAAGCGGGAGAGGGAGAGAAGCGGCGTTCCCTTCCCTCTCCCGCTTGCAGAGAGGGTAGTCAGCGCAGCGAGCCGGTTGAGGGGCGCGCTAAAAGTCCAGATCAGCGTAGTGTGCCGGCGGCGCGAAGCCGGGCACGCGGTCGGCGAGCAGCGAGCGGAAACTCGGGCGCGACTTCATCCGCGCATACCACTCGCGCACCGCCGGGCTCATGCTCCAGTCCACGTCGCCTGCGTAGTCGAGCACCGAGAGATGCGCGGCCGCTGCGAAGTCGGCGAGCGAGATATGCGCACCGCCGAGCCATTTGCGGGTCTCGGCGAGCCAGCCGAGATACTCCAGGTGCTCGCGCAGCGCGGCATATCCGGCGCGCAGCGACGCCGCGTCCGGATGGCCGCGCCCGGCGATGCGCTTGAAGTACTTCTCGCCGTTCAGCGGCCGCGTGACGTCCGCATCGAACTTTCCGTCGATCCAGGCCGCGAGCCGGCGCACTTCCACGCGCTCGGCATGCGTCTCGCCGAGCATCGAGGTGTCGGGATAGGCTTCCTCCAGGTACTCGCAGATCACGCCGGAGTCCGGAACCGCGAGGCCGCTCTCCTCGATCAGAACGGGAACGGTCGCCGCCGGGTTGAGATCGACGAACGCCGGCCGGCGTTCCCAGACACGCTCCACCTTCAGCTCGAAGGGCAGGCGCTTTTCCGCGAGGACGAGGCGGATCTTGCGACAATAGGGCGAGAGAGGGAGGTGATGGAGCAGTCGCATCGCCCCCTCTTATGGCACCGTGCCGCGCTCGCGCAAACCGCGTTGCCGCTTGGCGGAATCTCGGGATTTCCGCTCAGCGCCGCCACCAGCCGCGCTTGCGCTCCACCTCCGGCACGCTCTCGCCGACGATGATCGGCTTGATCGCGGGCTCCGGTTCGACCACCGCATCCGACACCGCGGCGACCTCCATCACCGGCGCGTGCGACGCCGGCGGCGGCCCGGTCAGTGGCGCCGGCTCGGATGACGCGGCGCGGAGCGCCGGCGCCGGTGTCGGGATCGGCGCGGGCGTCGGTTCGACGGATGGCGGTGGCGGCGCGAATTCCGGCATCAGCTCCGCCGGTGCCGCCGCAGCGACCGGCGCCGGCTCCGAGACGGGGACCGGGGCCGGTTGCGGCGCCACGGCGGCCGGCGACGGCACGGGTGGCTGGGATTCGTACTGCTCCAGCATGTCGAACAGGTCGAACGCCCCGCCGCCGAACGGCTCCGCAGGCGTCGGGCCGGAATACGGCCCCGGCGGCGCGGCCACGGGCTCGGGTCGGATGTCGGCCCGGCTGTCGGCTCCGATGTCGGTTCCGACTTCGGCTCCCGCCTCGGCAGCGGCCGGCTCGGACCGCCGCCGCCGCCGCCCGCCGCGGCGCCCGCGACGGCGGCCGCGCCCCTCGGCCTCCTCGTCGGACTCGGGCACTTCCACATGTGGCTGTTCGGCGGAGCCGGGGTCGATCGGTGCCGCCGCGGCTGGCTCCGCCTCGGCGGGGGTTGGGGCCGAGGCTGGGGCCGAGGCTGGGGCCGCCTCCGTGGCCGCGGTCTCGTGACGGCCGCCCCGCCGCCGGCGCCGGCGGCGCCGCCGGCGTTCGGCATCCTCGCCCGTGGCGGCATGCGTCTCCTCGCCCTCGGGCGCGGCCTCCGCCGCCTCGGGCGCGTCGTCATCCTCGGCCTCCGCCGGCGCCTCGGTCTCCGCCGCCGGCAGTGCGGGAGCGGCGGGCGCCACCGGCATCGCGGGGGCGCGCTCGCCCTCCGGCAGCTTCTGGCGGTCGATGCGGATCTGCGGCGGGATCAGTGACTCGTCGGGCTCGAACGTCACCCGCACGCCCCAGCGCGCCTCGATCTCGCCCAGCCGCTCGCGCTTGTGGTTGAGCAGATAGAGCGCCACCGCCGCGGCGACATGCACGCGCAGCCCGCTGGCACGGCCCTTCGTCGCCTCTTCTTCGACGGCACGCAGCACATGGATGGCGCTGCTCTCGACGCTGCGCACGTGGCCGGTGCCCCCGCAATGCGGGCACGGGCTCAGGCTGGTCTCGGCGAGCGACGGGCGCAGCCGCTGACGGCTCATTTCCAGCAGGCCGAAATGGCTGATATGCCCCACCTGCAGCCGCGCGCGGTCGGTCTTCAGCGCCTCCTTCAGGCGCTTCTCGACCATTCCGTTGTGCTTGCGCGCCTCCATGTCGATGAAGTCGATGACGATCAGCCCCGCCAGATCGCGCAGCCGCAACTGGCGCGCGACCTCGTCGGCGGCTTCGAGATTGGTGCGCAGCGCCGTCTCCTCGATGCCGCGCTCGCGCGTCGAGCGGCCGGAGTTGACGTCGATCGCGACCAGCGCCTCGGTCTGGTTGATGACCAGATAGCCGCCGGAGCGGAGCTGCACCGTGGGCGCCAGCATCGCGTCGAGCTGCGCCTCGACCTGGTATTTCGCGAGCAGCGGCAGCGCCGGGCCGCTGCCCTCGCCGCGCCAGAGCTGCACCTTCTTCGCGTGCGTCGGCATCAGCATGCGCATGAAGTCGTGCGCGCCGCGCCAGCCCTCCTCGCCGTCGACGATCACCTCGTCGATGTCGCGCGAATAGACGTCGCGGATCGCGCGCTTGATCAGCGAGGCTTCCTCGTAGATCAGCGCAGGCGCCACCGAGCGCAGCGTGTGCTCGCGGATATCGTCCCACAGCCGCATCAGGTACTCGCAGTCGCGCTTGATCTCGGCCTTCGGGCGGTTGGCGCCCGCGGTGCGCACGATCAGCCCCATGCCCTGCGGGATTTCGAGTTCCGACGTGATTTCCTTGAGCCGGCGGCGATCGGCGGCGGAGGTGATCTTGCGCGAGATGCCGCCGCCGCGCGGGGAGTTCGGCATCAGCACGCAGAACCGCCCGGCGAGCGAGACGTACGTGGTCAGCGCGGCGCCCTTCGTGCCGCGCTCCTCCTTGACCACCTGCACCAGCATGATCTGGCGGCGCCGGATCACTTCCTGGATGCGGTAGTTGCGCAGGATGCGCGAGATCCGGCGCGACCGCGCCTCCTCGGCCGCCTCGCCCTCGGCGGGCTCGCCGCCCACCGTGTCGGGCGGCGGCAGGGGCGCCGCTTCGGATTCGAACGACCCGGGCTCGAACGCTTCGGCCCCGATCGGTTCGCCATCTATTGCTTCGGGCTCGATCGTCCCGGGGGGCTCGATCGTCTCGGGTTCGGCAGGCTCGGTGACCGCGGCGTGGCGTTCCTCGACCGCGATCGCGGCCGCCTGGGCGGCGGGGGCGGCCTCCGGCTCGGCTCCGGTTGCCTCCGCCTCCGGGTGCATCCCGGGTTGCATCTCGGCGTGCGGCGCGGGTTGCACCTCTGGCGCCTCGGCCATCGTCGGCGCGACGATGACGGGAAGCGGCTCGGGTTGCACCTCCTCCGCCGGCGCGGGTTGCACCTCGGCGGCGGCCGCGGCCTCCTCGGCCTCCGCTTCCTCGCGGGCCTCCTGGGCCTGCGCCTCGATCAGGCGCTGCCGGTCGGCAACGGGGATCTGGTAGTAGTCGGGATGGATCTCGCCGAACGCGAGGAACCCGTGGCGCCCGCCGCCATATTCCACGAAAGCCGCCTGCAGGCTGGGCTCTACCCGGACCACTTTGGCCAGATAGATATTGCCTTTTAGTTGCTTTCTGGTTGCGGTTTCTACGTCGAAATCTTCGAGCCTATTTCCGTCCAGCACAACCACGCGGGTCTCTTCCGCGTGGGTGGCGTCGATGAGCATCCGCTTTGTCATTCAGCCTGCAACTCCGGTGTGCCGCCCGCCGGCGCTGGGCGCGGTCCGGACGGCAGGATTTTGGGGAGAGGGGCCGAGGCGTCCGCAGCGGCAGTGCATCAGGCGCGACGCGACTTTCCGGCCCGCGCCCCGACGCCGCAATCGGCGCTGGGCTCGGAAATGCCGGAATGAAGAGTGCGTCGGCCATAAAACCCTAAAGTCTGCGGGCGTCTCCTGCCTCCGCTGGAGGCGGCGCCCTCGGTCGTCGGTAACGGTCCGCCCGCCGGGCGGCGGACGAGTCGCGCGCACATCGCGCGACCTGGCTCGGCCCGGCGGGCGCCGGACGCCCTTGCGTCCGTGGCGCAACAACGCACCGATCCGGCTCGCATGGAACTTGGCGGAAAGCGCGGCGCATCGCAAGCGGCGCCGTCACAGCCCTGCCACGCCGCCGGCGCGAATCGGTCTGAAACAAAGCGAAGCGTGCAATCACGGAGATTTCAGGTTAGAAACCCGGCGCACAGCGCGGTCCGGAGGACGGAACTCATGATCACGCGTCGCATGCTGCTGGGCCACGGAGCGGTGGCCTGGATCTGCCTGCCCGCCATGGCCTGGGCGAAGCGCGCCCAGCCGAAACGCTCCACGCCGGCCCCGTCCAAGGCGCCGCTGGTCATGCTCGATCCGGGGCATGGCGGCAAGGACCCCGGCGCGATCGGCGTCTCCGGAACCTATGAGAAGCATATCGCCCTCGCCTCGGCCACCGAGCTGCGCCGCCAGCTTTCGGCAGACCGGCGCTATCGGGTGGAGCTGACCCGCACGCGGGACGTGTTCATCCCGCTTGCCCAGCGGGTGAAGATCGCGCAGGCGCGCGGTGCGGCGCTGTTCGTGTCCATGCACGCCGACGCGCTGACCGACCATTCGGTGCGCGGTGCCAGCGTCTACACCCTGTCGCTGAGCGCCTCCGACGCGCAGAGCGCCGCCCTCGCCCGGCGGGAGAACGCGGCGGACCGCTACGGCGGCGCGGAATTCCGCGGCACCTCGCCCGAGGTCGCCCGCATCCTCGCGAGTCTCGAGCGGGCGGAGACACGCTCGGGCTCGGCGCGGATGGCGCGCAGCGTGGTCGGCGCCTTCGACGGGACGGTGCCGCTGCTGCAAAACCCCGCGCGGCACGCGGATTTCGCGGTGCTGCAGGCGGCCGACATCCCGAGCGTCCTGGTCGAGATGGGGTTCATGTCGAACCGCGCCGACGAGGCGGCGCTGCGCAGGCCGAAGCATCGCGCGCAGGTGGCGGCGGCGCTGCGGGAGGCGATCGCCGCCTATTTCGCCGGCGCCCCGGCCGCCCAGCTCTCGGGCTGAGCGGCCGCCTGGCATCGCAGCCTGACGGGGCAACCCTGGCCTGCCCGACCCGGCTACGCCCGCGCGGCAAGTTGGTGTAACCACCCCGCATGAACGAACCCCTGACCGCCGGCGAGATCCGCCCGCCGCGCCGGCGGCTTCCTCCGCCGCCGCGGGAGCGCCGCCGTGGCGGCGTCGGGCGCTTCTTCGGCCGCGTGCTGGGCGCCTTGCTCGGCCTCGCGGTCCTCGCGGCGGGCGTGGGCATTGGGGCCGGCGTGCTGGCGTGGCGCCATTTCGCATCCGGCCTGCCCGACGTGCACGGGCTGCAGGAATACCAGCCGCCGGTGATGAGCCGGATCTATGCCGGCGATTCGCACCTGCTCGCCGAACTCGCAACGGAACGGCGGATTTTCGTCCCCTACGCCGCCATTCCCGATCTTGTGAAGCACGCCTTCGTCTCCGCCGAGGACCAGAAATTCTTCATCCATCGCGGGGTCGATCCGGTGGCGATGACGCGCGCCGCGATCACCGACCTGATGCACATGGGCCAGGGGCGGCGCCCGGTCGGCGCCTCGACCATCACCCAGCAGGTGGCGAAGAACATGCTGCTGGGCAACGAGGTCACGCTCTCGCGCAAGGTGAAGGAGGTCATCCTCGCGCTGCGCATCGAGCAGACGCTGAGCAAGGAGCGCATCCTCGAGCTCTACCTGAACGAGATCTATCTCGGCCTCTCCTCCTACGGCGTCGCGGCGGCGGCGGAGGCCTATTTCAACAAGTCGCTCGATGCCCTCACGCTGCCCGAGGCGGCGTTCCTGGCCGCGCTGCCGAAGGCGCCGAACAACTATAACCCGTTCCGCTACCCCGAGGCGGCGCGGGCGCGGCGCGACTGGGTGATCGACCGGATGGTCGAGGACGGGGTGGTCACCGCGGCGCAGGCGGCGGCGGCCAAGGCGACGCCGATCACACCGGCGCCGGCCCACCGGCTGGAGGTCGTCAGCGGCGGGGACTACTTCGCCGAGGAAGTCCGCCGGCAGCTCGTGGAGAAGTTCGGCGCCGACGTGGCGACCCAGGGCGGCCTCGTGGTGCGCACGAGCCTGGACCCGGTGCTGCAGGCGGCGGCGGACAGGGCGCTGCGCGCCGGCCTGATGCGCTACGACCAGCGCCGCGGCGGCTGGCGCGGGCCGGTGACCCGTCTGAGCCCGGCGCCGGCGCTGCACAGCGACTGGGCAACCCAGCTCGCCGCGGTCGCCCGCCCGCCGGGCATGCTCCCCGACTGGCGCCTGGGCGTGGTGCTGGAGGCCGGGGACGCCGAGGCGAAGCTCGGCGTGTTCGGCGCCGGCGAGCCGCCGCGGGTGCTGCCGATGCAGCTCGCCGACATCACCTGGGCGCGGCCGGCGCAGAACGGCAGTCTCGGCGCCACGCCGAAGCGGGTGACCGACGTGGTGCACCCGGGCGACGTGGTGATGGTGGAGCGTGTCGCCGCCGAGCCCGCCTCGGGCCGCACCGCCGCGCGGCCGGAGCGGCTGCTGCTGCGCCAGATCCCGCAGGTCGAGGGCGCGCTGGTCAGCCTCGACCCCGCGACCGGGCGGGTGCTGGCGCTGTGCGGCGGCTGGTCGTTCGACATGAGCCAGTTCGACCGCGCCACCCAGGCCAACCGCCAGCCCGGCTCCAGCTTCAAGCCGTTCGTCTATCTCACGGCGCTGGAACAGGGGATTTCGCCGTCGCAGCGCTTCCTCGACGCGCCGTTCGTGGTCGATCTCGGCGCGCAGGGCAAATGGCGGCCCGGCAACTACGAGGGTGACTTCCTGGGGCCGGTGTCGCTGCACGTCGCACTCGAACGCTCGCGCAACCTCGTCACCGTCCGCCTCGCCAACCGGCTCGGCATGCAGTCCGTCGCCGACACCGCCATCGCCTTCCACATGGTCGACAGCATGCCGAAGGTGCTGCCGGCCGCGCTGGGGGCCGTGGAGACGACGGTGCTGCGGGAGGCCGGCGCCTATGCGGGCCTCGCCGAGGGCGGCAAGGCGGTGGTGCCGACGCTGATCGACACCGTGCAGGATCGCGACGGGCACGTGGTCTGGCACCCCTCCGAGCTGCGCTGCGACGCCTGCGACGACCCCTCGAAGCCGCCGGAACTGGTCGACAACCGCCCGCGGGTCGCCGACCCGGCGAGCGTCTTTCAGCTCAACCTGATGATGCAGGGCGTCGTGCAGCGCGGCACCGGCACCGCGGCGGGCGCCGGGCTCAACCGGCAGATCGCGGGCAAGACCGGCACCTCGCAGGATTTCCAGGACGCGTGGTTCGCCGGCTTCACCCCCGATCTGGTCACCGTGGTCTGGGTCGGCTTCGACACCCCGGCGAGCCTCGGCAACAACGAGACCGGCGGCGCGGTGGCGGCCCCGATCTGGCACGATTTCATGGCGGTGGCGCTGAAGAACCGGCCGGTGCTCACCTTCCCGGCGCCGCCCGGCGTGACCGTCGCCACCTGGGACAGCAATTTCGGTCCCGTCACGGACGCGTTCAAGCCGGGACAGGAACCTGGCGCCTCGGCGCCGCTCGGCGGCGGGGTGCCGTCGGCGGCGGCGAACGCCGCGGCGCCGCAGGCCGCTGCCCCCGGAGTGGACAGCAGCATGCCCGGCCTGTATTGAGCGCGCCCCATGTCCGCCGAATCCGACGCCCTGAACGAGCAGATCCAGCGATCGCTGGCGCTGCTGAGGAGGCATCTTTGACTGGGATGCCGCGACCGCCCGGCTCGAGGAGCTGAACCACCGCGCCGAAGACCCGGCGCTGTGGAACGATGCCACCCAGGCCCAGAGCATCATGCGCGAGCGCAACCGCCTCGCCGGTGCGATCGAGGGCGTGCAGGCGCTGGAGCGCGAGGTCGCCGACACCTCGGAACTGCTCGGGCTCGCCGACGCCGACGGCGCCGCGGCCATGGTCGCCGACGGCGTGGCGGCGCTGCGCCGGCTCGCCGAGGAGGCGAAGCGGCGCGAGACGGAAAGCCTGCTCTCCGGCGAGGCCGACGGCAACGACTGCTACGTCGAGATCAACGCCGGCGCCGGCGGCACCGACGCGCAGGACTGGGCCGAGATGCTGATGCGCATGTATGTGCGCTGGGCGGAACAGCACGGCTACAAGGTGCAGGTGCTGGACGAGAGCCCGGGCGAGCAGGCCGGGATCAAGAGCGCGACGCTGCAGGTGAGCGGCCCGAACGCCTATGGCTGGCTGAAGACCGAGGCCGGCGTGCACCGGCTGGTGCGCATCAGCCCGTTCGACGCGGCGGCGCGGCGGCAGACCAGCTTCGCCAGCGTCTGGGTCTACCCGGTCGTCGATGACCGCATCGAGATCGAGATCAACGAGGCGGACCTGAAGGTCGACACCTACCGCGCCTCCGGCGCCGGCGGGCAGCACGTGAACAAGACCGAGAGCGCGATCCGCATCACCCATGTCCCGACCGGGATCGTGGTCGCGTGCCAGACCGACCGCAGCCAGCACCGCAACCGCGCCACCGCGATGGCAATGCTGCGCGCCCGGCTCTACGAGGCCGAACTGCAGAAGCGCGAAGCGGCCGCGAATGCCGCGGAGAGTGCCAAGACCGATATCGGCTGGGGGCACCAGATCCGTTCCTACGTGCTGGCGCCGTTCCAGCTCGTGAAGGACCTGCGCACCGGCGTCGAGACCGGCAACCCGCAGGCGGTGCTCGACGGGGATCTCGACAGCTTCATGGCAGCCGCGCTGGCGGCACGGGTGGGCGCCACCCGCTCGGAGGCGAGCGCGCAGGCACGGTAGGGGCGCAGCCCCGGCTCCTCGCGCGATGCGGTCGCAGTCGCGCATCGGGCATCTCAACGCTTGGCTATGCGGCGCCAGTCACGTTTGGTGCACATGCCTCGCGGCCCGGTTGGCGACCAGCCGCAAATGGGACCGGCCGCGGGACGCGACGCACCGCGCTTGGTGCAGAAGGCATCCTGAGGGACCGAACTCAAGAGCGCGGATCGCCTGCTCACAGCGACTCAGACATTTGCCGACGGCGCATTTGCGCCACGTCGCGCACAGAACCCGACCCGCTTGCCGAACTCTCGGGTCAAGCCCGGCGGCTTCTTCCGTGGTGACGGGAAGCCGCGACCCGGATCGCCGCAGGAAGTCCACGGCGCAGGCTGCGGCTTTAGCTTCTTGCGCATCGATTCCCGTTCCGTACGCAGCGATCCGTGCGGCAAGTTGGGTGACGGGGTGATTGAGCTGGTCAACCGACATGAACGTTTCTCCTTTGCCCGAATCGCTGGGTCTACGCGCTCGATCTGTTTGCAACGACACGGCATTTCAAGAAATAAGACACCTATATATCAATACAAATCATCCATATTACAGTATTAAAGACGACACACGCAATCTCCGAGCACGAGTACTCGCATAGGTACCCGAAGCAACTACGGTAGTAAGGAAGCCAGCGTCTCTTGACATGAGCACCCTATATAAGCTAGCTTGAGCTAGCTTTTTCCCGCTCCTAGGTAAGGTGACATGCGCGAGATCGGCGCGTTCGAGGCGAAAAACCGGCTGGGTCAACTGCTCGATCTCGTCGAGCATGGTGAAGAGGTGACGATCACGCGCCACGGTAAGCCGGTCGCCAGACTCGTGCCGCCACGGGCCGTCCCCACCCGCGACGAGGCGCGCGCGGCGGTTCGCCGCATCCGTGAGCGCGCCGAGCAGCGCAGGTTCGGCCGTTTCGACTGGGCCGAATGGAAATCGTTTCGCGACGAGGGCCGGCCGTGAGCCTCGTGCTCGACTGCTCCGTGACACTTGCGTGGATCTACAGCGATGAGACTGTCCCGGCGGTCGCACACGTGTTCGACAAGGTTGCCGACAACGGCGCGGTCGTGCCTTCGCTCTGGCGGCTCGAGGTCGCGAATAGCCTAACCATCGCGGCACGGCGGAGGCGGATCGACGTCGAATTCCGCCGCGCCGCGCTCGCCGATCGCGCGCGTCTCAACATCGCGATCGACCCGGAAACCGATCTACGTGCTTGGGCCGCGACGCTCGAGCTTGCCAATACATTCCGGCTCACAGCCTATGACGCCGCCTATCTCGAACTGGCGCAACGCCGCGGGCTGCCGCTAGCGACACTCGACAGCGAACTCTGTGCATCGGGTGCCGAACTCGGCATTTCCATCCTCGGCGGTCCGTGACCGTCCCCGGCGTGCAGCGCGCGACCCAGTCTTTCGCGGCGAGGGGTCCGGAACCGAAGACCTCCCACCAACAGGGTCAGCGCGGCCGAACACTGTGGCTGGGTCTGCTCGTCGCGACCGCACCCGCCGCCTGCGCGCCTGCGCCGACCGCGATGCCGAATTTGGAGGATGTCACGCCGACCGTGCTCGCGGCCAGCCGCGCGGCCGATACCTGCCGCGCGGAGATCGCCGCCAGGCCGCGCTATGCGCTGCTCGCCGCCCGCATGCCGCTTGACGACATCGACCGCAGCACGCTGCTGCAGATGACCGACCCGGCGCATATCACCAACGCGGAGCGCACGGTGCTGTTCGCCTGGAACGACGAGCTGCGCACCTGCTCGGATGCGGCGGTGGCGACCGCGATGCGCTCGCTGCCTTCCTTCGCGCCGATCATCCTCGAGGCGCGTGCCGAGAACGACGCGATCCTCGCCTTGCTTGCCGAGCGCAAGTTGACGTGGGGCGCGGCCGTGGTGCGGCTGCGCACCAATCGCGCCCGCACGCTGGGCAAGGTTGCCGATCGGGCAACGGAACTGGTCGTGCAGATCACGCGCACCAAGCAGGCGGAGCTGGCACGACGCACTTCGACGCTGAACGCGCTGATCGGCACCCTGCCCTGAGCCGCCGCCCCCCGATCACATCTCGCTGCCCGCCAGCATTGATCCAGGACAACGACAAGCGCGTCGGGATAGGGCTACGCGCCCCTGAGCATCCCGCGGCACGCGGGGCGGGAGGAACGCGGCGATGGCGGAAACGCGGGCGGACGAGCGGAGCGCGGCGGAGGGAGCGGCGTTTGCGGCGCGGGTGCGGCGGCATCCGGCCTTCGTCGTGCTGGAGGAGAAGCGCCGCCGCTTTGCCTGGTTCGTCGCCATTGCCATGTTCGTGATCTACTACGACTTCATCCTGCTGGTCGCGTTCGACAAGGGCCTGCTGGCGACCGATATCGGCGGCAGCCTGACCCTCGCCTTTCCGATCGGGCTCGGGGTGATCGTCGCCGCGATCGTGCTCACCGGCATCTACGTCCTGCGCGCCAACGGGACGTTCGACGAGCTGACGCGGCGCATCCGCGAGGATGTGCGATGAGCGTCGTGCGGCTGCTCGCCGCGAGCGTCGTGCGGCTGCTCGCCGCGCTGCCGGCGCTGCTGCTGGCCGCCCCGGCGCTGGCCGCCGAGGCGATCGGGCCGACCGAGAAGCAGCATATGAACCGCACGGCGATCGCGATGTTCCTCGCCTTCGTGGTGGCGACGCTCGGCATCACCTACTGGGCGGCACGGCGGACGCGCACCGCGGCGGTGTTCTATACCGCGGGCGGCAACATCACCGGACTGCAGAACGGGCTCGCGATCGCCGGCGACTACATGTCGGCGGCCTCGTTCCTCGGCATCTCGGCGCTCGTCTACGCGAGCGGCTATGACGGGCTGATCTACTCGATCGGGTTTCTGGTCGGCTGGCCGATCATCATGGCGCTGATGGCCGAGCGGCTGCGCAATCTCGGGCGCTTCACGTTCGCCGACGTCGTGAGCTACCGCCTCGCCCAGACGCCGCTGCGCTCGCTCGCCGCCACCGGTACCGTCGTCGTGGTGGCGTTCTACCTGATCGCGCAGATGGTCGGCGCCGGGCAGCTCATCAAGCTGCTGTTCGGCATCGACTATCTCTATGCCGAGATCATCGTCGGCGTGCTGATGATCCTCTACGTCACCTTCGGCGGCATGCTGGCGACGACCTGGGTGCAGATCACCAAGGCGTGCCTGCTGCTGGGCGGGGCGACGCTGATCGCGCTCCTGGTGCTGCATGCGTTCGGCTTCGACCTCACGGCGCTGTTCGCCACGGCGGTCGCGCGGCACCCGAAGCATGCCGCGATCCTGACGCCGGGGCCGATGGTGGCGAACCCGGTCTCCGCGATCTCGCTCGGGCTGGCGCTGATGTTCGGCACCGCCGGGCTGCCGCACATTCTCATGCGCTTCTTCACCGTCGCCGACCAGAAGGAGGCGCGGAAGTCGGTGTTCTGGGCGACCACGTTCATCGGCTATTTCTACATCCTGACCTTCATCATCGGCTTCGGCGCGATCACGATGGTGCTGGGCAATCCGCACTACCTCGACGCTGCCGGCGCGCTGCGCGGCGGCGGCAACATGGCCGCGGTGTGGCTGGCCGACGCGGTGGGCGGCAACCTGCTGCTGGGCTTCATCTCCGCCGTCGCGTTCGCAACCATCCTCGCGGTGGTCTCGGGGCTGACGCTGGCCGGCGCCTCGGCGTTCAGCCATGACCTCTATGCGAGCGTGTTCCGCCACGGGCGCGTGGATCAGCGCACGGAGATGCAGGTCTCGCGCATCGCAACCATCGCGCTCGGCGTGCTGGCGATCGTGCTCGGGATCATGTTCGAGAAGATCAACGTGGCCTTCATGGTCGGCCTCGCCTTCGCGATCGCCGCCAGCTCCAACTTCCCGGTGCTGATCCTGTCGATGTACTGGCGCGGCCTGACGACGCGCGGCGCGATCGTCGGCGGATGGCTCGGCCTGGTCGTCGCGACGGTGCTGACGGTGCTGAGCAAGAGCATCTGGGTCCTGGTGCTCGGCCATGCCGCGGCGATCTTCCCGTACGACTCGCCGGCCCTGTTCTCGATGCCGCTCGCCTTCGTCGCCTGCTGGCTGTTCTCGCGGCTGGACGGGAGCGCGCGGGCCAGGGCCGAGCAGGCGCGCTTCGAGGAGCAGTATGTGCGCTCCATGACCGGCATCGGCGCCGAGG
>JAFKFJ010000251.1 GCA_017307335.1 Alphaproteobacteria bacterium | reverse complement strand
GGCTGAACGCGCGGTTCGCGCGCTATGGCGGCATCGTGCTCGAACGCCAGGCGATCGGCGCGATGTTCGCGAGCGGCGCGACGGCGGGGCTGGTTGGCGCCGTCCTCGTGCTCGGCGCGCAGTTCCGCTTCACCGACGGCGCGCTGCTCTCGCCGGCCTACACGTGGTCGGGGCTGATGGCGGCGCTGCTGTCGGGTGGCGAGCCGGTCGGCGCGATCGCCGCCGGTCTGTTCTTCGCGGCGCTGCAGAGCGGCGGGTTCGCGATGCAGCGCGAGACATCGGTGCCGCGCGTGCTGACCATGGTGCTGCAGGCGATGATCATTCTCCTGCTCGCCGCGCGCCACGGGCTGGCGCGGCGTTCGCCGTGAGCGGCCTGTTCGCGCCGGCGCTGCTGCATGCCGCGACGCAGGCGATCACGCCGCTGCTGCTCGCGGCGCTGGGCGGCGCGCTGTGCGGGCAGGCGGGCGTGTTCAACATCGCGCTCGAGGGGCAGATGCTCATCGGGGCGTTCGCCGCCGTGGCGGGCAGCGTGTTCACGCACGCCGCCTGGGCGGGCGTGCTGATCGGCGCCGCGGCGGCCATGCTGTTCGCGCTGATCCTCGCTTACGGTGCCACGCGGCTGCGCGGCGACCCGATCGTCATCGGCATCGGCATGAACCTGCTCGCCTCGGGGCTGACCGCGTATCTGCTGCGGCAGATGTTCGGCGTCAGCGGCACCTTCGCCGATCCCGCCATCGCCGGCCTCGCGACGATCCGGATCGGCGCGGTGCAGGGCGTGCCGGTTCTCGGTCCCGTGCTCTCCGGGCAGACCGCGCTGACCTGGCTCGCCTGGGTGCTGGTCGGGGCGATCGGCGTGGCGCTGTTCCGCACGCCGGCTGGCCTGCGCCTGCGCGGCGTCGGCGAGGCGCCGGACGCGGCGGCGGCGCTCGGCGTGCGCGTGGATGCATACCGCATCGGCGCCGTGCTCGCCTCGGGCGCGCTGGCGGGGCTGGCCGGCGCGCAGCTTTCGCTTGGTACCGTCAGCCTGTTTTCCGAGGACATGAGTGCGGGGCGTGGCTGGATCGCGGTGGTCGCGGTCATGCTCGGCCGCAGCAACCCGCTCTACGCGGCGCTCGCCTGCGTGCTGTTCGGCTTCGCCGACGCGGTCGGGCTGCGGCTGCAGGGGCAGGGGCTGCCGAGCCAGCTCACCGACACCGCGCCCTATGTCGTGACACTGGCGGCGCTCGTGCTCAGCCATCGCCGGCGCCTGGGGAGGACCGCATGACTGCGCCTTGCCGCATGATCCTGGACGTGGACACCGGAATCGACGACGCGCTGGCGATTGTCTACGCGCTGCGCCGACCGGGGATCGCGCTCGAGGCGGTCACGACCATTTTCGGCAATGTCGACGTGGCCACGGCGACGCGCAACACGCTGCAGATCCTGGAACTCGCCGGGCGCGGCGAGGTGCCGGTGGCGCCGGGTGCTGCGCATGCGCTGGTGCGGCCGTTCGCGCGCGGGGCGGCGCATATCCACGGCGTGAACGGGCTCGGCGAGGTCGAACTGCCGGCACCGCGCGCACGGCCGCGGGACGAGCACGCCGCCGACCTCATCATCCGCATGGCGCGCGCCCACCCCGGCGCGATCACGCTGTGCCCGGTCGGCCCGCTCACCAACGCCGCCCTCGCGCTCGCCCGTGCGCCGGAGATCGCGGGGCTGCTGCGGGAGATCGTGCTGATGGGCGGCACGCTGTTCCATCCAGGCATTCCGGGGATCGCGAGCCCGATGGCGGATGCGAATTTCTGGAACGATGCCGAGGCCGCGCGCATAGTGCTGCGCT
The DNA here is from genome assembly GCA_017307335.1 of Alphaproteobacteria bacterium. Taxonomy (GTDB): domain Bacteria; phylum Pseudomonadota; class Alphaproteobacteria; order Acetobacterales; family Acetobacteraceae; genus JAFKFJ01. The sequence continues at coordinate 15,902 of JAFKFJ010000251.1, read as the reverse complement.
CGGGCGCGAAGTTGACTCTGGTCGGCATGGACGTGACGATGAAGGCGCTGCTGACACCCGCGATGACGCGCACGATCGCAGCACACGGGCCCGCCGCCGCGACGCTCATGCGCATCGCCGATTTCTACGTGCACGCCTATCAGGCGCAGTATCCCGGCATCGCCGGCTGCGGCCTGCACGATCCGCTCGCCGTCGCGGTGGCCGAGGACCCCTCGCTCGTCACCGCAGAGGCGATGCAGGTGGACGTGGAACTGGCCGGCGAGCTGACGCGCGGGCAGCTCGTCGCGGATCGCCGCCGCACCGGGAAAGTGCAGCCGAACGCGGCGGTGTGCCTCGACCTCGACGTCCCTCGCTTCACCGAGCGGTTCGTCGCCGCGATGCGCGTCAGCCCCGCCCGCTGATCGGGATGGCCGCGCCGGTGACGCCGCTCGCGGCGTCGGAGAGCAGGAAGGCGATCACCTCGGCGACCTGGCGCGGCGTGACCCAGGCGGACGAATCGGCGCTGGGCATCGCGGCCCGGTTCTGCGGCGTGTCGATCACGCTCGGCAGCACCGCGTTGGCGCGCACGCCGGACGCCTTGCCTTCCTCCGCCGTGCTCTCGATCAGCCGCAGCACGGCGGCCTTCGAGGCGCCATAGGCGGCGAGGCCCGCGGGCGCGCGCTGCGCCGCGCCGGCGCCGATCGCCACGATGCTGCCGCGCCCGGCGCTACGCATCGGCGGCAGGGCGGCGCGGACCATGCCGAGCGTGGTCAGCAGGTTCATGCGTTGCATGCGGTCCCAGAACGCCGGATCGGATTCGTCGAGCGGCGCCGCCGCGAAGCCGCCGACGGTGTGCCCCAGCCCGTCGATGCGCCCCAGCGCCTGCATCGTGGCGGCGATCAGGCGCTTGCACTCGGCGGGCTCGGCGAGGTCGTGCGCCGGCAGTACCAGCGCCGCACGATCCCCGAGCCGCGCGCGCATCGCGGCATCGTTGCGATCGACGGCGACCACGCGCGTGCCCCGATCGGCCAGCAGCAGCGCGAGCGCCGCGCCGACATTGCCGGCCGCGCCGGTGACGATGACGACGTTGGCATCGGCCATGATCGTCCTCCCTCGGCTCAAGCGGCCGGCGTCAGGCTCCATTGCGGATCGCCCGGCTCGCACAGCAGCGGCGTCGCGTTCGGCAGGCGCACGTTGGGCGCGAGCCCCATCGCCGCGCGCAGGGCGCGGAAGAAGGCGCCGTGACCCACCACCAGCAGCGGTCGGGGCTGGGCGAGGCAGCGGTTGATCGCCGCCACCGCGCGCGCCCGCAACTCGGCGAAGGTCTCGGCACCCTCGGGCGTGAACGTGCCGGCGATCCAGTCGGGGAACCAGGGCTGCATCGGCTTGCCTTCCTGCACACCGTACCGCACTTCGTGCAGGTCGTCCTCGATGCGCACCGGCCGGCCGATCGCCTCCGCCGCGATCTCCGCCGTCACGCGGGCGCGCGACAGCGGCGAGGCGACGATGGTCGCAATCCCGCGCCCGCGCAGCAACTCGGCGGCGGCCTTCGCCTGCTCCAGCCCGTGCGGGTTGAGCGGCACGTCGACGTTGCCCTGGCTGAGGTCGCGGGTGTTCCAGTCGGTCTCGCCGTGACGGAGATACCAGAACGCGGCTGGCAGCAGCAGGGCTGGGCTGGCGTCGTTCAGGGCTGATCCTCCGCCTTTCGTCAATCGAACAGCGAGCTGACCGAGCTTTCCTCGGAAATGCGCCGCATCGCCTCGGCCAGCAGCGGCGCGATCGTGGTCTGGCGGATGTTCGGCGCCATCTGCACCGCCTCGGTGGCGGGGATGCTGTCGGTGAGCGTGAGCATCTCGATCGGGGATGCGGCGATGCGCGCGACCGCGCCACCCGAGAGCACGCCGTGCGTGACGTACACGCTCGCCGAGCGCGCGCCCTGGCCCAGCAGCGCCACCGCCGCGTTGCAGAGCGTGCCGCCCGAGTCGACGATGTCATCGACAAGGATGCAGTCGCGCCCGTCCACATCGCCGATCACGTTCATCACCTCGGAGACGCCGGCCCGCTCGCGCCGCTTGTCGATGATGGCAAGGTCGCAGTTGAGCCGCGTGGCGAGCGCGCGGGCGCGCACCACGCCGCCGACATCGGGGGAGATGATGACGATGTCGCGCCCCGCATAGCGTTCCTGAATCTCGCGCCCGAACAGCGGGGCGGCGAACAGGTTGTCCACCGGGATGTCGAAGAAGCCCTGGATCTGCCCGGCGTGCAGGTCCATCGTCAGCACGCGGTTGGCCCCCGCCTCGGTGATCAGGTTGGCCACCAGCTTGGCGCTGATCGGCGTGCGCGGCCCGCTTTTGCGATCCTGCCGCGCATAGCCGAAATACGGCATCACCGCCGTCACCCGCCGCGCGGAGGCGCGGCGCAGCGCGTCGAGCGTGATCAGCAGCTCCATCAGGTTGTCGTTGGCGGGATACGACGTGGACTGGATCACGAACACATCCTCGCCGCGGATGTTCTCGTGGATCTCGACGAAGATCTCCATGTCCGCGAACCGGCGCACCGAGGCGCGGGTGAGCGGCAGGTCGAGCTCGGCGGCGACGGCTTCGGCCAGCGGGCGGTTGCTGTTGCAGGCGACGATCTTCATGCGCAAGCGATCCCGGGCGGGCCGGCGCCTTCTAGCAACCGCGCCGGCGGCTGTCCACGAAGTGTCATGGTTTGGCCGGGATGACGGCTGGCGCGGCGGCCGGGGCAGCGGCTGGCGTGGCACCCCGCGCGGCAGTGGGCGCGGTCCCCGGTGATGCGATGCCGTTGTTCTTGACGATCACCTCGTGCACGGCGCCCGCGGCCTCCTGCGCCACCACCACCGCGACATCGCCCCACAGCCCGTCGAGCGTGCCGCGCGGTACCTGGTTCAACTGCACGACGTGGCCCAGGTCGTGGCCCTTGGCGTCGGTGATGATCCACTGGATCTCGATCTGCACCTGTCCGCCCGCGGCCGGCGTCTGCCGCACCACGCCGGCCACGGTGTAGTCGGCATTGGCCGGCTTGTCCTCCAGCAGCTCGCCGAACGGGGGCAGCTTGCGCCGCATCTCGCTGGTCAGCTCGGCGTTGCCGGTGCCGGGGGCGCCGGTCACGGTCTTGACCAGCACGCGCGGCGGCCGGTTGAGCAGGCTGGTCGGGTCGCTCTGCCGCCGTCGTGCCTCGATGCTGGCGAGCAGGGCGGTGATGGCGGGGCTGGCGGCGGCGGCGGACTGCGTGAGCGTGGCGGGGCTGCCGGCCTGCCAGGCGGCGGCGCTGACCGCCGCCCCGTCGGCGGTTCCCTTGCGCTTGCCCGCCGGATCGTCGATCGCGAAATGCGGCACCACCGACTGCCCGCGCAGGTCCGCGGACAGCACGAGCCGCCAGTCCCCCGGATGCACCGGGCCGGCGACGGCCGGCACCTCGCGGCTCTGCAGCGCCTTGGCGACGGCGTCGGCATAGGCGGCGCTGGCGGCATCCGGCAGCAGCGCGTCGCCCGGCACCGGCACGGCGAGCCGGGCGGGGGGCGGTTGCGCGAGCCGTTCCGCTGTCGCGCCGGGGTTGTCCTGGAACGGCCGCGGCAGCTCGCCGCATCCGGCCAGCACCAGCGCGGCCAGCACCAGGACGGCTGTGATCTTCGATATGATATGCGCCATGCCAGACCGCGGCATCTACAGGGCGACCACCGAAATCTGGTGGCCGATCGGCCCGCCGCCCGCCAGCGTCCGGCGGCGGTGGCTGAAGAAGCGGTCCGGCTCGGCGAGCGTGTCGGCCGTCACCCGCGCGATCGCGGTCACGCCGCCGCCGGCGAGGCGGGCGGCGCAGTAGCCGGGCAGGTCGAACCACCAGTGCCCCGGCGCGCCGTCGCGGAAGAAGCGCGCATCGGCCGGGTCGCGGGCCAGCACCGCCGCGCGCAGGTCGGAGCCGACCTCGTAGCTCGCCGCACCGATGCAGGGGCCGATCGCGGCGGCGATCCGTTCCCCCCGCGCGCCGAGGCGCAGCATCGCGTCGACGGTCGCCTCCAAGACGCCCGCCAGGGCGCCGCGCCAGCCGGCATGGGCGGCGCCGACGACGCCGGCCGTGGGGTCGGCGAGCAGTACCGGGGCGCAATCGGCCGTGACGACGCCGAGGGCGAGGCCCGGGCGGTCGGTCACCATGGCATCCGCCGCCGGGCCGGCGCCCGCCGCCCAGGGCTCCGTTACCTGCACCACCGCGGCGCCGTGAACCTGGGTGAGGCCGACGAGGTGGGCGGGGTCGGCGCCGAGCGCTGCCGCGGCGCGTGCCCGGTTCTCCAGCACCGCCGCGCGCCGGTCCTGGCCGGAGAGGCTGCAGTTGAGGCTGGCATAGGGACCTTCGGAGACGCCGCCCTCGCGGGTGAAGAAGCCATGCCGTACGGGCAGGCCCGTCGTGAGCGGGGTGGCAGCGGTCATGCGGCAAATCCGGGCGGGGCGGGGAGCGCAGGGTGGCAGAGGGCCAGCGCCTTGAACAGCCGCCCCATCCGCCCCGGCTCGGCCAGCCGCTGTGCCGCGTCGACCAGCGCCAGTGCACGGCCGGGGTTGGCGCGGGCGAGCGCGTCGGTGCGGCGGTAGAGCCCGAGCTCGGCGAGAAACCGCCCCTGCGGCACCGGCCCCCAGGCGGCCGCCCCGCCGGCGCGCGCGGCGGCGGCGAGGGCGGCGAAATCGACATGCGCGGTCAGGTCTGCCTCCCCCGGATCGGCAAGCGGATCGGCGGGGCGCCCGTCGCGCAGCGCCTGCAGGCTGTCGCCGATGGCGGGCGAGTCGGTGCCGTAGTCGAGGATCAGCACCGCGCCGCCGCGTCGCGCCAGCCGCGCGCCCAGCGCCCGCGCGATCGCCTCGGCGGCTTCGTTCTGCTCCACGATGGCGCCGACCGGCGCATCGCGCGGCGGCGCCGGGCATGCGGCTTCGGCGAAGGCGCCGTCCCGCACGAACCGTTCCGTCCATCCCGCGGCGCGGCGCAGGAACTGGCGGATCGGCAGCGCGTCGAAGAACTCGTTGGCGAGCAGCAGCAGCGGCCCGTCCGGCACGTCCGCAAGCCGCGCATGCAGGCGCGCGGCGGGAAAGCGGGCGGCGAGCTGCCCGCGCAGCCGCGGCGAGGTCTCGATGAGGTGCAGTTCCAGCGCGGCGCCGAACGCGGGCGCCACCTGCCGGATCGCGCGCAGCGCATCGGCCATCAGCGTGCCGCGCCCCGGTCCCGCCTCGCACAGGATCACCGGCGCGGGCGCGCCCATCGTCGACCAGGTCGCCGCCGCCCACAGCCCCAGCAGCTCGCCGAACACCTGCGTGATCTCCGGGGCGGTCGTGAAATCGGCGAACGGGTCGTGCGTCGCGTAGTAGGCAGCGTTGGCGCGCGCCATGAAGGCATCGAGCCGCTCCATCAATGCCGCTTCGCCACCGCGATCAGCGCGATGCCGGCGAGCAGCATCGGCACGGACAGAAGCTGGCCCATCGTCGCCCCGGCGAACAGGAAGCCGAGGAACGGATCGGGCTGGCGGAAGAACTCGCCGATGCAGCGCGCCACCGCGTAGCCGCACAGGAACGCGCCGGTGAGCGCGCCGAACCGCGCGCGCATCCGCTCCGACGCCGCGAGCGCCAGCATGACGGCGAGCAGCACCACGCCTTCGAGCAGCGCCTGATAGATCTGGCTCGGGTGGCGCGGCAGCAATTGCGGGTCGGCGGGAAAGATCATCGCCCAGGGCAGCCAGTGCGGTGCCGGCCGGCCCCACAGCTCGCCGTTGATGAAGTTGGCGATGCGCCCGAGCAGCAGCCCGACCGGCGCGATGGTGGCGATGCGGTCGGCGAAGCCGAGGACCGGGATGCGGTTCTTGCGGCAGAACAGCACGATCGCCGCGGCCATGCCGAGCATGCCGCCGTGGAAGCTCATCCCCCCGGTCCAGACGGCGAAGATCTCCAGCGGATGGGCGAGGAACCGGCTCGGCTGGTAGAACAGCACGTAGCCGAGGCGCCCGCCGATGATCACGCCCAGCGTCGCCCAGGTGAGGAAGTCGCCCACCTGCTCCGGCGTCGCGACCGCCGGGCGGCGCTGCGCCAGCCGCCGGACCGCCCAGGTGCCGACCAGCAGCCCGACGATGTAGGCGAGCGCGTACCACCGCACCGCGAACGGCCCGAGCTGCACCAGCACCGGGTCGAACTGCGGGAAGATCAGAACCGGGAACATCAGCGGGCGAGCATCAGCGATACGGATCGGCCTGCCGCAGATAGTCCTGCACGTAGCGGCGCACGCCTTCCTCCAGCGGCGTGAACTGCCCGTCGTATCCGGCGCTGCGCAGCCGCTCCATGCGCGCCTCGGTGAAGCTCTGGTACTGCCCGCGCAGCGTCGCCGGCATGTCGATGAATTCCACCGCGCGTGCCACGCCGGCCGCGTCGCAGACCGCATGCGCGAGGTCGAGGTAGGTGCGCGCGCGCCCGGTGCCGAGGTTGAACAGGCCGTTCACCGCGGGCGTGTCCAGCAGCCAGAGCATCACGTCCACGACGTCGTCGACCCAGATGAAGTCGCGCCGCTGTTCCCCGTCCGCGAGGCCCGGCTGGTCGGAGCGGAACAGGCGCGGCGGGCGGCCCTGCGCGACCTCGTCGTATTTCACCTTCACGACCGAGATCATCCCGCCCTTGTGGTACTCGTTCGGCCCGAACACGTTGAAGAACTTCAGTCCCGCCCACTGCGCCGGTCGCGCCTGCCCGGCGGCGAGCATCCGCGCCACGTCGAGGTCGAAGGCCAGCTTGCTCCAGCCGTAGAGGTTGAGCGGGGCGAGCCGCTCGAGGTCGTCGAGCCCGTCGGCGAACCCCGCCGCGCCGTCGCCGTAGGTTGCGGCCGAGGAGGCATAGACGAACCGCACCGAGCGCGCGGCGCACCAGTGCCAGAGGCGCAGCGGCAGCTCGACATTGGTCGCCCAGACCAGGTCGCCGTCGGTCGCGGTGGTGGCGCTGATGGCGCCGAGATGGAAGATCATCTCGATCGGCGGATGGCTGGCGAGGAACCCGTCCAGCTCGTCGGGCGCCAGCAGGCGGGCGGGCGGGTGCCGGCGCAGGTTGCGCCACTTGCCCGCGCTGCGCAGCCGGTCGATGACCACCGTCTCGTGGCCCCGTGCCGCTAGGGCCGCCTGGAGGATGGAGCCAATGAAACCCGCGCCGCCGGTGATGACGATCATGCCGGCACGATATACCGGGCGCGGAGGCGAAGGAGGAAGGTCATGGATCGGCCGCGTATGTTCGACGACCTCGCCGGGCTCGCCGGCGGGGCGTTCTCCGCCCTGGTGGGGCTGCGTGAAGAAATCGAGTCGGTGTTGCGCGCGCGCCTCGACGAGGCGATCCAGGCGCTCGACCTCGTCCGCCGCGAGGAGTTCGAGGCGGTGAAGGAAATGGCCGCCAACGCCCGCGCCGGGCAGGAGGCCGCCGATGCGCGGCTGGCCGAGGCGCTGGCCCGCATCGAGGCGCTGGAGGCGCGGCTGCCCGCGCCGACGGGGGGCGGCGGACCGGGCATGATTGCGTGAGGCGCGATTCCATGCTGCAAAGCAGCATGGGCACGTTCCTTAAGACTGCGTGCTTGTGCGGCTGCGCTCTTGCGGCGCGGAAACGTCGGTCGCTAGGTTGGCGACGGCGAGATGCCGGCTCCGCAGGCGCCCCGGGGGGTCGCCCGGGGGCCGGCCGGCCAAGCGCCCCGCCACGGTGCCACGCGCCACGCCGGCGCTGGCGCAGCCTGCGGCCTTCCTTTAGTTGGGAGACCTCGCATGTCAGCCCTCGGCAGCCATAACATCCAGGACCGTTCCGCCAACCCGCTGGACGTGATGGAGCAGATCGTCAGCGCCAACGACTGGGCCTTCGACCGGCGCAGCGACTCGGAGATGGCCGCGGAGGCACCGGGAAAATGGTGCGACTACGGACTGTATTTCTCCTGGTCGCATGAAATTTCCGCCATGCATTTCACCTGCGCCTTCGACCTGAAGGTGCCGGCGGCGCGCCGGAGCGCGCTGTACGAGCTGCTGGCGCTGGCCAATGAGCGGCTGTGGATCGGCCATTTCGGCATGGACCCGGATGACGGCATGCCGCTGTTCCGCCACTCCGTGCTGCTGCGCGGGGCGCAGGGCGCCTCGGCGGAGAGCCTGGAGGACATGGTCGACATCGCCATCACCGAGTGCGAGCGGTTCTTCCCCGCCTTCCAGTTCGTGCTCTGGGGCGGCAAGACGCCGGCCGACGCGCTCGCCGCGGCGATGCTGGAGTGCGCCGGCGAAGCATGATGCGCCACGCGTGAGCGCGCCGCTGCCCCCGCTGCTGCTGGTCGGCCTCGGCAAGATGGGCGGGGCGATGCTTGCCGGCTGGCGCGAGCAGGGGGTGGCGCGCGTGGTCGCGATCGACCCGGCGCTGCCGGCCGCCCCGGGGCCCGAGGTGACGGTGGTCGCGGGCGCCGCCGACGTCCCGGCCGATTTCCGGCCGGAGGCGGTGGTGCTGGCGATCAAGCCGCAGCAGGCGGCGGCGACGCTGCCGGCCTATGCCGGGCGGCGCGGGGCGGTGTTCCTCTCCATCATGGCCGGGCGCGGCATCGGCGGCATGCGCGCCGCCCTCGGCGATGCGGCGGCGATCGTGCGCGCGATGCCCAACACGCCCGCGGCGGTGCGCCAGGGCATCACCGTGGCCTGCGCCGGGCCGGGGGTGACGGCGGCGCAGCGGGCGCTGTGCGACCGGCTGCTCGCTGCCATCGGCACCGTCGCCTGGGTCGAGGACGAGGCGCTGCTCGACCCCGTCACCGCGGTTTCCGGCAGCGGCCCGGCCTATGTCTTCCTGCTCGCCGAGCTGCTGGAGCAGGCGGCGGTGGAACAGGGCATCTCATCCGACCTCGCCCGCCTGCTCGCGCGGCGGACGGTGAGCGGCGCCGGCGCCCTGCTCGCGGCGAGCCCCGAGGAGTCGGCGGCGCTGCGCCGGGCGGTGACCAGCCCCGGGGGGACCACGCAGGCGGCGCTGGAGGTGCTGATGGCGTCGGCGGCATGGCCGGCGACCCTGCGCCGCGCGGTGGCGGCGGCGACGCGCCGTTCGCGCGAACTCGCGGGCTGACAACCAGCGCCGGCGCGCCCAATATGCCTGCCATGGACAACGACGCATTCGATCGCAAGCTCGTCGAAGCGGCGTTCACGCTCATCGCCGAGCGCGGCTGGCGGCGGATGAGCGTCGCCGAGGCGGCGCGACAGGCGGACCTGCCGCTCGATCAGGCCCGCGCCCGGTTCCCGGTCCGCGCGGTGGTGCTGCTGCGCTTCGGCCTTCAGGCCGACCAGGCGGCGCTGGCGCTGGCCCCCAAGGAGGGGCCGCATCGCGACCGGCTGTTCGACCTGCTGATGCGCCGGTTCGACTTCCTGCAGACCCATCGGCCGGGCGTGCTGGCGCTGCTGCGCGCGCTGCCGGCGGAGCCCTGCGTCACCGCCCTGCTCACCGCCGCCAACCGGCGCAGCATGGCGTGGATGCTGGAGGGGGCCGGGATTTCCGCGCGCGGGCCGCTCGGGCGGCTGCGCACGCGCGGGCTGCTGGTGGTCTGGCTCGCCGGGGTGCGGGCCTGGCGGCAGGATACGAGCACGGACCTGTCGGCGACGATGGCGGCGCTGGATCGCGCTCTGACGCGGGCCGAGCAGGTCGAAGGCTGGCTCGCCTGCCGCCGCCGGAGCGCCGCACCGCCCCCCGAGCCGGAACCGAACCCGCCGGAGGCGGCACCCGCGCCCGCCGGCTGAGACGCAAGCCGAACCCGAGGAGGTCGAGATGGCGAAGGATGCCAGCGAGCCAGGGCGCGACACGACCGGCCGCGATGCCCCGTTCTTCACGGCGATGGCGCAGGCGCGTTCGGCGGCGGAGGACTTCACGAAGTTCTTCGCCGACCTGAAGCTGCCGGCGATGCCCGACATGGAGGTGCTGCTCAACGCGCACCGGCGCAACATGGAGGCACTGGCGGCGGCCAACCGCGTGGCGCTGGAGGGAGCGCAGGCGGTGGCGCGGCGGCAGGCCGAGATCACCCAGCAGACGCTCGCGGAATTCACCGACGCCATGCGCAGCATGGCCAACCCGGAGTCGCCGCAGATGCGGGCGGCACGGCAGGCGGACCTGCTCAAGCGCGCCTATGCCCAGGCGATCACCAACATGCGGGAGCTGGGCGACCTGATCCAGCGCAGCAATGCCGAAGCGATCGGCCTCATCAACGCCCGCTTCGCCGAGGCGATGGACGAGGTGAAGGCGCTGGCGCAGAAGTCCGCCAGGCCGGGCTGACGCCCGCAATGCGCGCGCCTGCAACGCGCGCCCAGGGGCCGCTCTCGATTTCTTGACCCGAGCCGGAGAGGCGCGGCCGCCTAGTGTTGGCGGCCGGCCCGTTGTGCGCCTGGAGTTGATCCTGGCGGGCCGCGGCGCGCGCACAAATGCAAACGATCGAATCTCGGGAGAAACGTCAGATGCAAGGTCAAGACGAACAGGGGCACGCCCGCTCCGGTGCGCTGTCGCGGCGCGGGATGGTGGCCGGACTAGCGATCGGCGCCGGGGCGATGGCGGCAGGCGCGCGCCTCGCCATGGCGCAGACGGCCGAGAAGGCCTCGCCCCCCACCACGGTGACGACGCCGCCGCGCGATTTCAGCCGGCGCGGCGCGCCCACCACCTATTTCACCGATCCCGACATCATCGCCGTCGATCCGAGCTTCAACGGGCTCACCCAGGCGAACACCTCGATCGAGCGGCTGTGGCGGGGCGCGCTCTGGGCCGAGGGTCCGGCCTGGAGCGCCGAGGGTCGCTATCTTGTCTTCAGCGACATTCCCAACAACCGGCAACTGCGCTGGACGGAAGACGACGGCAGGGTCAGCGTGTTCCGCATGCCGTCGAACAACAGCAACGGGAATACGTTCGATTTCCAGGGACGCCAGATCTCCTGCGAGCACCTCGCGCGGCGCGTGGTGCGCTATGAACTCGACGGCTCGGCGACCGTGCTCGCCGATTCCTACAACGGCATGCGGCTCAACTCGCCGAACGACGTGGTCGCGCATCCGGACGGCAGCGTCTGGTTCACCGACCCGCCCTATGGCGGACAGCTCTACGAAGGCGAGCCGGATGCAGCCGGCGGCCCGACCAATCCGGCCGGCAAGCTCAATCCGCGGCTTGGTCAACCCGCCGGGTTCACCGGCTACAAGCGCGAATTGCCGACCAACTGCTATCGGGTCGATCCGAACGGCCGCGTCGATCTGGTCGTGCGCGAGGATCAGGTCCCCGATCCGAACGGCATCCTGTTCTCACCCGACTACAAGAAGCTCTACGTCATCAGCACCGGCAAGGGGCCGGGTGACACCGGGGCCGGCGGCAAGGGCGTGATCTATGTGTTCGACGTCGGGTCCGACAACAAGCCGACCAACCAGCGGCTTTTCACCGATTGCATGGTCGATGGGGTCAAATGCGGGCCGGACGGGATGCGCTGCGACGTGCAGGGCAATGTCTGGTGTTCGAGCAACACCGGCCGCACCGTCGGCTACAACGGCGTGACGGTGTGGTCGCCCGAGGGCAAGCTGCTCGGGCGCATACGGCTGCCCGAAGTCGCAGCCAACATCGCGTTCGGCGGTCCCAAGCGCAATCGCCTGTTCATCGCCGCGAGCCAGTCGCTGTACGCCGTGTACGTCGGCACCCAGGGCGCTGGTCCCGCCTGAGTAACGTTTCGCTTGCCTTCGGAGCGCGCGGGCCGCAGGCTCGCGCGCATGGCGAAACGGATAACGTCGGGCGCCGCCGCGTTCCTGCTCGATGCGGCTTGCATGGGGATCGCGGGCTGGGCCGCAGGCCGTGGCGTTGCCGGGCTTCCGGCCGCGTGCACCACGCTGCTCTGGTGCTACGCGCTGGGCCTCTACCGGCGGGAGGCGATCGCGGCCACGCGGGTGGCGCTGGGGCGGCTGCCGGTGGCGGTGGGGTTCGGCGTCGTCTCGTGGGCGATGGTCGGTGCGGTCGTGCCGGCGGTCGCGCGGGTGGGCGCGTTCCCGTTTCTGTTCGCGGGTCTGCTTGCGGCCGGTGCGATCAGCCGGGCGGTGCTCGCATGGCTGCGCGCGCGCGGGTTCTTCCGCGCCCATCTGCTGGTTCTGGGCGCCGGCCGCCGCGCCTGGGAACTCGCGCTGCTGCTGCGCCGCGAGGGGCGCAACCTCGCCTACGAACTCGTGTTCCTGCACGACCCGGCACTCGGCCCGGTCGAGCCGCGCCTGCTCGCCGAGGGTGAGGTGGTGGTCGAAATCAGAGGCTCGCTGCTGGCGATCGCGCAGTCGCGCGCGACCGAGGCGATCGTGGTGGCGCCGGACGAACGGCGTGGCATGCGGCTCGATGCGCTGCTGGAGTGCAAGATTGCCGGAATCCCGATCGTCGAATACCTGACGTTCCTGGAGCGCGAGACGCGGCGCATCGACCTGAAGCGGCTCGATCTGAGCTGGATCCTGTTCGCCGACGGCTTTTTCTTCGGCGTGCTCGACCGGGCCCTGAAGCGTGCCGCCGACGTGCTGGTGAGCTTCCTGCTGCTGGCGATCGTTGCGCCGTTCCTGCTGGCGGCGATGGCGCTGGTCTGGCTCGACGATGGTGCGCCCGTGTTCTATCGCCAGCAGCGCGTGACGCGGCATGGCGTGCGGTTTCATATTCTCAAGCTGCGCACGATGCGGCGCGATGCCGAGGCGCGCGGCGCGGTGTGGGCGGCGGAGCGCGATCCGCGCATCACGCGTGTCGGCACGTTGCTGCGCCGCACGCGGCTCGACGAACTGCCGCAGCTCTTCAACATCCTGCGCGGTGACATGTCGTTCGTGGGCCCGCGGCCCGAGCGGCCGGAATTCGTCGATGCGCTGAGCCGGGAAATTCCGCTGTATGCCGAGCGCCACGCGGTGAAGGCGGGGCTTACCGGCTGGGCGCAGATCAACTACCCGTACGGCGCCTCGCTCGACGACGCCCGCTCGAAGCTGAGCTATGATCTTTATTACATCAAGAACTTCAGCATTCTGTTCGACATACTGATCATCATGCAGACGCTGCGCGCCGTGCTGTGGCCGAGCGGCGTGCGCTGAGGGCGCGGGCCAATTCTCCTGTCCCGGCCCGCAGGGATGCCGCTATAGTCGGGCGGCGTGGAGCGGAGGCGTGCGATGCGACGTGTCGTCCTGGCGATGCTGCTGTCCGTGGTCCTGCTGCCGGCCGCCGGCGTCACGGAAGCGGCGCGGGCGCAGGCGCTGTGGCAGACCCTGCCGCCGACGCCGCCGCCGATCCCCACCGATCGCAGCGGCCTCGCCGACGTCAACGGCATCAAGATCCACTACGCGATTTACGGCCAGGGCTCGCCGGTCATCATGCTGCATGGCGGGCTCGCCAACACCGACTACTGGGGCAACCAGGTGCCGGCGCTGGCGGCGCATCACACGGTGATCCTGATGGACAGCCGCGGCCATGGCCGCAGCACGCGCGACACGCGCCCCTACGGCTACGACCTGATGGCCGACGACGTGATCGGGCTGATGAATGCGCTGAAGCTTAACGCGGCGGACATCGTGGGCTGGAGCGACGGCGCGATCCTCGGCCTCGATCTGGCCATACGCTACCCCGACCGCATCGGCCACGTGTTCGCCTTCGCGGCCAACACGAAGACCTCCGGCGTCAAGGAGGGCGTGGAGAAGAACCCGACCTTCGCCGCCTATATCGAGCGTGCGGGCCGCGAATATGCCGTGCATTCCGCGACGCCGAACGACTACGAGGCGTTCGTGGCCCAGATCAGCAAGATGTGGGCGGATCAGCCGAACTGGACGGACGAGCAGCTCAAGACGATCCGGGCGCCCGTGCTGGTGGTCGACGGCGACCATGACGAGGCGATCAAGCGCGAGCATACCGAGTATATGGCGGCGACGATTCCCGGCGCCGGGCTGCTGATCCTGCCCAACGTCAGCCATTTCGCGTTCCTGCAGGACCCGAAGATGTTCAACTTCGCGATCCTGCACTTCCTCGGCGACGAGTAGCCTCTCGGTTCAGCGCCGGCCGCCCACCTCGTCGAGATGGCGCAGCAGGTCGGCGGGATCCTCATAGACGCGCGCGGCGCCGGCACGTTCCAGTTCATCCTGTCCGTAGCCGCCCGAGAGCAGGCCGACGCCGAGTGCCCGGCAGCGCCGCGCGGCCAGCATGTCCCAGATCGCGTCGCCCACCACCACCGCGTGCTCGATCGCCGCCCCGAGCCGGTCGGCAGCGGCGAGGAACAGGTCCGGGTCGGGCTTGGCGTACTTCACCTGGTCCCGCGTCACCACCGGCACTTTTGCGGGATCGACGCCGAGCGCGGCGAGGTTCGGCGCGGCCGTCTCCATCCGGCCGCTGGTGGCGATGGCCCAGGGAATGGCGTTGGCGGTGAGGGATTCGAGCAGTGCCACGGCGCCTGGCAGCGGGCGCACCTGCTTCACGTGCCGCCTGTATGCCTCTGCGTGCCGCCGCCGCATGCGCTCCAGCCGCTCGGCGCTGACGTCGAGGCCGGTTTCACGCAGCAGCATGTTCGCGAACAGCCCGCCGCTCATGCCGATCTTGCGGTGGATGCGCCAGACCGCGAGCTCGATCCCCTCGGCGTCCAGCGCGTCCTTCCAGGCGAGCACGTGCTGGTAGACGGAATCGACCAGCGTGCCGTCGAGGTCGAAGAGGAACACGGGTTCGATGCGCGTCATCGCGCCTCCGGCTCAGCCGGACCAGTGGGCCGGCACCCAGATCCACGCGCCGCCGCGATAGACCCAATGCCCCGCGATCCAGCGCCGCATCTCCGGCCGCCGTTCGGCGTAGTGGCCGGGGACCCAGAGATAGGCGCTGCCGTTCCACTGATAATGCCCGGGCTCCCAGATCATCACCGGTGGACCGGGCGGCGGCGCGGGCGCCAGTTCCAGGACCGGGAGCGCCGGCGGCGGCGGATAGGGGTTGGCCGGCGTGCAGGCCGCGGCGAGCAGCGCCGCAGCCGTCAGCACGAGCGGAACGCGCGGGCCCACCCCCTAGGCTTCCGGCCCGATCACACGCGGCAGACCATCACATCCAATGGCCGGGAACCCAGGTCCAGGTGCCGGCCTGGCTCTCCCAATGCCCGTTCAGCCACTGGTCGGAGTGGCCGGCGCGGGACACCCATTCGCCCTGCTGCCAGGAGTAGCCGGTGCCGGTCCATTCCCAATGGCCGGGGCGCCAGCTCATCGGCTCGCCCGAGATCGGCGGCTTCGGCATCGGCTCCACGCGCGGCGGCGGCGGCGGCGGGTTGGGGTTCTCGCCGACCATCGTATGGGCGCAGGCGGCCAGTCCCAGGGCAGCGAGAAGGGCGACAGCGCGCGCACGAACCATGCTCGGGCCTCCGAAGCGTTGACGGCGGGACGCTAGACGATCGCCTCCATCCCGACCAGGGCCGCGCTCGGCGTGGCGAGCGTGGGTGCGAGCGCGTGCACCCGCGGCAGGATCTGCTCGAGGAACACCTGGGCCGCGAGCCGCGCGCCCGCAGGCGCATCGGGCTTGGCCGCCACGCGGGCGCAGAGCCAGCCGGCCGTGACCGTGCCGAGCACGCCGAGGAAGGGCGTGGCGCCGGCTTCCGCCTCGCGCGTGCCGGCCTGCCGCAGCCAGGCGGCGCTCTGCTCCGCCACGGTCGCCGCCGCGGCGAGCGCGGGCGTGGCGGCGGGATCGGCGGCAATCTCGGCCAGCAGCGCGCCGCACGCGGCCCCCTGGTCGCGCAGCAGGCCGCGCTTGAGCAGGGTCAGCGCCTGGATGCCGTTGGTGCCCTCGTAGATCATGGCGATGCGGGAATCGCGCATGATCTGCGCTGCCCCCGTCTCCTCGATGAACCCGGCGCCGCCATGCACCTGCACGCCGAGGGAGGCCGCCTCGAACCCGGCATCGGTCGACCAGGCCTTGGCGATG
>JAFKFJ010000146.1 GCA_017307335.1 Alphaproteobacteria bacterium | reverse complement strand
CACCGTGGGGCCCGCGCCGGACACGACGGCGGCGACCCCCTGCCGCCGCAGCGCCGTACGCGAGCGCGCCGGCCGCGACCGGACCCGGCACCGTGCTGTTGGTGCCCAGCGTCGCGCTGCCCTGCACCTCCAGCGTGCCGAAGCGCGGGACGGACGCGCTGCCGACCAGAACGGTGCCGACCAGATCTGCGCCGTCATGCAGCGTCACGGTGGGCGCACCGAGCGCGCTGGTGCCGGCGAGCGTGAAGGTCGCGTCGTCCTGATACTGCTCGGTGGCGGCGTCGACATAGGGCGCGCCGCCGGCGGCGATGAGATAGGTGTAGCCGATCGACGGCGCACCCGACGGCAGCCAATCAGCCGCCGCGGCAATGTCACCGGCTCCGCCGACCCACTCGAACGTGGTCCCCGCCATTTTTGCGGCCCTTGTCCCCGCCGGCGACCATACATGGAATGAAGGCGAGTGCCGAATGATACCATTTACGTATTGTTTAGCATTCGGAGGAAATTGCCTGCCCGCAACCCCGCCACAAAACTCTGACTTATCCACGGCCCGATTGACTCGCCGCCCCTCGCCGCCCACCCTGCGGCGCACCAGTAGGCGTGCCTGAGAGGGGGAAACCGATGTCTCACGATCATTCCGAGCAGGGAGGGAAGCGCCTGCGCAGCCGCCGCTGGTTCGACGAGCCCTCCGATCCCGGCATGACCGGGCTCTATGTGGAGCGCTACCTGAATTTCGGGCTGACCCGCGAGGAGCTGCAGGGCGGCCGGCCGATCATCGGCATTTCGCAGACCGGCTCCGACATCTCGCCGTGCAACCGTCACCACATCGACCTCGCGCGCCGGGTGCGTGACGGCATTCGCGACGGCGGCGGCATCCCGCTCGAATTCCCGATCCATCCGATCCAGGAGACGGGCAAGCGGCCCACCGGCGCGCTCGACCGCAACCTGGCTTATCTCAGCCTGGTCGAGGTGCTGCACGGCTACCCGATTGACGGTGTCGTGCTCACCGTCGGCTGCGACAAGACCGTGCCGGCGAGCATCATGGGCGCCGCGACCGTGAACATCCCGGCGATCGTGCTCTCCGGCGGTCCGATGCTGGACGGCTGGTGGCGGGGCCGCCTCGCCGGCTCCGGCTCGGTGCTGTGGGAGGGACGCAAGCTCTACGCCGAGGGCAAGATCAACTACGACGAGTTCATGGACCTCGTCTGCAATTCCGCGCCTTCGGTCGGGCACTGCAACACGATGGGCACCGCGAGCTCGATGAACTCGCTGGCCGAGGCAGTGGGCATGTCCCTGCCGGGCTCGGCCATGATCCCGGGGCCGTATCGCGAGCGCGCGCAGATCGCGTACGAAACCGGCAAGCGCATCGTCGCCATGGTGCACGAGAATCTCCGCCCCTCCGACATCATGACCAAGAAGGCGTTCGAGAACGCGGTGGCCGCGGCGGCGGCGCTGGGCGCCTCCTCGAACTGCCCGATCCACATGGTGGCGATTGCCCGCCACATGGGCGTCGACCACACGCTCGAGGATTGGCAGCGGGTCGGCGCGGATATTCCGCAGCTTGTCGACATGCAGCCGACGGGGCGCTTCCTGGGCGAGCGTTTCTATCGCGGCGGCGGCGTGCCGGCGGTGCTGCGCGAGCTGCTCAACGCCGGGAAGCTGCACGGCGACGTGATGACGGTCACGGGCAAGACGCTGGCCGAGAATCTGGCCAGTGCGCCCGCGGAGGTGGATCGCGAGGTGATCCGCTCCTACCAGCAGCCGCTGAAGCCGCGCGCCGGATATGTCGTGCTGAGCGGCAACCTCTTCGACTCCGCGGTCATCAAGGTGAGTGGCATCGACGAGGATTTTCGCAAGCGCTTCCTCTCCAATCCGGAACGGCCGGACGTGTTCGAGGGCAAGGCGATCGTCTTCGAGGGGCCGGAAGACTATCACGCGCGCATCGAGGACCCGGATCTCGGCGTCGAGGAACAGTCGGTGCTGGTGATCCGCAATTGCGGCCCGGTCGGCTATCCGGGCAGCGCCGAGGTGGTGAACATGCAGCCGCCGGCCACGCTGCTCAAACAGGGCGTCAGCACGCTGCCGACGATGGGCGACGGGCGCCAGTCCGGCACCTCGGGCTCGCCCTCGATCCTGAACGTGTCGCCGGAGGCGGCGGTGGGCGGCGGGCTCGCGCTGCTGAAGACCGGCGACCGCGTGCGCATCGACCTCAACAGGCGGCGCGTCGACGTGCTGCTGCCGGACGGTGAGCTGGCTGCCCGGCGCGCCGCGTGGGCGCCGCCCACGCTCGAGAACAAGACGCCGTGGGAGGAGATCTACCGCAGCATGGTGGGTCAGCTCGGCACCGGCGCGTGCCTGGAGCCGGCGACGCTCTACGTGAACGTGCTGGAGACCCGCGGCGAGAGCCGCAACAACCACTGACCGGACGGGCGACGATGGCAGGCAGGCTCGCCGGCAAGACCGCCTTCTGCACCGCGGCGGCGCAGGGCATCGGGCGTGCGACGGCGCTCGCCTTCGCCGCCGAGGGGGCGCAGGTCATCGCGACCGACCTCAACGAAGCCAAGCTCACCGACCTCGCCGGCCCCGCGGTCCGGATTGCCCGTCTCGACGTGCTGGACCGCGACGCCGTCGTTGCCGCGGCGCGCGATGCCGGCCCGGTGGACATCCTGTTCAACTGTGCCGGCTTCGTGCACCAGGGCACGGTGCTGGAGGCAAGCGAGGAGGACTGGTCCGTCGCCTTCGACCTCAACGCCCGCTCGCATTTCCGCACCATCCGCGCCTTCCTGCCCGGGATGATCGCGAAGGGCGGCGGCTCGATCATCAACGTCGCCTCGGTGGCCAGCAGCGTGAAGGGCATTCCGGGGCGCGCGGTGTACGGCGCGAGCAAGGCGGCGGTGATTGGCCTCACCCGCTCCGTCGCGGCGGATTTCGTGCGCCAGGGGGTGCGCTGCAACGCGATCTGCCCGGGCACGGTGCAGTCGCCGAGCCTGGACGAACGCATCGCCGCCAACGCCGCCGCCGCCGGATCCATCGAAGCGGCGCGGGCCGCGTTCATTGCGCGGCAGGCGATGGGCCGGCTCGGTACGGCCGAGGAGATCGCGGCGCTCGCCGTCTATCTCGCCAGCGATGAGAGCCAGTTCGTCACCGGGCAAGCGGTGGTGATCGACGGCGGCATTTCCCTGTGAGCGCCCTCACCCCGACCCTCTCCCGCAAGCGGGAGAGGGAGCAGCAGGAGAGCCCTCTCCCCCTTGGAGGGAGAG
>JAFKFJ010000250.1 GCA_017307335.1 Alphaproteobacteria bacterium | reverse complement strand
CTCCAGCGCCGCGATCTCGGGGAAATCGACGACGAGTTGGCTCACGCGGACGATCGCATCGGCGATGGCCGCGCCGTCCGCCGCCGGCTGGTCGCGCAGCGCGCCCAGGCTGCCGGCGACGCGGGTGCGCGCGATCAGTGCCTGGGCGAGCGGCAGATTGAGCGGCGGCAGGTCGAGCGCCACGTCGGCGAAGGCCTCGGCCGCCGTGCCGCCCTGGCCGAAGCCGAGAGTGGGGCCGAACACCGCGTCCTCGCCGACGCGGATCAGCAGTTCGCGCGACCGCCCCGCCTGCTTCTGCACGATGAAGCCGGGGGCCCCACCGGACAGCGCGCGATGCAGCAGCATCCGCGCCGCGTCATGCACCTGCGCCGCATCGCGCAGGTCGAGCGCGATCGCTCCCCGCTCCCCGGTCGCCGGCGGACCGGTGCGGCACCGCTTCAGCACCACCGGAAAGCCGAGCGCGACCGCCGCCGCCATCGCCGCCGGCACGTCGGCCGCGTGGCGGGTCGGCGTGACGGGAATGCCATAGGCGGCCAGCACCGCGAGCGCCGCCTCCTGCGCCAGCGCCGCGCCGCCCGCCGCGCGGCAGGCAGCGAAGGCCCGCGCGACCGCTTCGCGGTCGGGCGCCAGGGTCAGTACCCGCGACGTCGGCAATTCGCTGGCGGCAAGGCGATTGCGCCGGTGCTGGCGCAGATGGAGAAAGCCGCACACCGCCTGCTCCGGCGTGTCGAACGCCGCGACGCCGGCATCGGTCAGCGCGCGGCGATGCTCGGCGCCCGTGGTCTCGCCGATCGCCGCGACCAGGACCGGCACGGGGGCCGCCCGCACCGCCTCCGCCAGCGCGGCAACCGCGCCCGCCTCGCTGGTGCCGGGCGCATGGGCGACAACGATGCCGCCGACCGAAGGCGTCGCGGCCAGCCGCGCGACCGCCGGCGCCGGGGCGCGCGCCACCACTGGCTCGGCGGCGAGTGCGATCCCCTCGCGCAGCGCGGCGTCCGCCGAGAGCCAGGCGGGCCCGAGCGCGTTGCCGACCACCCCGATCGCCTCGCCGCGCGCCGGGCGCGCCCGGGTGAGGGTTTCCGCGGCGGCCAGCAGGTCGCCGAGGCTCGGCACGCCGAGCACCCCGGCGCGACGAAGCGCGGCGATCAGGGCGGTTTCGGCGGTGCCGCTCGGGTCGCGGACGCGCCAGCCGGCGTAGAGCGCCACCACCGGACGCAGCCGTGCCGCGGCCCGCGCGGCGGAGAGAAACCGCCGCGCATCGGCGAGCGCCCGCATGCCGATGAGGATCGCGCCGGTGTCGGGATCGCGGCTCAGCCAGTCGAGCACCGCTTCGAACCCGAGATCGGCGCCGGCGCCGATGCCGACCACGTGGCTGAACCCGATGCCGTTCGGCCCCGCCCAGTCGAGCACCGCGCGGCAGACCGCGACCGACTGGGCGACCAGCGCGACCCGGCCCGGCGCCGGCTTCAGATGGCCCGCGGTGGCGTTGAGCCCGATCGCGGGCACGGCAAGCCCGAACGAGGCCGGCCCGAGCAGCCGCACCCCGCTCTGCTGCGCCAAAGCCCGCGCCTCGGGGACGTCGCCGATCAGCACCGCCGCCCCCACCCCGCGACGGCCGAGCGCCATGACCGCTGCTGCCGCCGCGGCACCCTCGGCGCACACGATCGCGAGATCGGGCACGGCCGGCAGGTCCGCGACGGTTTCGGGCTCGGCGGTCAGGATCGGGCCGGCGAAGCCCCCCGCCTGCAGGTTCGCCAGCACCAGCGCGCCTTCCGCCGCCGCCACGCCGACAAGGGCGACGGAGCCAGGGCGGAACAGGACCTCCGGGCGCAGGCGGCCGGGCTTCGCGGACGCTTGGGTGGGCATCGGCGCGGCAGGCTACACCGCGCCGGGCCGATGCTACAGGGTCAGGCCGAGGCGCCCCGCCAGCTCGCCGATCAGTCCGCGGCGGAACGCCAGCACGCAGGCGACGAAGATCGCGCCCTGCGTCACCGTCACCCAGTCGCCGAACTGCGCGAGATAGGTCTCCAGGCTGCCAAACACCAGCGCGCCCAGCACCGGCCCGAACACGGTGCCGATGCCGCCGAGCAGCGTCATCAGCACCACCTCGCCGGACATCGACCAGTGCACGTCGGTCAGCGTCGCGATACCGAACACCTGCGACTTCGTGGCCCCCGCGACGCCGGCCAGCGCGGCGGAGAGCACGAAGGCCACCAGCTTGTACGTGTCGGTCCGGTAGCCGAGCGACGTGGCGCGCGGCTCGTTCTCACGGATCGCTTTCAGCACCTGTCCGAACGGCGAGTGGATGATGCGGTGGATGAGCAGGAATCCGGCGAGGAAGACCACCGCGACGAGCCAGTAGAGCGACATGTCGGACTGCATCGGGATCACGCCGAACAGCGGCGAACGCGGCACCTGCTGGATGCCGTCCTCGCCGCCGGTGAACGACGCCTCGACGCAGAAGAAATAGACCATCTGCGACAGTGCCAGCGTGATCATGGCGAAGTAGATGCCCTGGCGGCGGATCGCGAGCCAGCCGGTGACGACGCCCAGGATGGCGCCGACGCCGCCGCCGGCAAGGATCGCGAGTTCCGACGAGAGGCCCCAGTTCTTCGCCGTCCAGGCGGCGATGTAGCTGCCCATGCCGAAGAACGCGGCATGGCCGAACGACAGCAGGCCGACATAGCCGATCAGCAGGTTGAACGCGCAGGCGAACAGCGCGAAGCAGAGCACCTTCATCAGGAACACGGGATAGAGCACCGTGGGCGCGACCAGGATCAGCGCCACCATCACGGCAAAAGCGATCGCCTGCGCGCGCGTGAAAGCGAACATCAGGTGGCCCTGCCGAACAGCCCGGCCGGTCGCAGCAACAGCACCAGCGCCATGACGACGAAGATCACCGTGGCCGAACCCTCCGGATAGTAGACCTTGGTCAGGCCCTCGATGATGCCGAGGCCGAATCCGGTCAGGATGGAGCCGAGAATGGAGCCCATGCCGCCGATCACGACCACCGCGAAGACCACGACGATCAGGTTCGAGCCCATGTTCGGGTTGACCGAGTTCATCGGCGCCGCCAGCACGCCCGCGAACGCCGCCAGAGCCACGCCGCCGCCATAGGTCAGCGTGACCAGACGCGGCACGTTGACGCCGAATGCCTGGACCAGCGGCGCGTTTTCGGTTGCCGCGCGCAGGGTGGCGCCGAGCCGCGTCTTCTCGATCAGCAGCCAGGTGAAGAAGCACATCACGACGGCAGCGACCACCACCCAGGCCCGGTAGCGGGGCAGCACCATGAAGCCAAGATTGGTGGCGCCCTGCAGCACGGACGGAATCTCGTACGGCACGCCCGAGGAGCCGAAGCGGTTGCGCATCAGCCCCTCGATGATGAGCGAGAGGCCGAAGGTGAGCAGCAGCCCGTACAGATGATCGAGGCCGGCGATGCGCTTGATCAGCACCCGCTCGATCACCAGCCCGAGCGCGCCGATGATGATCGGGGCGAGGATGAGCGACGGCCAGTAGCCGATTCCCGCATAGTTTAGCAGCGCCCAGGTGGTGAAGGCGCC
Source organism: Alphaproteobacteria bacterium (assembly GCA_017307335.1). Lineage (GTDB taxonomy): Bacteria > Pseudomonadota > Alphaproteobacteria > Acetobacterales > Acetobacteraceae > JAFKFJ01. The sequence goes on along the minus strand of JAFKFJ010000250.1, from coordinate 14,228 downwards.
GAGCATGAACAGGGCGCCGTGGGTGAAGTTGATGATGTTGAGAAGGCCGAAGATCACGGCAAGGCCGAGCGACAGCAGCGCATAGAAGGCGCCGTTGATCAGCCCGAGCGTGAGCTGCCCGTAGAGAAGGATCAGCGGCTTGCCGAAGATCGTCACCATCGCGGGTATCAGCTCAGCTCTTCACGAAATAGCAGCCGCCCTCGGCGAGCGGACGCCAGGCCTGATCCGCCGGCGTGACGGAGAGCGTCTTGTAGTAGTCCCACTTGCCGTGGCTCTCGGCCGGCGTCTTCACCTGGAACAGGTAGCTCGGCACGATCAGCAGCCCGTCCTCGCGGATATGCGCCTTGCCGAAGCAGTCGTCGTTGGTCGGCATCGCCTTCATGCGCTCGACGATGGCGGTGCCGCTGCGCTTGGCCTCCGCGACGCCCAGCGCCTGCACGGCCTTCAGGAAGTGCAGCGTCGCCGCATAGCAGCCGGCGTGGATCATGTTGGGCCAGTTGTTCGGCGTCTTGGGCCGTACCCGGTTGGTGAACGCGCGGGTGCGGTCGTTCAGGTCCCAGTAGAAGCTCTCGGTGAGCGTGAGGCCCTGGGCGGTCTGCAGGCCGAGCGCGTTGACGTCGGTGATGAACATCAGCATCGCGGCGAGGCGCATGTTCACGCCGAACTCCTTCGCCTGCTTGATGCTGTTGACGGTGTCGGCGCCGGCGTTGCACAGGCCGAGCACCTTCGCGCCACTCGCCTGCGCCTGCAGCAGGAAGCTGGAGAAGTCGCTCGTGCCCGGGAAAGGATAAGCTGAGGAGCCGAGCACCTTGCCGCCCGCCGCCTCGACGAAATGGGTCGCGTCGCGCTGTAGCTGATGGCCGAACACGTAGTCGGCGGTGACGAAGTACCAGCTCGTGCCGCCGGAGCGCACCGTGGCGCCGCCGGTCGATTTCGCCAGCATGTAGGTGTCGTAGGACCAGTGCACGATGCACGGCGCGCACTGCTTGCCGGTGAGGTCGGTGGTCGCCGCGCCGACATTGATATACGCCTTGTTCTTCTCCTTGGCGACGGCGCCCACGGCGAGACCGACCGAGGAGGTCGGCACGTCGAGGATCATGTCCACGCCGTCGCGGTCGTACCATTGCCGCGCGATGCCCGCGCCGACATCGGGCTTGTTCTGGTGGTCGGCCATGATGACATCGACCTTGAAGCCCTGCGCCGCAAACTCGCTCACCGCCTGCTTGCAGCAGATCACCGACGTCAGGCCGCCCGTGTCGCGATACGGGCCGGACTGGTCGTTGAGCACGCCGATCCGGATCGTGCCGGCGTCCTGCGCACGGGCACGGAACGCCGGCTGGGCGGCCGCCGCAGCGGTAGCGGCAAGCAGGGTGCGGCGCGAAAGTCGCATGACGTTACCTCGGTTCTTCAGCTTTTCACCAGCGGGCAGCCGCCGTCCTTGAGCGGGCGGAACGCTTCGTCCGCCGGAATCGTCGCCAGCAGCTTGTAGTAGTCCCAGGGCTTCTTGCTCTCGTCCGGCGTCTTCACCTGGAACAGATAGCAGGGATGGAGCGCGCGGCCGTCCTCGCGGACCGACCCCTTGCCGAAGGCGTCGTCGTCGGTCGGCATCGCCTTCATGCGCGCGACGGTTGCCGCCCCGCTCGCCTTCGCCTGCGCCGCGCCCATCTCGGCGGCGACCTTGAGGTAGTGCAGCGTGCTGGAATAGTTCCCGGCGTGGCCCATGCCGGCCCGCACGGAAGGAACCTTCGCGCGCAGCCGCTCGGAAAAGGCGCGGGTGCGGTCGTTCAGGTCCCAGTAGAACGTGGCCGACAGCACGAGGCCCTGCGCGACCGGCAATCCCATGCCGTGCACGTCGGAGATGAAGACCAGCAGCCCCGCGAGCGTCTGCTTGATCCCGAACTCCTTCGCCTGCTTGATGCTGTTGACGGTATCGGCGCCGGCGTTGGCGAAGCCGACCACCTTCGCCCCGCTCGCCTGCGCCTGCAGCAGGAAGCTCGAGAAATCGTTGGTGCCGGGGAAGGGATATTTGGTGGCGCCGAGCACCTTGCCGCCGGCCGCATTCACGAATTGCGTCGTGTCCCGCTGCAACGCATGCCCGAAGGCATAGTCGGCCGTGATGAAGTACCAGGTGGTGCCGCCGGATCTGACGAGCGCGGCCCCCGTGCCGTGCGCCAGCATCCAGGTATCGTAGGTCCAGTGGATCGTGTTCGGATTGCACGCCTTGCCGGTGAGATCCGAGCTTGCGGCGTTGCTGACCAGGAAGATCTTGTTCTTCTCCTTCGCGACGCCCGAGACCGCGAGCGAGACGCCGGAGTTGGGCACGTCAAGGATCACGTCCACGCCGTCGCGGTCGAACCACTGGCGCGCGATGCCGGCGCCGACATCGGGCTTGTTCTGATGGTCGGCGCTGACGAACTGCACGTTGAGCCCCTTCGCCGCCGCACCGAAATCGGCCGCGGCGAGGCGTGCGCAGTCGGCGGAGAGCGGACCACCGATATCCTTGTACGGTCCGGAAAGGTCGGTCAGCACGCCGATCTTGAGCACCGGCGCCTGCGCCCGCGCGGGGCGGCCCGACAGCGCCGCAGCGGCGGCGGTGGCGCTTCCGATCAGCGCGCGGCGGGTCAACGGCATGATCTGCGTCCTCCTGCGATGGTCAGACACCGAGATACTGGTGCAGCTTGTCCATGTTGGCCTCAAGCTGCGCGTTCGGGATCATGTCGATGACCCGGCCGTGCTCCACGACGTAGTACCGGTCCGCGACGGTCGAGGCGAAGCGGAAGTTCTGCTCGACCAGCAGCACGGTGAAGCCGCGCGCCTTGATCTCCGCGATCGTGTGGCCGATCTGCTGCACGATCACCGGCGCGAGCCCCTCGGTCGGTTCATCGAGCAGCAGCAGGCGCGCGCCGGTGCGCAGGATGCGCGCGATCGCGAGCATCTGCTGCTCACCGCCCGAGAGCCTTGTGCCCTGGCTGCGCGATCGCTCCTGAAGGTTGGGAAACAGCGTGTGCAGTGTTGCGAGGTCGAGCCCGCCGGGGGCGACGACCGGCGGCAGCACCAGGTTCTCCGCGACCGAGAGCGAGGCGAAGATGCCGCGCTCCTCGGGGCAGAGCGCGATCCCCCGGCGCGCGATCAGGTCGGAGCGCTCGCCGATGATCTCGGCGCCACGATAGCGGATGCTGCCGGTGCGGCGTGACACCAGGCCCATGATGGAGCGCAGCGTCGTGGTCTTCCCGGCGCCGTTGCGGCCGAGCAGCGTGACCACCTCGCCTTCGGCCACGTCGAAGTCGATGCCGTGCAGGATGTGGCTCTCGCCGTACCACGCATGCAGGTCGCGCACTTGCAGCATCGGCTCAGCCATGCACCGCCCCTGCCGCGTCGCTGCCGAGATAGGCCGTGATCACCTCAGGGTCGCGCGAGACGGTGGCGTAGTCGCCCTCCGCCAGCACGCGGCCGCGGGTGAGCACGGTGATGGTGTCGCACAGCCCCTCCACCACCGAGAGGTTGTGCTCGACCATCAGGATCGTCCGGTTTTCCCGCACGCGGCGGATGAGGGCGACGATGCGCTCGACATCGCCGTGCGTCATCCCGGCGGTCGGCTCGTCGAGCAGCAGCATCTTCGGTTCGAGCGCGAGCGTGGTGGCGATCTCCAGCGCGCGCTTGCGACCGTAGGCGAGCTGGGACGCGGGCGTATCGACGAACTCGCTGAGGCCGACGGCATCGAGCAATTCCCGCGCGCGGCCGTTGTAGCGATTGAGCACGGTCTCGGCGCGCCAGAAGTCGAAGCTGCCGCCCCGCGCGCGCTGCAGCGCCAGGCGCACGTTCTGCAGCGCCGTCAGGTTGCCGAACACGGCCGAGATCTGAAAGCTGCGCACAAGCCCCAGCCGCGCCACCGCCGCCGGGGCGAGGCCGCTGATGTCCCGCCCCTCGAAGCGCATGGTGCCGCGCGTGGGCTGGAGAAATTTGGTGAGCAGGTTGAAGCAGGTGGTCTTGCCGGCGCCGTTGGGGCCGATCAGCGCATGGATCGTGCCGCGCTGCACGCGCAGATCGACCTCGTTCACGGCAACGAAGCCGCGAAACTCGCGAGTCAGCCCACTGGTTTCCAGGATGGGGTCGGTCACCCCGGATGCCTCCCCATCGACATTGGGGTGCTGATTTGCACAAGGCGGCCCGCGACACAAGGCCACCCGGAACGGCCCGGCCTCAGCGCGCGGCGCGCGTCCGCACCGGGCCGCCGTTGCCGAGCGCCATCGCCGTGCCGAGCAGCGCGACGTGGCTGAACGCCTGCGGGAAGTTGCCAACCTGCCGGCGCGTCGCCGGATCATACTCCTCGGCCAGCAGGCCGACGTCGTTGCGCAGGGCCAGCAGCCGTTCGAACAGCGCCTCGGCGTCACTCCGCCGCCCCTGCAGGGCATAGTTGTCGGCGAGCCAGAAGCTGCAGGCGAGGAACGCGCCCTCGCCGGGCGGCAGGCCGTCGGCGCCGGTGCCGGTGTCATAGCGGCGCACGAACCCATCGGCGAGCAGCTCGCGCTCGATCGCCGCGACGGTCCCCAGCACGCGCGGATCGGTGGCCGGGAGGAAATTGACCAGCGGGATCATCAGCAGGCTGGCGTCGAGGGCCTTGGAGCCGAACGCCTGGGTGAAGCTGTTGCGCTCGGCGTTGAACCCCTCGCGGCAGATGCGCGCGTGCATCTCCGCCCGCAGCCCGCGCCAGCGGTCGAGCGGCCCGGGCAGGCCGAAGGTCTCGGCGCTGCGCACCGAGCGATCAAGCGCGACCCAGGCCATGACCGCCGAGAAGGTGAAGTGCTGGCGGCCGCCGCGCACCTCCCAGATGCCTTCGTCAGGCTGCTGCCAGACGGCCTCCAGGTTCTCCAGCATCGCCCGCTGCAGGTCCCAGCTCTCCGGCGGCGCCGCGAGCCCGCCGGCCCGCGCCTGGTGCAGCGCGTCCATCACCTCGCCATAGACGTCAAGCTGGAGCTGGTCATGCGCGGCGTTGCCGATGCGGACCGGCCGGGCGCCCTGGTAGCCGGGGAGCCAGTCGACCTCCCACTCGCGCAGGTGCCGTTCCCCGGCGAGGCCGTACATGATCTGCACCTGGTCCGGGCGCCCGGCGATGCTGCGGTGCAGCCAGTCGCGCCAGGCCTGCGCCTCCTCGAAATACCCGGCGTGCATGAAGGCGAGCAGCGTGAGCGTCGCGTCGCGCAGCCAGCAGAAGCGATAGTCCCAGTTGCGGGGGCCGCCGAGCTGCTCGGGCAGGCTTGTGGTCGCCGCCGCGACGATGCCGCCGGTCGGATGGTACGTCAGCGCCTTCAGCGTGAGCAGGCTGCGCCGCACCGCATCCGCATACGGGCCGCGCGCCACGCAGCGGCGCGACCAGCGCGACCAGAAGCGCTGCGTCTCGGTCAGCGCCGCGCGCGCGTCGACCGGCTTCGGCGGCTTCAGGTGGCCGGGCCCATGGCTGAGCACGAACGGCACCGTCTGCCCCTCGTGCACCGTGAAGGATGCGGCGGTGGTGAACCCCTCGCCCTGCAGCGCGACCGGGGTGCGCAAGACCGCCATGTCCGGCCCGGCAATGGCGACCAGGCCGCTGCCGTCCGGCAGGCGCGTGACCCAGGGCACGGCGCTGCCATAGAAGAAGCGCAGCGCGAGCCCCATGCGCATGTCCACGCGCCCGCGCCGCCCCTCGACCAGCCGCACCACGGCCGAGCCGTGGTTGCCGACGGGCATGAAGTCGATGAGGGCGACCTCGCCGCTGCCCGTCGTGAACCGTGTCTCCAGCACCATCGAGCCGTCGATGTAGCGCCGCTCGACGCTTGGCGCCGGGTCCTCCGGCGCGATGCGCCACGTGCCATGCTCGGGGCCGCCGAGCAGGGCGGCAAAGCAGGACGGGCTGTCGAACCGCGGCCAGCACAGCCAGTCGATTGCGCCGGCACGGCTGACGAGGGCCGCCGTGGTGCAGTCGCCGATCAAGGCGTAGTCCTCGATCGGCGCGGGCCCCTGGGCGAGGAACTCGCCCCCGGTGGCCCCTTCCTGCGCGCTCAGCCGACGCGGCCGCCGATGCGGCCCGTATTGGTGGGACAGGAACAGGCGCCCCCGATGGGCGCCGGCGCATCGAGCGGGCAGATATAGGCGCCCGCGTAGCAGGACACCCCGGCCGATGGCGGCGCATAGGCGGCCGGCGGCGGCACATAGACCGCAGGTGGCGGCGCGTACACGACCGGCGGCGGGTAGTAGTAGTAGGGCGCGATCGGCGGGAAGCCGATCCAGACGCCACCGCGCCACCAGGCGTGCGCGGGCGAGGGCAGCGCCAGTGCGGCCAGGGCCGCCATGGCCAGCACGCACCACGGCACGGCCTCGGAAGGAGTGGCCATCGCGCGAAACTCCCCTTGCGGACAGGTTCCTGCCCCACCATACCATGCAGCAGCGCGGATGCGCGCTGCCTCGCAGGCGCCGCGGCACCCACGATGCCGTCGCCGCTAGCAGGCCAACCTTGACTTCGGCAAGGCGTTTCAAGATATGGCGGTACAGCGCGCCAGCTTGGCGCGCTGTTGGCGTGCCGAAGCGCCGCCGCAGGGAAAGCATGCCCGTTTGACCGATACCATCCCGTTCCCCGACCCCGCGCCAGCCGGCGCGGAGGAATTCAACGACGCGGCCCCGCTGCCGCAGGAGGAACCCGCCGCGCCGGCCGCCGACGGGTTCGCGGCGCTCGGCCTCTCCGATCCGGTGCTGCGCGCGGTCGCCGACATGGGCTACACGGCGCCGACGCCGATCCAGGCCCAGGCGATCCCGGTGGTGCTGATGGGCCGCGACGTGATGGGCGTGGCCCAGACCGGCACCGGCAAGACCGCGGGCTTCACCCTGCCGATGCTCGACATCCTCTCCGGCTCCCGCGCCCGCGCCCGCATGCCGCGCAGCCTGATCCTGGAGCCGACGCGCGAACTCGCGCTGCAGGTCGCCGAGAATTTCGTCAGCTACGGGAAGTACCTGAAGCTCAGCCACGCGCTGGTGATCGGTGGCGAGAGCCTCGCCGACCAGCGCGACGCGCTCAACCGCGGCGTCGATGTGCTGATCGCGACGCCGGGCCGGCTGATCGACATGTTCGAGCGCGGCGGCCTGCTGCTCACCGATGTGCGCCTGCTGGTGATCGACGAGGCGGACCGGATGCTGGACATGGGGTTCATCCCCGATGTCGAGCGCATCGTCGGCCTGCTGCCGCACAATCGCCAGACGCTGTTCTTCAGCGCCACGATGGCGCCGGAGATCCGCCGCCTCGGCGATGCCTTCCTGCAGAACCCGAAGGAGATCTCGGTCGCGCGCCCGGCCTCGGTCGCCACCACCATCACCCAGCGCATGGCCCTGGTCGCCGAGCACGACAAGCGCGAGGCGCTGCGCCGGCTGGTGCGCTCGGAGGAGGTGCAGAACGCGCTGATCTTCTGCAACCGCAAGCGTGACGTGGACGTGCTGCACCGTTCCCTGCAGCGCCACGGCTTCAATGTCGGCGCGCTGCACGGCGACATGACGCAGCCGCTGCGGTTCGCGACGCTGGAGCGGTTCAAGAGCGGCGAGCTCGCGCTGCTCTGCTGCAGCGATGTCGCCGCCCGCGGCCTCGACATCGGCGGGCTGAGCCACGTGTTCAATTTCGACGTGCCGGTCCATGCCGAGGACTACGTGCACCGCATCGGCCGCACCGGGCGGGCGGGGCGCGAGGGCCGCGCCTTCATGCTCGCGACCCCCTATGACCAGCGCGCGGTGGAGGCGATCGAGAAGCTGATCCGCACCCCGATCGAGCGGATCGCCATCCCCGGCCTCGATCCCGTCGAGTGGGCCGAGGAGGACGGGCGATCCGGCCGCCGCGGACGGGGACGGTCGGCGGCGAAGCCACGCGGGGCCAAGGCCGCCCCATCGTCGCGCGCCAAGCCGGCGCCGGCCGCACAGCCCGCCGCCGCTTCTGCCGCCGATGCCCCTTCGGCCGCAGCGCCGCCGCCCCGGCGGTCCTCGCGCTCGCGCGGGGGGGCGGAGCGAGGCGCCCCGGACCGTGCCGGTGCCGACCGCGCCGCTCCGGATCGGGCCGCCTCCGATCGGGCCGCATCGGGCCGCGGCGCCTCGGGACGTGGCGCCTCGGGACGTGGTGGCGCGGAGCGTGATGCGCCGGAGCGGGAGACGGTGATCGGCTTCGGCGGCGATGTGCCCGCCTTCATGCTCGTCCCGGCCCGGGCCCGGCGTGGTGCCGCGCCCCGCGCGCCGGAGGATGCGGAGAACGCCGCATGAGTGCTGCCGAGGATCGCGCGCCAGCGCGCCCGCCCGGGTTCGACTGGCAGGACCCGCTCCGCTTCGACGACCAGCTTTCCGAGGACGAGCGGGCGATCCGCGACACCGCGCACGCCTACTGCCAGGAGAACCTGTTCCCGCGCGTCCTGGAGGCGCACCGGCACGAGCGCTTCGACCGCGCGATCATGGAGGAGATGGGGCGCCTCGGCTTCCTCGGCGCCACGCTGCACACCCATGGCTGCGCGGGCGTGGGCTATGTCAGCTACGGGCTGATCGCGCGCGAGATCGAGCGGGTCGATTCCGGCTATCGCAGCGCCTTCTCGGTGCAGTCCTCGCTGGTGATGTACCCCATCTCGGCGTTCGGCTCGCCGGCGCAGCGGGACCGCTACCTGCCGCGCCTGCGCACCGGCGAGTGGGTGGGGTGCTTCGGCCTGACCGAGCCGGATGCCGGCTCCGACCCCTCCAGCATGCGCGCCCGCGCGCGGGCAGCGGATGGCGGGTTCGTGCTGAACGGGGCGAAGACCTGGATCAGCAATGCGCCGGTCGCCGACGTGTTCCTGATCTGGGCGAAGGACGACGCCGGCGACATCCGCGGGTTCCTGATCGAGAAGGACACACCCGGCCTGACCGCCCCCAAGATCGAAGGCAAGTTCTCGCTGCGCGCGAGCGTCACCGGCATGGTGATGATGCAGGACGTGTTCGTGCCGGCGGAGAACGTGCTGCCGGGCGTGAAGGGCCTGCGCGGCCCGTTCTCCTGCCTGAACAACGCCCGCTTCGGCATCGCCTGGGGGGCGCTTGGCGCCGCGGAGTTCTGCTGGCAGGCCGCGCGCGACTACACCATGCAGCGCATGATGTTCGGCCGCCCGCTCGCCGCCACGCAGCTCATCCAGAAAAAGCTCGCCGACATGCAGACCGAGATCGCGATCGGGCTGCAGGCGGTGCTGCGCGTCGGCCGGCTGCTCGACGAGGGCCGCGCGACGCCGGAGATGATCAGCCTGTGCAAGCGCAATTCCTGCGGCAAGGCGCTGGAGATCGCGCGGATGGCGCGCGACATGCACGGCGGCAACGGGGTTGCCGACGAGTACCACGTGATCCGCCACGTGCTGAACCTGGAAGCGGTCAACACGTACGAGGGCACGCACGACGTGCATGCGCTGATCCTCGGCCGCGCGCAGACCGGGATTTCGGCATTCGGCAACTGACGCGCGGGCACGCGCCGCCGCCGCCGCAGGACGTCCGCATCGAGCGCGTCGGCGCCGAGGGCGACGGGGCGGCGCGGCTCGGCGACGGCACGACGCTCTACCTGCCCGGCGTTCTGCCCGGCGAGACCGTCCGGGCCCATCCGCTGGTCCGACGCGGCGAAGGCTGGGCGGCCGAGGCCACGGCGATCCTGGCCGCGAGCGACGCCCGGGTGGTGCCGCCCTGCCGGCATTTTGGCGCCTGCGGCGGCTGCGCGCTGCAGCATTGGGACGACGCCGCTTACGCCGCCTGGAAATCCGGCCTGCTCGAAGCCGCCCTGCGCCGCGCCGGCTACGCGCCGACGGTCGCGCCGCTCGCGCGCACCCCGCCCGGCGGGCGGCGGCGGATGGACCTGGCAGCGCGGCGCCGCGGCGGCGGCGTGCTGCTCGGCCTGCACCGCCAGCGGGCGGCGGAGGTCGTGGACCTGCTGGAATGCCCGGTGCTGCACCCCGCCCTCGCCGCCCTGCTCGCGCCGCTGCGCGCCCTGCTCGGGCGGCTCGCCGGTTTGCAGCGCGCGGGTTCGGTCATGGCCAACCTGCTCGACTCCGGCCCCGATCTCCTGCTGCGCACGGACGGCGAGCTGACCGCCCCTGATCGCGCGCGGCTTGCGGCCTTCGCGACCGGGCACGGCATGCCGCGCATCGCCTGGGCACGGGGCGCCGCCGCGCCGGAGACCGCGTGCCAGCTTCGTCCCGCCGTGACACGCCTGGGCGGCATCAGCGTCGCGCCGCCGCCCGGCGCCTTCCTGCAGGCGTCGCGCGAGGGCGAGGCAGCCATCGTCGCCGCCGCCCTCGCCGGGCTGCCCGAGCCGCTGCCCGAGCGGCTGCCGGGGGGCGCCCGCGTGGTTGAACTCTACGCCGGGTGCGGCACCCTCACCTTCGCGCTCGCGGCCCGGGTCCGCGTCGCCGCCTTCGAGGGCGACCCCACGGCAACCGCCGCCCTCGGGGCCGCGGCCAACGGCGCGGGCCTGGCCGGCCGGATCACCGTTCACCGCCGCGACCTTGCGCGCCAGCCGCTGCGGGCCGCGGAGCTGAAGGGATGTGGCGCCGTGGTGCTCGACCCGCCGCATGCCGGCGCGGCGCCGGCGATGCCGGAGATCGCCGCAAGCGGCGTCGCGCGCGTGATCTACGTGAGCTGCAACCCGGCGACGCTCGCCCGCGACGCCGCGGTGCTGCGTGCGGCCGGCTACACGCTGCTATCGGCGGTGCCGGTCGATCAGTTCCGCTGGTCGGCGCGGCTCGAGAGCGTCAGCGTCTTCGGGCGTGCCGCTCAGACGTGAAAACTCTCGCCGCAGCCGCAGCGGCCCTTCTCGTTCGGGTTGGTGAAGGTGAACCCGGCCGAGAGCGGCTTCGTCTCGTAGTCCATCACCGTGCCGATCAGGAACAGGCTCGCCTTGCGGTCCACGAGGATCGTCAGGCCGCGGTCGGTGATGACCTCGTCGCCCGGCCCGGGCGCATCCACCCAGTCCATCCGGTACGACAGCCCCGAACATCCCTTCGTGCCGACGCTGACACGCAGCAGCTTGCCGTGCTGGCCCTTGGCATAGAGCGCGCCCAGCCGCTCGGCCGCACTTTCGCTGAGCGACATCAGCGGCGGCAGGGCGCGGCGCGGCTTGTTCGAATTGACGGTCGTGCTCATCGGGGCACCTAAAACATGTTGAGCGCGAGGCGGGCATCCTCGCTCATCCGGCTGGGGTCCCAGGGCGGGTCCCACACCACCTCCACGTCGCAGTCCTGCACGCCCGGCACCGCCATCACCGCCTCGCGCACCTGATCGGGCAGCTCCTGCGCACTCGGGCAGCCCGGCGCGGTCAGCGTCATCTCCACGTGCACCCGTCCGTCCGGGTCGATGTCGATCGCGTAGACCAGGCCGAGTTCATAGATGTTCACCGGGATTTCCGGGTCGTACACGCTCGCGCACGCGCCGATCACGGCATCCTCGCTCACCTGCATGCCGGCCTCGCCGTCCGGGGTCCAGGCGGCGTGCAGCGGCGTCGGCGTCACCTGATCATTCACTGCTCGCCTCCGATCGTCCTTGCAGCGCCGCCAGCAGCGCGTGCCACGGCAGGGTCGCGCACTTCACGCGCGAGGGGAATTCATGCACGCCAGCGAGCGGCCGCAACCGCTCCAACGCCTCGTCCTGTGCATCGGTCTGTGCATCCGTCGTGCCAGTGCGCGCCAGATCGCGGAACTTTTCAGCGAGCGCCTTCACATCCTCATCCGAGCGGCCGTTCACGACCTCCGCCATCAGGTCCGCCGAGGCGACGCTGATGGCACAGCCGCGCGCCTCGAACCCGGTCTCGGCAATGCGCCCGTCGGCGTCGCGATGCACCCAGACCTGCACGCGATCGCCGCACATCGGGTTGTCGCCCTTGGCGGTGGCGTCGAACACCTCCAGCCGCCGTGCGTGGCGCGGCCGGCGGCCGTGGTCGAGGATCACTTCCTGGTAGAGATCGCGCAGATCGTCGAACATCACGCAAAGAACTCCCGCACCCGCGCGAGCGCCGTCGCCAGCGCGTCGATCTCGGCATGCGTCGTGTAGATGCCGAAGCTCGCGCGCGCCGTGCTCGACACGCCCAGCCGGTGCATCAGCGGCTCCGCGCAGTGATGCCCGGCGCGCACGGCGATGCCCTGGCGGTCTAGCAGGGTCGCGATGTCGTGCGGATGGGCGCGGTCGAGCGTGAAGCTGATGACCCCGCCGCGGTCCTGCGCGCGGCCGATGACCTGCACGCCCTCGATCGCCGCGAGCCGGGCGAGCGCGTGGTCGGTCAGGCTCGCCTCATGCGCGGCGATCGCCTCGTAGCCGATGTCCTCGACGAAGCCGACGGCGGCGCCGAGCCCGATCGCCTCCAGGATGGCCGGCGTGCCGGCCTCGAACTTGTGCGGCACCCCGGCCCAGGTGCTGCGCTCAATGCTGACGCTGCTGATCATGTCGCCGCCGCCGAGGAAGGGCGGCATCGCCTCCAGCAGCTCGCGCCGGCCCCACAGCACGCCGATCCCGGTCGGGCCGTACAGCTTGTGGCCGGTGAAGGCGTAGAAATCGGCGCCGATCGCGTGCACGTCGATGCGGCGGTGCACGACCGCCTGGCTGCCGTCGAACAGCACGCGCGCGCCATGCGCGTGGGCAAGCCGCGCGATCCGCTCGGCGGGCGTGTAGGTGCCGAGCACGTTCGACATATGCGTGATCGCGACCAGGCCCACGCGGCCATCGCCGAGCAGGCGTTCAAGCGCCGCCATGTCCAGCTCGCCCGCCTCGGTGATCGGCGCCACGCGCAATTCGATGCCGTGCGCGTCGCGCAGCATCTGCCACGGGACGAAGTTGCTGTGGTGCTCCATTTCGGACACCACCACCGCCTGCCCCGGCCGCAGCACGCCGCGCCCGAAGCTGTGGGCGACGAGGTTGATCGCCTCGGTGCTGTTGCGCACGAACACGACCTCGGCCGCATCGGCCGCGTTGATAAGGCGCGCGACGGCGGCCCGCGCGGCCTCGTACGCGTCGGTCGTGCGCTCGCTCATCCAGTGCAGGCCGCGGTGCACGTTCGCGTACTGCGTCTCCATGGCGCCGACCATGGCGTCGATCACGGCGCGCGGCTTCTGCGCGCTGGCGGCGCTGTCGAGATAGACAAGCGGCTTGCCGCGCACCGTCTGGCCGAGGATCGGGAACTCGGCGCGGATGCGCGCGACATCCAGCACCGCCGCGTCGGACACCGAAGGGCGCGTGGTCACGTTCATGCCGCCTGCCTTTCCCACCAGCGCTCCACCGCCGCCTCCAGCATCGCCCGGCCGGCTTCGTGCGCGAGCGGGTCCAGCGCCTCGGCCAGGAACGCGCGCACCAGCATCGCCCGCGCGTCCGCCTCCGGGATGCCGCGGCTGCGCAGGTAGAAGAGCTGTTCGCCGTCCAGCGCCCCCACCGTCGCGCCGTGGCTGCACTTCACGTCGTCGGCGAAGATTTCAAGCTCCGGCTTGCTGTTCGCCTCCGCGTCCGGGCTCAGCAGCAGCGCCTGGTTCATCTGATAGCCGTCGGTCTTCTGCGCGCCGCGCGTCACCTCGATCCGCCCCTGGAACACGCCGCGCGCCCGCCCGGCCAGCACGTTCTTCACCGTCTGGCGCGAGGCGCAGGCGACGGCCGCGTGGGTGACGACGGTCGTGAAGTCCGCGTGCTGGGTGCCCGCGAGGAGCTGCGCGGCGTTGAGATGCGCGATGGCGCCCTCGCCGCCGAGGCGCGCGTGCACCTCGCTGCGCGCCAGCCGCCCGCCGAGGTTCAGGGAGAAACTGTCATAGCTGGCGCCCGCGGCGGCCGCGACATAGAGCGTGCCCATGTGGAACGCGGCGGCGGACTCGTCCTGCAGGCGCAGGTGGGTGAGCGTCGCGCCCGCTTCCAGCGTGATCTCCATCACCGGATTGTGGAGGTAGGCGCCTTCACCGAGCGCCACTTCCAGCAGCGTGAGCGAAGCGCCGGCGCCGAGGCGCACGGCGTGGCGGGGGTGAAACCCCGCCGGCTCGCCGGCCGCACCGCTGCCGAGGCTCGCGAGCAGCAATGTGCCGCCGTCCTGCTGGGCCGCGACCTCGATGCTGGCGCCATCCTCGGCCAGCATCGTGTTCAGTGCCACCATCGCCTCCGCCTCGGGCCGACGCATCAAGCGAACACTCGGCAACCGCCGCGAAGCGATGGTGAAGATCGAACAGGCGCTGGCCGAACGCCTCGCGATGGACGGCATCCCGGTG
>JAFKFJ010000145.1 GCA_017307335.1 Alphaproteobacteria bacterium | reverse complement strand
CGCCCCCTTCAACACCTCGGCCGATCGCGCCGCCGCCATGCCAACCTGGCTCTGCGACTACAACAGCCGCAGACCCCACGCCGCCCTCGGCGGAAAGCCTCCGATCAGCCGGCTCAGCAGGAACAACCTCCTTGGTAGCGACAGCTAGCTGCTGCTGTTGCGGTTGCCGGTCAGCTGCAGCAGCAGCATGAACAGGTTGATGAAGTTCAGCAGCAGGCTCAGCGCGTCATACACGCTGCGCCGCGCGGCCACTTCCGAGCCGTACGAGTACGAGTACTGGACGTAGTCGGCCTTGATCCGCTGCGTGTCGTAGGCGGTGAGGCCGACGAAGACGAGCACGCCGATGATGCTGATCGCGAACTGCAGCCCGGCGCTGCCGATGAAGATGTTCACCAGGCCGGCGATGATGATGCCGATCAGGCCCATCATCAGGAAGCTGCCGAAGCGCGTCAGGTCGGTGCGTGTCGTGTAGCCCCACAGGCTCATCGCGCCGAACGTCGCGGCGGTGATGAAGAAGACGCGAACGATGCTCTGACCGCTGTAGATCAGGAAGATGTTGGTCAGGCTCGCGCCCATCGCGACGCAGAACGCCCAGTAGAGCCCCTGCACCGCGCGCGTCGACAGCCGGTTGACGCCGAAGCTCAGCACCAGCACGAAGGCGAGCGGCGAGATCATCGCGATCCACGCGAGCGGCCCGGCGACGTGGCGCATGCCCGTCGGCGTCTCGACCAGCGGGTAGAAGGCGTTGATCAGGTTGGTGTTCGCGATGACGTAGGCCACGATGCCGGTGAGCACCAGGCCGGACGCCATCCAGTTGTAGACGCGCAGCATGTATGCGCGCAGACCCGCATCCAGGACCGCCGCGCTCTGCTCGACGCGGGCGCCGGAATAGGTCCGGTATTCGGGACTGAGAGCCATTGTCGTGAGTTCCCCTCTTGGGCGCTGTGCCCTGTACGCCGCTATCTTGGGGTGCGCGGCCTAGCGATCAAGCGAAATCGGCGTTGGCTGGCTGGCGGATTCAGCTTGCCGCACCCAGGTTACACGCCCGTCTAGTCGTTTCGCAGAAGCGGTGCCGCCTTCGCGCGCAGCGCCACCTCCGTTCCGACATATCCAGCCGCCAGCATCAGCGCCAGCGACACGGCAACCGTCAGCACGAGACGCGCGGGCAGGAACGTCCAGTCGGCATGCATGGCGAAGCGGAGCACGCCCCAGCTCGCGGCAGCGCCGATCGCGGCCGCCAGCACGCCGGCCGCGAGCCCGAGCATGCCGAACTCCACCAGCCACGCGGCGCGCACCTGCGCCCGCGTGGCACCGAGCGTCTTGAGAATCACCGCCTCGCGCACCCGCCGCCGCTGCCCCGCCGCGACCGCGCCAGCCAGCACCAGCACGCCCGCCACCAGCGCCACCGACCCGCTCGCCGCCAGTGCCGCGCCCACCTTGCCCAGCAGGTCCGCGACCGCCGCCAGCACCTCATCCACCGCGATCGCGGAGACGTTGGGACAGGCGTCGGTCACCGCCCGCACCACGGCCGCCGTCGCCGCCGGCGGCGCGCGCAGGCTCGCGATCACCGTATGCGGCGCGCGCTCCAGCAGGCCCGGGCTCGCGACCAGCGTGAAATTGAGGCCGATCGTGCCCCAGGCGATCTCGCGCAGGCTCGCCACGCGCAGGTCGAGCTCGCGGCCGAGCACGCTCACCCGCACCACGCCACCGACGCCGACGCCCCAGCCGTGCGCCAGCCCGGCATCGAGCGAGACCAGCGGCGGGCCGGCATAGCCGGGCGGCCACCACGCGCCGGCGACCAGCCGCGAGCCCTCCGGCACCGTCGCGGCGTAGGTCAGGCCGCGATCGCCGCGCAGCGCCCAGGCCGTGTCGGGGCTGACCTTGGCGCGCTCCGCCGGCACGCCGTTCAGCGCCACGATGCGCGCCCGCAGGCTCGGCACCGCCGTGAAGTCTTCAACGCCCGGCGTCGCCTGCACGATCCGGCGCACCGCCTCCGCCTGCGCCGCCTGGATGTCGATCAGGAACAGGCTCGGCGCCCGCGCCGGCAGCTCGGCGGCGAGGTCGCGGCGCACGTTGCCCTCGACCAGCGCCACCGCCGCGAGCGTCGCGAGGCCCAGGCCCACCGAGACCAGCAGCAGTGGCGTCGGCGCGCCGGGCCGGTGGAGGTTCGCGAGGCCGAGCCGCGCCCAGGCCCGACGCGGCGCCGGCAGCCGTGCCGCAAGCGCCATCAGCGCCGCGCCGCCGCCGTACAGCAGCGCGAGGCCCGCGCCGGCCGCGCCGCAGAAGCCGAGGGCGAACCACGGATCGGGGCTCGCGGCCACCACCAGGCCCACCAGCACCGCCGCCGCCGTGGCGGCGAGGCCGAGCAACGGTGGCGGCAACCGCCCCGATGCAGCGTCGTCGGGGCCGCGCAACAGGGCCGCGCCGGACAGCCGCATCGCCCGCCCGAGCGGCGGCAGGGCGAAGCTCACCGCGGTGAGCAGCCCATACGCCGCGGCGAGACCGAGGGGCGCCGGGAACGGACCCAGCCGCGGCGCCACCGGCAGCAGCCCGGCGAGCGGCGGCGCGGCCAGCGCCGGCAGCGCCGCGCCGGCCGCCACCCCCACGACCACCGCCAGCAACGCCAGCGCCATCACCTGCAGGAAGCAGACGGCGAGCACGAGGCGCGGCGAGGCGCCGAGGCAGCGCAGGGTGGCGATGCCGTGCGCCCGCGCCTCCAGCCACGCCCGCACGCCGTTCGCGACCCCGATGCCGCCGACCAGCAGCGCCGTCAGGCCCACCAGGGTCAGGAACTGGCCGGTCTGGGCGAAGAACCGCGCCATCCCAGGCGCCGCCTCGGCCGGGGTGCGGATGCGCCAGCCGGTGCCGGGAAACGCGGCACGCAGCGCCGCCACCGCCGCCGGCGCGGTCATGCCGGCGGGCAGCATCACGCGCAGCCGGTGCTCGGCGATGCTGCCCGGCTGCAACAGCCCGCTCGCCGGCAGCGCCGCGGTGGCGACCAGCACCCGCGGCCCCAGGAACGCCACGCCCGCCACCCGATCCGGCTCCCGCTCCAGCCGCGACCGCAGCACGACATTGATGTCGCCGAGCCGCACCGTGGCACCCGGCGCGACGCCAAGCCGCTGGAAGACGAGCGGGTCCGCGACCGCCCCGAAGGCGTCACCCGCGCCCGCGAGCGCGGCGCCGAGGCCGAGCGGGGGGTTGAGGTCCGCGCTCCCGGCCAGTGGCCACGCGCCGTCGACCGCCTTCAGCTCCACCAGCAGGCGCGTGCCCGAG
>JAFKFJ010000144.1 GCA_017307335.1 Alphaproteobacteria bacterium | reverse complement strand
CACGGTTTCGCCCTGCGGCATCTCAGCCGAGCTTCGCTGCCTTGTCCGCGAAGCTGTTGTCCACGATCTGCGCGAAGGTCGTCATGCCCTTGATGTTCTTCAGGTAGACCTGCATCTTCATCAGGTTCTCCCACTGCTTCGGATCGACCGGCACGGTCTGGGCGGGAATCTTGTATTTCAGCTCGGCCTCGATCGCGCGCTCGACCACGTCGGGATGCAGCTCCGGAAACTCCTTCTTCGCGATCTCCTTGGCATAGGCGGGATCGCCGTAGGTGCGGCGCATCGCCATCTCGAACCCGTTGCACAGCGCCTGCACGATCTCCGGCTTGCTCTTGATGGTCTGGTCCAGCACCATGATCCCGGTGTTGCAAAACGGACCGATATAGGTGGCGAAGTCGAAGACGATCTTCGCACCCTGATCCTCGGCCTGCGCGACGCCCGGCTGGTAGGCGATCGCCACGTCCGCCTGCCCGGCGAGCATGGCGGCGATCTCGGTGCCCGGATTGACCTGCAGGATCTTCACGTCCTTGCCGATCACCAGCCCGTTCTCGGTGAGGATCTTCTTGGTCACGCTGTAGTTGGTGTTGGGATCGGGCGAGGTGACCAGCGTCAGGCCTTTGAACTGTTTCGGTTCGGTGATTGGGCCGACATTTTTTGAGACGCCGAAATAGTGTGCGCGCTGCACGACGGTGCCCACGACCCGCCCCGGGCCACCGCTCTCCACCGACATCGGCACCATCGTCGGGTCGCCGATGCCGAACAATGCCGAGCCCCCGAGCACGGCGGCGAAGGCTTGGGTGTCGCCGCCGGCCGCGCTCACGTTCAGGTGGATACCCTGCTTCTCGAAATAGCCGGCGTGCTGGCCGACATAGAGGTCGATGTAGCCGAGATTGTGCACGGCCTCGGTGAACGCCACATCGACCGTTGCCGCTCGCACCACGTGCGGCGCAGCGAGCGTGCCCACGAGCGCACCCGCGCCGACCTTGAGCGCCGAGCGCCGCGTGATCGCGCTGGCGACCCCGCCGGTGCCTTTCTGCGTATCCGACATTCGTCCCCCTTTGAGCCTGTTGCTCGACACAGTCATTGCGATTCGCCGACATCGCCCGGAGCCGGGGCGCGCGCCGTCCTCGTCCTCCTGTGCGAACGGCGTGCCATTATGTCCGGACCTGAACGAAAGACGGCCTTCGGCCCCGTGACACCGCCGGGTACGCACAGGCACTGGGCAGGTGCACGCGCGGCTGCGGCTTCTCGAGGCAAGACGCTCCCGTCCTCGCGCCCGAGTGCACGTGCGCGGCGCAATCACCCGGTCGTCGGTCGTCACCTCAATAGAACGAAGCGGCGTGTGCGACCAATCGGTGCGCCGCCCCGCCGTGCGCGTCAAGTCAAGCCTCGCGCAGGTGACCGCGAGCGACGTTCAGTCCACGTCGTCGTGCCGATCGGCGAGGAAGCGATAGATTGCGGTGTGGTCTGCATCCTTTCCGAGTGCGGCGGAGGCGCGCTGCCACAGGGCAGCGGCCCGCTTCAGGCCCGGCATGTCGCTGCCCAGCCGTTCCGCGAGGTCGGCAGCGGTGCGGATGTCCTTCGCCATCAGCGCCATCGCGAACCCGGCGTCGAAGCTGCCGGAGAGCACGAATGGTTTCAGCTTGACGTCGGTGGAATTGTTGCGCCCGGTCGAAGCATTCAGCACATCGACGATCACGGCTTCATCGAGCCCGAAGGCGCGGCCGACCAGCAACGCCTCGCAGGCGGCGGCGAGGCCGGCGGCGGAGACGTAGTTGTTCAGCGCCTTCACCGCGTGACCGGCGCCGAGCGCGCCGACCGCGAACACCGTCGCGGCCATCGCGTCCAGCACCGGCCGCGCCCGCGCAATGTCAGCCGCCGCGCCGCCCGCCATCACCGTCAGCTTGCCGCTGACTGCGCGCCGCACGCCGCCGGAGACCGGGGCGTCGATCAACGCGATACCGCGCGTGGCCAATTCACGCCCCAGCTCACGCGTCTCCAGCGGCGCCGAGGAACTCATGTCGACGACCAGCGCGCCGTCGCGCAGCGATGCCGCCGCCCCGTCCGCGCCGAGCAGGGCTGCGCGCACGATGGCGCTGTTCGGCAGCATGGTGATCAGGATGTCCGTACCCTCCGCTGCCGCCGCGCCGCTCGCGCAGAGCGTTCCGCCCTGGGCCGCGAACGCGGCCTGCGCCGGCTCGGCAAGGTCGTAACCGCGCACGGAAAAATCCGCCGCGATCAGGTTACGGCTCATTGGCAGGCCCATCTGGCCAAGGCCGATGAAGCCCACCACGCGATCGTCGCTCACGATGCTGTTCCTCCCCCCTAGGCGGATGCCGGCGCATGCGGCGGCAGGTGC
Source organism: Alphaproteobacteria bacterium (assembly GCA_017307335.1). Taxonomy (GTDB): domain Bacteria; phylum Pseudomonadota; class Alphaproteobacteria; order Acetobacterales; family Acetobacteraceae; genus JAFKFJ01. The sequence continues at coordinate 931 of JAFKFJ010000144.1, read as the reverse complement.
AGGCAGGCGACCTCGCCGTCACTGCCAGGCAGCAACGGAAATTGCAGCATCACCCTCGGATCGTGCCCGGGGATGACTCGCGACTGATCGTCGTCGGCGAGGCGCCATGCCTTGCGCCACCCCTGCGCCATCGCGCCGAGGTCGAACAGGATCGGGAACGGGTTATCCTGTTCGACGTTGGCATAGAAATGCAGTGCGTCGCTCGCGAGCACGACGCGCCCCCGCGCGGTGGTGGCGCTCACCATCTGCAACCCGTCGGTATGGCCGCCGACCCGGTGCACCGTGACGCCGGGCGCGATCTCGGTATCACCGTCGTGGAACTCGACGCGTCCGCCGTAGAGCGCGCGCACCATCGCCACCACGTCCTCGACCTCGAACGCATGCCGCAGGCAGCCCGCGCACATGTGCCGGCCGGTGGCGAAGGCCATCTCGCGGTCCTGGAGATGGAACCGGGCCGCAGGAAACAGGCCGAGATTGCCGGCGTGGTCGTAGTGCAGGTGGGTCACCACCACGTCGCGCACCCGAGCCGGGTCCACATCCATGCGCCGCAGCACCTCGGCTACCGGCCGTGTCAGCTTGCGCCCGCGCTGCGCGGCCGTCTCCATCGAAAAGCCGGTATCGACGACAATCTCGCGGCCCTCGCTGCGCAGCAGCCAGATGAAATACTCGATCGGCATCGGCGCATCGTGCGGATCCGGCGTGCGCATGAAGTTTTCCCGCGCCGGCCGATCGTGCCTGCCGTAGCGCAGTGCATAGATTTCCCAGTTCGTCGTCATCGTTCGTTCACTCCCGAATCGTCTGCACGGATCGTCGCCTCCGCCCGCATCGCGAGCCCCCCGGTATCATTGGCCGCCCAGAGCGCGACCCGCCCCTGCGCGTCCGGCGGCGTGCCATGCAGGGTGAGCGCGTTGCCAGCGAACAGCGGCGAGAC
>JAFKFJ010000249.1 GCA_017307335.1 Alphaproteobacteria bacterium | reverse complement strand
GTGCTCGAGAACGCGCCGACGGTGCCGCGCGCGTTGCCCTCGCTCGCGGTGTGCACGGTCTGGGTCGGGGTGCTCACCACGCTGGAACCCCAGTGGCCATAGGCGTTGGCGCTCTGCGTGGTGCTGCCGGAGACGCCGTAGCGCGGATTGGCGAAGCTCGCGCTGGCGGTGCCGCCGTTCGGGCCCCACGCGGCGCTGCCATGGGCGTAGGTGCCGGTGGCCGGGTTGTAGGCCGACCAGGCGCCCGCGCCGCCGTACGGGCCGTACACCTCGCCGCCGCGGGCATAGGCGCCCGTCGCCGGGTTGTAGGCCGCACCCGCCGCGGCGGCGCCATAGGGACCGTAGACGGCCCCGCCTCGCGCCCAGGCGCCGGTGGCGGAGTTGTAGTAGACGTTGCCGGCGTATGAATACGGATAGGGGAAATAGGCCGGCACCGGCCCCGGCACCACGACCGGCGGGTAATAGTACCCGGTGCCGTAGACGACCACGCCCGCGCTGACGAACCCCATCATATAACCGGCCGTGTAGCCGTAGGTCACGATGGCCGGTGCCGCCGCGTACACCTTCACATAGGTCACGTTGTACAGCGGGCTGGTGGGCGGGATGGTGTAGATCACCTCCGGCACCGAGGCCGCCAGAACCCAGGGACCGGTCGGCGAGGGTGCCACGAACCACACGCCCTGATAGCAAGCGTAATACTTGCCCTCGACCGCGATCACCGCCTGGTTCGTGTTCGCGGCATAGGTCATCGGCGTGCCGGGGATCGGCTGGAACTGCGGCGGGCCGGCGTAGTGCACGACGAGCTTGGCCTCGCTGCGCTTCAGCGTCGCCTGCTGCGGGATCTCCGCCGCGATCACCGCCTCCTGCGCCTGCGGCGTGCCGGGGACGGAGACCAGCACGCGCGCGGCCGGATCGCCGGGCGGGATGCGGGCGAAATCGGCGGGCAGCTCGGGCGTCGCGAAATGCCACGGCCCCTCCAGCCCCGGTGCCGCGAACCAGCGGCCGGAGACAAGATAGTAGAACCGGCCCTTTGCCGTATCGAGGAACAGGTCGGAGGTCGTGTTGCGCACCGCCTGCAGTGCGGTGCCGGCAATCGCGCCGAAGACCGGCGGACCCTGGGTCACGATGATCTCCGCGGGCTTCGTGCTGACGAAGATCGTGGGGGCCGCAGCCGGCGGGGCGGCGCGGGGCGGCAGGGCCTTGCGCACCGCTTCGAAGTTCGCGCCGGGCGGCAGCGTCTCGAACGCCGCCGGCAGACTGGTGGTCGGCGTATACGGCCCGCCGACCGCCTGCGCGCCGAACCAGCCGGTGCTGTCCAACAGGAACCAGGTGCCGTGCAGCGGATCGAAGAACACGTCCCAGTTCGTGTTCACCGCGTATTCCAGGCCGCTCTGGCCCGCCGGCACCAGCACCGGTGCGCCGTCGAAAACAACGAGGCGCGCGGGGCGGGCGCTGTAGAAAATCACCGGCGGCGCGTTGTCGGTCGCGACCGGCGCGGGCTTCGCCGCCTCCCCCTGCGCGAGGCTCATCAGCACCGTGTCGAGCGGGATGCGCTTCGGCGGCATCGCCGCCAGCGCGGCGCTGATGCGCGCGTCGAACCGCTCCGCGGTCTGCGTCGCAAGGGTGGGAAAGTGCGAGGCGGTGAGCTTCAGGTCGGTGAGTGTCACCAGCCGCGTCGCGAGATCGGTCGTCGTCGAGCCGGAAATCTCGATCGTCCCCAGTACCGGCTGCCGGGTGCCGTCCGGCGTGACCGCAAGGGCGACGCGGGCATTGAGCTTGGTGCGCCAGGGCCAGGAGATGACCTGCGGCTGATAGATGACGACGGTCGCGTGATCGACGCGCTGCGTGTGCGGCCAGCCGGTCGCGGGGGTGGCGGGCGCGGCGGCGCGCGCCGCGGCCGGTAGCGCCGGCCCCAGAAGCAGCAGCAAGAGCAGAACCGCACGCCGAGCCGTCATCGTCACTCCTCCCCGCGCCGCGACATCAGCACGACGGCGCGGCGCGGCGAAGGAGTTTCCTCGTTGAGCGGCCCCCTCTGCGTCAGCCCACTCGCGCCACGACCTGTTCCAGTGCTGCGAGGAAGCGAGGCCAACCGGCCTGCGCGCCCTGATAGAACTGCTCCTGCCCGGTCTCGAACCCCGACTGTTCCATGCGCAGGCTCGTGCCCGCCCCCGAGGGGACGAGCGTCCACGTGACAACGCTCTTGAGGCCATTCCCCTCCCAACTATAGACCAGCGTGCGGTTCGGCTCGATGCCGAGAACCTTGCAGGCCACGGAGCCCCAGTCCCCGCGCAGATCGAAGCGATGCCCGAGCACGGGTTGGAAATCGTTCTTCATCAGCCATTCCTCGATGAGCCGCGGCTGCGTCAGCGCCCGCCAGATCCGTTCCGGCGGATGGGGAAATTCCCTTTCGATGATGACGGATCGGGTCTTGCTCGATGCCTCGGTCATTGGTCCATCCCCTTGAGTAGGTCTTCGAGATCGCCGAACCGGCTGCGCCAGAAGGCGGTCATCCTGCCGGTCCAGTCAGCCAGCGGCGCCAGCGCCTCGGGCCGCGCGCTATAGTGGGTCTCACGGCCCTCGCGGCGGTCGCGCACCAAGCCAGCCTGTTTCAGGATGCCGAGGTGCTTCGACACGGCCGGCTGGGAGACACCCGCCCCCGCCGTCAGCGCATGCACCGTCTGTTCGCCGTCATGGCACAAACGCTCGAAGAGGCCGCGCCGGGTGGGGTCGGCCAAAGTCGCGAACAGCACGTCATGGGCAGCCGGCATCGCACGCATAACTCGACGGTGATCGGTCTAACCGATAACCACCCGGCTATGGGTGTGTCAACCGCTCAAACTCGGCGGCGCAATCCGACGCCGACGGCATGCGGACGTCCCGGGCGCGGCGTCAGATTCCCCGCCCCCTACGTCCGCGCCGGCCGGAACCGCCACGCCAGCAGCGCGTCCAGCGAAAAGGCGCCGGCACCGCGGCAGAGCAGCACCAGCAGCATCGCCGCCCATTGGATGTGGGTGGGCCACGCCTCGGGATAGACGAACACCTCGATCACCGTCGTCATGCCGAGCAGCACCGCCGCCACCGGGCGCGTCAGCAGGCCGAGGACCAGCAGCGGCGGCGTGGAAAGCTCGATCGTCGCCGAGATATACGCGCCGAGCACCGGCGGCAGCAGCGGCAGCCGATACTCGTCCGTGAAGAGAGCGACCGTGGCACTCCAGTCGGCGAGCTTCACCATGCCGGAGTTCCAGAAGATCACCGCCACCGCCAAACGCAGCGGCAGCGCCAGCAGCGCATAGGGCACGGCATCCAGCACGGCCACGATGCCGGCGATCAGGCGTCGCATGGCGCGCGCTCCTTTACCGCTGCGGCGGCGAGCCGGCCGCGCGCGAATTGTGCCGCGAGCATCGACGCGGCGTCCAGCCGTGCCGGTGCCCCGGCCAGCACCTCGCCCAGCGGCGTACCGGCGAACAGGACCCGCAGGAAGCGCCACGCCGAGGCCCCGATGCGCTCGGCCACGACCTCACCCCCCGCGCGATGCACGAGCAGATGGACAGGGCCGCTGCCGAGGTCGATCGCCGCCATCGCCGCATCGTCGCCGGCCCGCACCGCATCCGCGATCGCATCGGCCGGATAGCGCAGGCGCAGCAGTGTGACCGACGGGTGTGGGGTGAAGCGCAGCCGCGGATGTTGCTCGGGTGGCACCGAGGCGAGCGAGGCGGCATCGAGCGCGGGGATGTCGGCCGCATTCGCGGCCCGCGACAGCGCCCGCTCGAATCGCGCGACGTCGGCGAGATATGCGACCGCGCGGGCCGCGTGCATGCGCCCGAGAAAATTGCCGAGCTCGTCGCCCCACGCGCCGAGCCAGGCTTCGCGCGGCGGATGCACTCGCCAGAACTTCGCTGCCGCCAGCGCGAAGAATTCCTCGCCCACGATCGCTTCCGTTGCCGGGAAGCCGATGCGCAGCGCCTCGATCGCGACCGTGCGTGCCGTGTTGCGATAGACGTCGAGCCGCGCGAGGTCGGGTGTGATCAGCGCCGCGAGCCGCGGACTCGCACGCCCGCCGCGCAGCGCCTCGGCGAAGTCGCCTTGCAGATCACGCAGCGCGAGCATGCCCCGCCTCCTCGATCAGCACCTGCGCCCGCGCCGCTTCGGCCGCGAGCACGCCCAGCGGCGGGATGCGCGTGTCCCACTCGACCAAGACCGGCACCGGCCCGAACCGCGCGAGCGCGGTCATGAGCAGGCCCCACACTTCCGCCGACACCGCCGAGCCGTGATCGTCCAGGCGTAGCGTGCGGCCGTCGCCGAGCGGGCGCACCGCATGCCCGGCGACATGGATCTCGCCCACCACACCCACCGGCAGCGCGCGCAGATAGGCATCCGCGTCGAAGCCGTGGTTGTGGGCGGAGACCGCGATGTTGTTGACGTCGCACAGCACGCGGCATCCGGTGCGCGCGGCCACCGCCGCCATGAACTCCCATTCGGGAATCGTCGCGTGCGCGAACTGCAGGTAGCTCGACGGGTTCTCCACCAGCACCTGCCGGCCGAGCGCGGACTGCATGGTCTCGACATTGCGGCAGACGACGTCCAGCGCCTCCTCGGTCATCGGCAGGGGCAGCAGGTCGGTGAGGTAGTTGCCGCCGGCGACGCTCCACGCGACGTGCTCGGAGATCAGGCCGGGCTCGATGCGCGCGGCCAGCGCGGCGAGGCGCGCGAGGTGGCGCGCATCCAGCCCCTCGGCGCTGCCGAGCGAGAGGCCGACGCCGTGCAGCGTTACCGGCCAGTCGCGCCGCACGGCCTCGAGCGCGGCGACCGCAGCCCCGCCCCCAAAGTAATTCTCCGGATGCACCTCCATCCAGCCGACCGCCGGGCGCTCATCGAGCACCGCGCGGTGGTGGGGAAAGCGCAGGCCGATCCCCGCCGCAGCGGGGACCGGGCCGGGCAGGACCGCGGCCATCGCGCCAGCCTCAGGTCGCGGACAGCTTGCCGCCGGCGATCTTCCCGCACGCGCCCTTCGGCAGATAGACGAAGCTCTTGGGGTCGCGGGCCATGGTCGACTGGCCGGCGCAGGAATGCGCTCCGGCGGCGCAGTCGTTCATCGCCTTGGCAGCGATGCCGAAACACTTCTCGCTGCCGGCGGGCGCGGCGGCGTTGGCGGCGAAGGGGGTGGCCGCGAGCCCGATTGCGGCGACGAGGGTGGCGGTGGCAAGGCTTCGGGTCATAAAATGACGCTCCCTATGCGGCCGGCCCGGAAGCGGGCCGGTGCGAAGGAGTTCGCCACTCGCCCGCGGAAGGTTACGCGGCCCCGTAACGCCATCGCCTGTCCGGTGTCCCACCGCCGAAGGCAAAGGGAGAACCGCATGCCGCAGGAGGAAGCCGGGCCCGGCGCCTGGTCGGCGCTGATGGCAGCGGCCCAGGGTGGCGACCGCGCGGCGTATCGGCGCCTGCTCAGCGAGATCGTTCCCTATCTGCGGGCGGTGGCGCGGCACGCGCTGCGCGATGCCGTGGAGGCCGAGGATGCCGTCCAGGACACGCTGCTGACGCTGCATGCGATGCGCCATGTCTACGACCCGCGGCGCCCGTTCAAGCCCTGGCTGCTCGGCATCGCGCGCCATCGGCTCTCCGACCGGCGGCGTGCCGGCCGGCGGCGGGCGGCGCGCGAGGTGGTGTTTGACGAAAGCTACGAAACCATTGCAGCCCCGCCGACGAATGAGACGGTGCTGCTGGACGGCGGCGCTGCCCTCGCCGGCGCGCTGAGCCAGTTGCCGCCGGGCCAGCGGACGGCCCTGGAGTTGCTGAAGTTGCGCGAGATGTCGCTCAAGGAGGCGGCGGCGGTGAGCGGGATGACGGTGGCGGCGCTGAAGGTGGCGACGCATCGCGGCCTGGCCCGGCTGCGCGCGCTGCTGGGCAACGCGCCATGACGCCGACCACGGACCTGATCGACCGCCTGGTGGCCGAAGCCGAGCCGGTGCGCCCGCTGCGCGCGCCGGCGGTTCGCGCGGCGCTGTGGCTGCTGCTGGCGGCGGCGGTGATCGGTGCGCTCGTGCTGGTCTACGGGCTCGCCGACAATTTTGCGGCACGGTTCGCACGGGCGCGCGAATGGCTGTTCCTGGGCGGCGCGGTCGCGACCGGCGTGCTCGCGGCGGTCGCCGCGTTCCAGGCGAGCTTGCCCGACCGCTCGCGCGCCTGGCTGCTGCTGCCGGTTCCGGCCGCGGCACTCTGGCTGCTGACCGTGAGCGGGGGCTGCCTCGCCGGCTGGCTGTGGCCGGCACCGGGCGGGCCGTACATGGGGCCGGGTCCGCTCTGCTTCGAACTGCTGATCGCCTCGGGCGTGCCGATGACGGTTGCGATGGCGCTGATGCTGCGCCACGCGCGGCGGCTGCATGCAACCGGGCCGGTGGCCATGGGCGCGCTCGCCGTCGCCGCCCTCACCGCCGCCGGGATGGCGCTGATAAACCCGATGGACGCGACGGCGCTGGTGCTGACCTGCGACCTTGGCGTGGCGCTGCTGGTGCTGGCCGCCGACCGCGCGGCGGGCGGCCGGCTGCTCAGCCGCCGGCGGCGGCGCGGAGCACCTCGGCGGCATGCCGCGTCCGCCCCGCATCCGTGAGTTCGTAGCGCCCGTCGGCGCGTTTGCGGACCAGCCCGCGTTCGGCGAGGCGGGCGAGGCACGGCCCGTCCTTCAGCCCGTCCGGCCGGCCCACCGCGCCCGCGAGGTGCAGCCGCTGCAGCGCCGAGCGGCAGCAGGTCTCCAGGTAGGGCTCATGCCACATGCCGACGGATGTGCCCGCGCCGCGTGCTTGCCGCAAGCGCCCCGCTGCGGCAGGAAGCCGCCATGCTCGCCGCCGCCGCCATGCCGCTGCTGCGCCGCCTCGATGCCGAGCGGGCCCACGCGATCGCGCTCAGGGCGCTGCGCCTGCGGCGTGGCCGGGCGCCCGCCGCGGCGGACGATCCGCGCCTCGCCGTCCGCGCGCTGGGGCTGGGCTTCGCGAACCCGATCGGGCTTGCCGCCGGGTTCGACAAGAACGCGGTGGCGCTGCCCGGCCTGATGCGCCTCGGCTTCGGGTTTCTCGAAGCGGGCACGGTCACGCCCCGGCCGCAGCCGGGCAACCCGCGCCCGCGCATCTTCCGCCTGGAGGCGGATGGCGCCGTGATCAACCGTCTCGGCTTCAACAACGCCGGCATCACGGCCTTCGTCCGCCACCTCGCCGCCCGCCCGCGCGGGGTGCCGGTGGGCGCGAATGTCGGCCCGAATCGTGAGGGCGCGGTGCCGGAGCGCGACTATCCCGCCCTGGTCGCGGCCGTGGCGCCGCACGCCGACTACGTGGTGATCAACGTCTCCTCGCCGAACACGCCTGGGTTGCGCGATCTGCAGGCCGCGGCGCGCCTGGGCGGCATCCTGGAGGCGATCCGCGCGGCGGTGCCGCACCACCCGCCGCTGCTGATCAAGCTCGCCCCGGACCTTGCCGCGACCGACCTCGCGCCGATCGTGGCGCTGAGCGTGGAAGCGGGCGTCGCCGGGCTGGTGGTGGCAAACACGACGCTCGCCCGCCCCGGCGGGCTGCGCTCCCGGCACGCGGGCGAGGCGGGCGGGCTCTCCGGCGCGCCGCTGTTCGCGCCCTCCACCGCGATGCTCGCCGCGGTCGCGCGGCTCGCGGCCGGGCGGCTGGTGCTGATCGGCGTCGGCGGGATCGCCACCGGGCGGCAGGTGCTGGAGAAGATCCGCGCCGGCGCCAGCCTCGTGCAGCTCTACACGGGGTTCGCGCTGCACGGCCCGGCGCTCATTCCGCGGCTGAAGCGCGAGTTGCTCGCCGCCCTCGACGAAGACGGCTTCCCCAGTGTCGTCGCCGCCATCGGCGCCGATCTGGGGTCCTGACATGGAACATCTGACGAATTTCGCGCCGCTCGCCGCGCGCTACGACGGGTTCGTGCTCGACCTGTGGGGCGTCATCCATGACGGCGTGACCCCCTACCCCGGCGCGGTCGAATGCCTGGAGCGGCTGCGCGCGGCGGCGAAGCGGGTGGTGCTGCTTTCCAACGCGCCCCGTCGCGCCGCCCATGCCGCCGCCGCCATGCGCGCGATGGGTATCGGCAACATCCTCTACGACGGCATCGTGACCAGCGGCGAGGTCACCCACGCCCTGCTGCGCGACCGCAGCGACCCCGCGTTCGCGGCGCTCGGCCGGCGGCTGTTCCATATTGGGCCGGAGCGCGACCGCAACGTGTTCGACACGCTCGACGTCGAGAGCGTGGCCGAGCCCGCGGCGGCGACGTTCGTGCTCAACACCGGCCCCGACGACAGCCGCCACCCGACCGCGATCGGCCCTTGGGAGGCGACGCTGCGCGCCTGCCGCGAGGCCGGGCTACCGATGATCTGCGCAAACCCGGACCTGGAAGTAATCCGCGGCGGCGAGCGGGTGATCTGCGCCGGCGCGCTCGCGCAACATTACGCAACGCTCGGCGGCGAGGTGATCTGGGTGGGCAAGCCGGACCCGGCGATCTACCGGCCGGTGCTCGACGCGCTGGGCGTTGCGAAGGGGCGCGTGCTCGCGGTGGGAGACGGGCTGCGCACTGACATCGCGGGCGCCGCCGCGGCCGGGCTGGACGCGGCCTGGGTGCTCGGCGGCATCCACGGCGCCGCCCTCGCCGGGCCGGGTGCGGCGGAAGCAATGGCGCGGCGGGCGGGCCTGGCGCCCCTGGCGACCCTGCCCGCCCTCCGCTGGTAGGGCGCGGGGCGCCCGATCAGTTCGTCCGCGGCCCTGCGGGCGGGGTCGCCGAGGCCGTGCTGGGGTCATGGTACAGGCTTGCCCAGGACCCGCTCACGATGGGCGCGCTGCTGTTGTACGCCCACGGCCTGCTCCCGCAATCCGAGCCCACGTAGTACCCGAGCGGCCTTCCGGGTGGGCCGTTGTCGTGATCGTTCGGCGGCGGGCAGTAGGCAAGGGCGGGCGTTGCCGCGATCAGCGACGCCGCCATGAACAGAATCATTTTCATGAGGGATCTCCTTGTCCCCGATCGGAACAGTTGGTTCCAATCAAGGGACGTCGTCAGACACGCTCATGAACGTCGGTACACAAACGACGAACGCCAGACCCGCCTGTGCTAAAAATTCAGATATAACAATGCTGTTGTATTGCTCACGTCCGCGCGATCCGCGGTCGTGACTGCGGCCCACTTAACGGCCGCCGCCGCTTCCGCCGCCACCCCCACCGCCGCCACCGCCTCCGCCCCCATTGCCGCCGCCGCCGCGACCAACGGACGACGCATGCGCCACCGGGGCGGAGCGGAACCCGGTCGGGGCGGAGGTCGCGCTGGGCGTCGCGGCGGTGGCGGGGGCCGAGGTGCCCGCCGACTTCATCGGCGCCTGCTGGAATGCGCTATGGTCCAGCGAGCCGCCGTGCGAGAACAGGCCCGGCGAATAGGTCGGGATCGTCCCGCCCTCGCAGGCGGCAACGGAGCCCGCCGCCGCCAGCACCAGCGCCGTCTGCCGCATCAGCTTCGTCACTGTCATGGTCGCCCTCCTCGCGCCGCGTCCGCCTGCTTGCACCGCGTCGCTTGCGATGGACGTCTCCGCCCCTGCGGCAATTCCCGAGGGCAATGACTCCCAGGCAACAACTCCCGAGCAACAACTCCCGGGGCAACCCCGGGCGCGTCAGGCGCGGCCGGCGGAAGGAGAGAGCAGCAGCGGATCGACGTGCAGCTTCGCGAACGCCCGCCGCCATTTCGTGTCGTGCTCGTCGTCGAACAGCAGCGCCGGGTCCGCCGAGACCGAGAGCCACGCGTTCTGGGCGAACTCCGCCTCCAGTTGGCCGGGGCCCCAGCCGGCATAGCCCAGCGCCAGCATCCCCTGCGCCGGGCCACCGCCGGCGGCGATCGCCTTCAGGATGTCGAGCGAGGCGGTGAGTGCCGTCTGCGCATCGACGCGCAGGCTGCCGTCGCCGGTCCAGTCCGCCGTGTGCAGAACGAATCCGCGCGCGTGATCGACCGGCCCGCCCTGGCACAGCCGGATGGAGCGTGCAGGGGGTACCGGATCGACGCCGAGCTGGGTCAGCAGATCGGAGAAACTCGGGGAGGCGAGCGGGCGGTTGACCACGATGCCCATCGCGCCTTCGTCAGTGTGCGCGCAAATATAGATCACGGACTGCGCGAAGCGTGGATCGCCCATCGTCGGCATGGCGATCAGCAACTGACCGGTGAACCCTGCCTCGCCCGCCGCCTCTCGCGCCCCCTCTCGCGCCACGGCCGTGCGTGCCCGGGCACGCGGTGCGCGCGGGCGCTTGGGCGGCGGGGCGGGCGGGCTGGTCGTGGGCATATGCACTACTTTGGACATATTCGTGACGAAAACAAGTCGCCTCCGCCCAGCGTGACAGCGCCCCGCACTTGGCGCTAGGACTCCGCCCGCACCGTCACAGGGAAGGGCGCGCAGCGATGACGATCAAGGTGGGCGACAGCATTCCGTCGGCAAAGTTGATGACCCCGACCGCCGACGGGCCCAAGGAGATTACCACGGACGAGATTTTCAAGGGCAAGAAGGTCGTGCTGTTCGCGGTGCCCGGCGCATTCACGCCGACCTGCAGCGCCAAGCACCTTCCCGGCTTTCTGGAAAGCGCCGCGGCGATCCGTGCCAAGGGCGTGGACACCATCGCCTGCATGGCGGTGAACGACGCGTTCGTGATGGGCGCGTGGAGCAAGCAGAACGGCGCCGACGGCGCGGTGCTGATGCTCGCCGACGGCTCCGCCACGTTCACGAAGGCGATGGGGCTCGAACTCGATCTCATCGCCCGCGGCCTCGGCGTACGCAGCCAGCGCTTCGCGCTGATCGCACAGGACGGCAAGGTGACGCATCTGGCGGTCGAGCCGCCCGGCGGCTTCGATGTGAGCCGTGCGGAGGCGGTGCTCGCCGCTCTTTGACCGGATCGCGGCACACCCCGGCGCGGGCTTGACGGCAGGGTGTTTTGCGAATAAGTCGCAACCGCAAATTTGCGGAACCCTTGCTGTGCCCCGTCATGCGCTGCTGCTTGCCCTCGCCCTCACGGGCGCGCCGACGCTGGCCGTCGCCGCGCCGCTGGAGCTGGTCATCGAGGGCCGCGCCTTCACGCCGGCCGAGCTGCGGGTGAAGGCTGGCGAGCCGATCGAGCTGCGCGTGGTCAACCGCGACGCGACCGCGGAGGAGTTCGAATCCTCCGCGCTCAAGGTGGAGAAGGTCGTGGCGGGACACAGCGAGGCGATGGTGCGCATCCGTCCGCTGAAGCCCGGCCACTACAAGTTCGTGGGCGAGTATCACGAGGATACCGCGCACGGCGTGATCATCGCCGAGTAGGCGCCCATGCTCGCCGCGGCCCTCATCGTCTTCCGCGAGGTGATCGAAGCCGGCCTGATCGTCGGCATCGTTCTTGCGGCGACGCGCGGCGTGCCGGGGCGCGGGCGGATGGTGGCCGGCGGGATCGCCGGGGGCGTGCTCGGCGCGCTGCTGCTGGCCGGCTTCGCCCAGCAGATCGCGGCCCTGTTCGAGGGCAGCGGCGCCGAGCTGTTCAACGCCGCGGTGCTGCTCGCGGCCGTGGTCATGCTGACCTGGCACACGGTCTGGATGGCCCGCCACGGGCGCGCGATGGCGCAGTCGCTGCGCGCGGTCGGCGCGCGCATCGCGGCCGGCGAGCGCCCGCCGGCCGCACTCGCCGTCGTGATCGGCCTCGCGGTGCTGCGCGAGGGCAGCGAGGTGGTGCTGTTCCTTTACGGGGTGCTGGCGGGCAGCGGCGCCCCGGCCATGAACGTGGCGTTGGGCGGCGTGCTCGGGCTCGCGGCCGGCGCCGCCGTGGCGGCGCTGATCTATGCCGGGCTGCTGGCGATCCCCGTCGCCCGCCTGTTCGCCGCGACCAACACGCTGATCACGCTGCTTGCCGCCGGCATGGCGGCGCAGGCGGTGGCGTTCCTCCAGCAAGGCGGACTCGCGCAGGTCTGGCAGGCGCCGCTCTGGGATACCTCCAGCATGCTTGCGGAAAGTTCGCTCGTGGGCCGGCTGCTGCACACGCTGATCGGCTACACCGAGCAGCCGAACGGATTGCAGCTCGTGGTCTGGCTCGCAACGATTGCCGTCATCTGGGCGCTCGCCCAAGCATTCGGCGGCGGTGCCTCTGCCGGACGGCACGTGGCGACGCCCGGCACGGGCCAGCGTGCCTGACCGCGCCTCGGCGGGTTGCCACTTAGGACAATTTCGTCCGCCGCACGCATGACAGCAAGCGCCGCGCATCGACGCGCCACATAGTGTCATTCGAAGAGCGCGTTGATTTGTGTCAAGGTCGGCGCCGGAGAAAATCGCAATCTCTTGCCTGCGCGACAGGAGGATTCCGTCGCGGGCTGGAAAGGAGGCCGCGGTGAGCAGCACGTCCACGACCGCACCGACGATGATGTCGCTCTCGACCACGCTCGGACCGCTCGGCGAGTATTGGGTGGACACGTGGCAGCGTTGGATTCTCACGCTCGATGTCCTCCGCGAACGCGGCAACATCTACTTCGAGCATACGTCGCGCCCGATACCGCACGTGCTCGGTTTCTCCACGGAGCTGGTGATGGACGGGCGCACGCTGGCGCATCCGGTCAACTACGGCCTCGTGCGCATCGTGCCACCGGACGGCTCCACGCCCGCCGCCGAGAAGCGCCCCTTTGTCGTGTTCGATCCGCGTGCCGGTCACGGGCCGGGCATCGGCGGGATGAAGCAGGAGAGCGAGATCGGCCTGGCGATGGCGGCCGGGCATCCCTGCTATTTCGTGGGCTTCGGGCCAACGCCGATCCCTGGGCAGACGGTCGAGGATGTCTGCCGCGCCGAGGGGGCGTTCATGGCGGAGGTCATTGCCCGGCATCCGAAATCCGAAGGCAGGCCGGCGGTCATCGCCAACTGCCAGGCGGGCTGGCAGGTCATGATGACGGCCGCGATCCGGCCCGACCTGTTCGGCCCGATCGTGCTTGCCGGCGCCCCCCTCTCCTACTGGGCCGGCGTGCGCGGCGGCAGCCCGATGCGCTATCTCGGCGGCCTGCTGGGCGGCACATGGCTCACCGCGCTTGCGGGCGACACCGGCAGCGGCCTCTTCGACGGCGCGAACCTCGTCGCCAACTTCGAGTCGATGAACCCCGCCAACACGTACTGGAAGAAGCCGTACAACCTCTATTCGAAAGTGGACACCGAGGCGGCTCGCTTCCTCGATTTCGAGACCTGGTGGGGCAGCCCCGTGCTGCTCGAGGCGCGGGAGATGCAGTGGATCGCCGACAACCTGTTCGTCGGCAACAAGCTCGCCTCCGGCCAGATCCGCACGTCGGACGGGGCGCGCGTCGACCTGCGCAACATCCGCTCGCCGATCGTCGTCTTCTGCTCCTGGGGCGACGACATCACGCCGCCGCAGCAGGCGCTCGGCTGGATCACCGATCTGTACGCGAAGGACGAGGAGATCGCGGCCAACGGGCAGACGATCGTCTACACGCTGCACCAGAGCATCGGGCACCTCGGCATCTTCGTCTCCGGCAAGGTGGCGGGCAAGGAGCACGACGAGCTGATCAACTGCATGGACATGATCGACCTTCTGCCGCCAGGGCTCTACGAGGCGGTCATCACCGAGGTCGATGCCAACACCGCCAACCGCAACCTCGTCCACGGCCGCTACCTGTTGAGCCTGGAGCCGCGCCGGCTCGACGACATCCGTGCGCTGGGCAACAATGCCACCGAGGATGACCTGCGCTTCGCCACCGCGGCGCGCGTGGCCGAGATCAATCTGGGCCTCTATCGCAGCGTGCTCGCCCCGTTCATGCGCATGATGACGACACCGCAGAGTGCCGAGGCAGCGCGCGCGCTGCACCCGAACCGGCTGCGCTTCGCGGCGTTCTCCGACAGGAATCCCGCCATGGCGCCGGTCAAGGGGCTGGCGGAGTCGGTGCGCGCGCATCGCCAGCCGGTGCCGGCGGACAATCCGCTGCTGGCGATGGAGCGGCTCGCGTCCTCGACGATCACCGGCTGGCTGGAGGCCTGGGGCCGCACACGCGACATGATGAGCGAAGCGTTCTTCCTCACGGCCTATGGATCGCCGCTTCTGCAATCGCTGGTGGGGCTCGGCGTCGGCGAGACGCCGACCCCGATCCATGCCGAGCGCGACCTGCTGCGCGAGGCGACGGAGGCACGGCTGCGCGGCGAGCTCGTGCAGCACTTCGAGACCGGCGGCGCCCCGGAGGCGGTCGTGCGGGCACTGATCTACATCCGCGGACCGGAGGGCGGCGCAGACGAGCGCGGCTATACGCTGATGCAGGCGATCCGCGCCGAACGGCCGGCGGCGGAGCGGATCGACTTCGCGCGCTTCAAGGAGCTGCTGCGCGAGCAGGCGCTGCTGCTGCGGCTCGATGCGCAGCGCGCGGTGAAGGCAATTCCCGCGCTGCTGCCGAAGGAAGCGGCGGGGCGGCGCACGGTGCTCGACATCATCCGCCGCATGGCAGGCGCCCGCGGCGCCCTGCCTGAAGACGCCAAGCGGCGCCTCGCGGAGATCGAGGCCATGGTCACGGCGAAGGGTGACGCGGCGGCGAAGCCGGAGTTCACCGATGCCTGACGAGCACAGGGCGAAGCACGCGGCGCGGCACGACAAGTACGAGCGCCTGGTCGCCGCCGCCCGGGAGAACCCGCCGGTGCCGACCGCGGTTGCGCATCCGTGCGACGACGTCTCGCTTGAGGGCGCGGTCGAGGCGGCGCGGCTGGGACTGATCAAGCCCACACTCGTCGGGCCGGAAGCGCGCATCCGCGCCATCGCGGAAAAGGCCAGGATCGACCTCGGCCCGTTCGAGATCGTGGATGCCGCGCACAGCCACGACGCGGCGGCGAAGGCGGTGGCGCTGGTCACCGCCGGCCGCGCCGAGGCGCTGATGAAGGGCAGCCTGCACACCGACGAGCTGATGGGCGCCGTGGTCGCGCGCGAAGGCGGGATTCGCACGGCGCGGCGCATCAGCCACTGCTTCGTCATGGACGTGCCGGGCCACCCCGATCCGCTCATCATCACCGACGCGGCGGTGAACATCGCGCCCACGCTGGAGGACAAGGCCGACATCGTGCAGAACGCGATCGACCTCGCGCAGGCGATGCGGTTTCCGCAAGTGCGGGTCGCGATCCTGAGCGCGATGGAGACCGTGAACCCGAAGGTCGCCTCCACGGTCGAGGCGGCGGCGCTGTGCAAGATGGCCGACCGCGGGCAGATCACCGGCGCGCTGCTGGACGGGCCGCTGGCGCTCGACAACGCGATCAGCGCCGAGGCGGCAGCGATCAAGCACATCGTCTCGCCGGTGGCGGGGCGCGCAAACGTGCTTGTGGTGCCCGACCTGGAGGCGGGCAACATGCTCGCCAAGAGTCTTTCGTTCCTCGCGGGCGCGGACGCGGCCGGCATCGTGCTCGGGGCGCGCGTGCCGATCATCCTGACCAGCCGCGCGGATTCGCTGCTCACCCGCCTCGCCTCCTGCGCCGTCGCCTCGCTGGTCGCAGCGGCGCGGCGCGGCAGCCCCGCCGCCGCCGTTCGCTGAGGAGTTGGCATGAGCGACGCAATCCGCCCGGTGCTCGCCGGCAAGAAGGCCCTCGTGGTCGGCATCGCCAACGAGCATTCCATCGCCTATGGCTGCGCGAAGGCCTTCCGGGCCGCCGGCGCGGAGCTGGCGATCACCTGGCTGAACGAGAAGGCACGCCCCTATGTCGAGCCGCTGGCACAGGAACTTTCGGCCGCGATCACCGCACCGCTCGACGTCGCGGCAGCGGGCGAGCTGGACGCCGTGTTCGACCTGATCGCGCAGCGATGGGGAACGCTGGACATCCTCGTCCATTCGATCGCCTTCGCGCCGAAGGCCGATCTCCAGGGTGGCCTGCTCGACTGTTCGGCCGAGGGGTTCGCGAAGGCGATGGACATCTCCTGCCATTCCTTCGTCCGCATGGCGAAGCGCACCGCACCGCTGATGCGCGACGGTGGCGCGATGTTCGCGATGAGCTACTACGGCGCCAACCGCGTGGTGCCGAACTACAACGTGATGGGGCCGGTGAAGGCGGCGCTGGAGGCGTCGTGCCGCTACCTCGCCTATGAACTCGGGCCACACGGCATCCGCGTGCATGCGATCTCGCCCGGGCCGTTGAAGACGCGCGCCGCCTCCGGGCTGAAGAAGTTCGAGCTGCTGCTGAACGAGGCGGCGCAGAAGGCGCCCGTCGGCGAACTCATCGACATCATGGATGTCGGCTGGACCTGCGCCTATCTCGCAACGCCGTTCGCGCGCCGCGTCACCGGCGGGACCGTCTATGTGGATGGCGGCGTGAACATCGTCGCATGACAAGCCCGGACGCCAGCCGCACCGACACCGGCTGCACCGCGGTACTGAATGCCGGCTCGTCGAGCATCAAGTTCGCGCTGTACCACGGCGCGGACGCGCTACTCTTTCGCGGCCAGATCGAGCGGATCGGCGCCGGCCCGCGCCTGACCGCGCACGATGCCGCGGGCAGGTCGGTGGCCGAGCAGTCGTGGCCCGCGCTCGACCACCGCGCCGCGACGCGGGAGATCGTGCGCGTCGTTGCGGAACTTTCGGCCGGCACGCCGGTGACGGCGGTCGGGCATCGCGTGGTCCACGGCGGCACGCACTACGCGGCGCCGGTGCGCATCGACGCCGGCGTGATGGAGAAGCTCGCCGCCCTTATCCCGCTCGCGCCCCTGCACCAGCCGCACAACCTGGAGCCGATCCGCGCGATCGCCGAGCACGCGCCGCACCTGCCGCAGGTCGCCTGCTTCGACACCGCATTCCACCGCAGCCAGGCGCCGGTCGCGCAGGCATTCGCGCTGCCCCGCGGGTTGAGCGACGAGGGCGTGCGGCGCTACGGGTTTCATGGCCTATCCTACGAATTCATCGCCGCGCGGCTGCGCGAGATCGCGCCGGGGATCGCGCAGCAGCGACTGATCGTCGCGCATCTGGGCAACGGCGCCAGCCTCTGCGCCATGCATGGCGGCCAGAGTGTCGCGAGCACGATGGGCTTCACCGCTGTCGACGGGCTGGTGATGGGCACCCGCTGCGGTGCGATCGACCCCGGTGTGATCCTCTATCTCCTCGACCAGCACCACATGGATGCGCGCCAGATCGAGGACCTGATCTACCGCCGGTCCGGCCTGCTTGGCGTGTCCGGCATCGCCTCCGACATGCGCACGCTGCGCGCCTCCGCGGCGCCCGCGGCGGGCGAAGCGATCGCGCTGTTCGTCTATCGCATCGTGCGCGAAATTGGCTCGCTCGCCGCCGCCCTGGGCGGCCTCGACGGGCTCGTCTTCACCGCCGGCATCGGCGAGAACGACGCGGCGACCCGACAAGCGGTGGCGGAGGGCTGCGGCTGGCTGGGCGTGGCGCTGGACGCGGCGCGCAACGCCGCCGGCAGCGGGCGGATCAGCGCGGAGCCGTCGCGGGTCGCGGTCTGGGTCGTGCCGACCGACGAGGAGCGCATGATCGCGCGGCACACGGTTGCGACGCTGGCGCGCGAAACGGGATGAGCCGCCGCCTCAGCCCGCCATCGCCGCCATCGTCACCCCGCCCTCGGTTCGGGTGACAAACAGCACCCGCCCCGCCTCGGGGGTGGACACCAGCACCATGTCGCCCGGCGCCAGCAGGTCGGCCGCCTCGTCGAAGAAGCCCGGCGCGCCCACCGCCTCCGGCCCCACCGGCTCCACCAGCCGCCCGGCGAGCGTCGGCCGGTGCGCCCGGTAGTGCCAGAGCGTGAAGCCCTGGGCGTAGGCCAGGACGGAGAGGTTGCGGATGGTGAACGCCATGACGGCTCCTCGACATGAAGAGGCGGGACATGAAAAGCGGGCCGCCCCGAGAGAGCGAGGCGGCCGCGCAAGTCCGGATCAGGGGAGGAAGGAAGGCGGAGGGCGCACGTCGCCCGCCGATAGCCCGCCTCTAACGGCGCACCATGCGGCTGTCAACGATTATTTTCCTAGATACGTGAGGCTCGGCAACAATCCCCCGCACCCGCAGCGGCCAGTCGAGC
>JAFKFJ010000143.1 GCA_017307335.1 Alphaproteobacteria bacterium | reverse complement strand
AGATGCCCAATGCGCTGTTCCTGCGGGCGGAACGCAAACCGGGCGGGGAGCGAACGTTCCGGATCATGGAGGGCGCACCGCTCGATACCAGCTACGGCGAGGATCTCTACCGGAAGATCTTCGAACCCGAAGCCGGCCCGCGCCTGCAGCGCGTCTCGTAACCGCTATTGCAGCGGGAGCTTGAGATCGAGGCCCGGGCTCGGCCGCAGGCGCCGCTCCTGATCGCCCTCGTAGGTTGAGCCGCGCAGGAACCCTTCGCCCTGATAGGTCGATTCCTGGTGGAAGAAGCTGGGGGTGACCGACGGCCCGTTGCCGCGATCCTTCCCGCCGCGCGGCGCGGCGAGGTCGGGGTTGGGAACCGGGGCGGGGACAAATGCGGAGTGTTCCCCGCTCGCCGGCGGCGATCCGAACGGCGTGACCATCGCGAGCGGCGGAAAAGCAGGGGCTGCGCCTGTGGTCAGCAGCGTCGCCCAGAGCAAGATCGCGCGCCGGATCATAGCGCCCCCGCATGCATTGTTACCCCGGCGCGCCCCGCGCCGCGCGGGTCAGAGGCCGGATTGCCCGCCGGCGCCCCGGGCCGCCCGTCGGGCGCCGCGTGCCAGGCGTTCAGCGCCCAGTGGACCGAGGGGAAGGCGATGGACGGCCAGGGGATCGCGTCCCATTCGAACAGACCCACTTCCATGGTCTCGGCGCCGGGCGCCATGTGCGGCGCTGCAGCGTCGGCGAAGCGGGCACGGAAGATGACCTGCACCTGGCCGATGCGGGTGATGCTGAACACGCCCAGAATGCCCTCCGGCACGATGCGTGCCTCGGCCTCCTCCAGCGCCTCGCGGGCTGCCCCCTCCTCCAGCGTCTCGCCCAGTTCCAGGAACCCGGCCGGCAGCGTCCAGAAACCGGAACGCGGCTCGATCGCGCGGCGGCACAGCAGTATTGCCCCGGCGTGCGCCACCACCGACCCCACGATGACGCGCGGGTTCTGATAGTCGATATGGCCGCAGGCAACACAAACCAGTCGCTCGCGCGTGTCGCCGGGCAGAACCTGTTGCACAAACTCCGGCATTGAGCGAAGTGTGCGCTCTTCACCGCTGCTTTACAATGCAACTGTCCTGCGGCGACGTCGCTTCAGCAGGGGGCGTACCCTGTCCGCTACACCGAGAGGTCGAGCAGCGAGCCGCGGGGGAGTGCCCGTTCGGATGGCGTGGACCGCTGGGCCGCGCTCATCTCCTGCGCTGCCTTTGCCGCCGGTTCGGCAGTGGCGCGGGCCGGCTGGAGCCCAGGGGCCCGCAGCGCCGGCATGGCGGCACTGGAGAAGGCCGATAGCGATCCCGTGGCGATCATGCGCAGGATTGTCCGGCGCATCGGTGAACCCATGATTAACGTTGCGGCCGCACCCTGCGCAATTCGTTAATGATTGTCAACCGTTTCGGGTGTCGCCGGATCAGCCGCCCAGGACTGCGACCCCCGGCAGGGTCTTGCCCTCCAGCCATTCCAGGAAGGCGCCGCCGGCCGAGGAGATGTAGCTCATCTGCTCGGCAACGCCGGCGTGGTGAAGGGCGGCGACGGTGTCACCACCCCCCGCGATGCTCCGCAGCTTCCCGGCGGCGGTCGCCGCCCCGACGGCCCGTGCGAGCGCCACGGTCGCGGCATCGAAGGGCGGCGTCTCGAAGGCGCCCAGCGGGCCGTTCCAGACCAGCGTCTTCAGGGCATCGAGCCGTGCTATCAGGCCCGCGACGGTCGCCGGCCCGAGATCGAGGATCAGCTGGTCGTCCGGCACCGCATCCACCGGCACTGCCGCGCTCGCGGCGTTTGCCTTCAACTCCGCCGCGACCACGACATCGACCGGCAGCACGACGTCGCAATGCGCTGCCTTCGCCCGCGCGAGAATGTCGCGCGCGGTCGCATGCATGTCGGCTTCCTGCAGGGAGCGGCCAACGGGCTTCCCGCTGGCGGCGAGAAACGTGTTCGCCATCGCGCCGCCGATCACCAGCACATCGACGCGCCCGACGAGGTTGCCCAGCAGGTCCAGCTTCGTCGAGACCTTCGCGCCGCCGACGATCGCGGCGACGGGCCGGTCAGGATGCGTGAGCGCCGCTGCCAGCGCCTCCAGCTCCGCCTGCATCAGGCGGCCGGCATAGCTGGGCAGCAGATGGGCGACCCCTTCCGTGCTCGCGTGGGCGCGATGCGCCGTCGAGAAGGCATCGTTGACGAAGATATCGCCGAGCGACGCGAGTGCCGCGGCGAAGGCGGGATCGTTCGCCTCCTCCTCAGGATGAAAGCGCGTGTTCTCAAGCACCGCGATGTCGCCGTCGTTCAGCGCGTCGATCGCCTGCTGCGCCGGCAGGCCGATGCAGTCCTCGGCGAAGCGCACCTTGCGCCCGAGCACCTCGCCGAGTGTCCCCGCAATGGGCGCCAGCGACATCGCCGGAACGCGCTTGCCTTTCGGTCGATCGAAATGGCTCAGCACGATCACATGCGCGCCCTTGCCGGCGAGTTCGCGGATCGTTGGCGACAGTCGCTCGATGCGCGTGAGGTCGGTGATCTTGCCGTCGCGGACCGGGACATTGAGGTCGGCGCGCACCAGCACCCGC
Organism: Alphaproteobacteria bacterium; assembly: GCA_017307335.1. Lineage (GTDB taxonomy): Bacteria > Pseudomonadota > Alphaproteobacteria > Acetobacterales > Acetobacteraceae > JAFKFJ01. The sequence goes on along the minus strand of JAFKFJ010000143.1, from coordinate 718 downwards.
TTGCCCGACACCGCCAGCCCGTCGAGGGTGCTGAGTGCCACGGCCCGTTCCTAGAGGCGGCCGAACAGGGCGGCGGTATCCACCATGCGGTTGGAGAAGCCCCACTCGTTGTCGTACCAGCCCAGCACCCGGTACAGCGCCCCGTCCACGACCGTCGTCTGCGGCGCGTCGAAGGTGCAGGACGCCGGCGCGTGATTGAAGTCGGAGCTGACCAGCGGCGCAGTGTTGTAGGCGAGAACGCCCTTCAGGGCGCCTTCGCTCGCCGCCTTCATCGCCGCGTTGATGGATTCCTTCGTCGCCGGCCGCTCCAGGACGACGTCGAGCGAGACGAGCGAGACGTTGGGCGTCGGCACGCGCACGGCGGTGCCGTCGAGCTTGCCTTTCAGCTCCGGCAGCACCAGGCCGACCGCGCGCGCGGCGCCGGTCGTCGTCGGGATGATGTTGGCGGCGGCGGCGCGGGCGCGGTGCAGGTCGTTGTGCAGCGTGTCGACCGTGCGCTGATCACCGGTGTAGGAGTGGATGGTCACCATGTAGCCCCGCACGACGCGGAAACTGTCGTGCAGCACCTTCACCATCGGCACCAGACAGTTGGTCGTGCAGGAGGCGTTGGAGATGATGCGCATCTCCTTGGTGATGGTATCGTGGTTGACGCCGTAGACGATGGTCGCATCGGCGCCGTCGGCGGGCGCGGAGATGAGCACCTTGCGCGCTCCGGCCT
>JAFKFJ010000142.1 GCA_017307335.1 Alphaproteobacteria bacterium | reverse complement strand
CCGACGCCAGCTTCGACCTGATCGTCGCGAGCCTCGCCCTGCACTGGATCAACGACCTGCCCGGCGCGCTGATCCAGCTCCGCCGCGCCCTGTGTCCGGGCGGGCTGTTTCTGGCCAGCATCCCGCTGCTCGGCACGCTCGCCGAGCTGCGCGCAGCACTGACCGAGGCCGAGGCGGCGCTCACGGGCGGTGCCGCGCCGCGCGTCTCGCCGTTCCCCGACCTGCGCGACTGCGCCGGCCTGCTGCAGCGCGCCGGCTTCGTCATGCCGGTCGCCGATGCCGAGGAGGCCCGGCTGCTCTATGCCGACCCGCTCGCCCTGCTGCGCGACCTGCAGGCGGCGGGCGAGGCGAACGCGACCGTGCTGCGCAGCCGGCGCATCCCGCCGCGGGCCCTGTTCCCCACCGCTCTCGCTGCCCTGCCGCGGGCCGAGGGGCGGTTCGCGGTCACGCTGCGCCTCGGCTTCCTGACCGGCTGGGCCGCCGATTCGGGCTTGCCGCCGGCCGCACCTTCCGGCACAGGCGGCTGACCGCGACGGCGTTTTCGCCTATGTTCACGCCATGCTGACCGACCTGCCCAACGTGCTCACGCTGTCGCGCATCGCGGCAATCCCGCTGCTCGTCGGGCTGGTGGCGCTGGGGCGGGCCGAGGCGGACCTCGCGGCCTGCGTGCTGTTCACCGCCGCCGCCATCACCGACTACCTCGACGGCCGCATCGCGCGCGACCGGCGGCAGCTCTCCGATCTCGGCCGCATGCTCGACCCGATCGCCGACAAGCTCCTGGTGGGGGCCGCGCTGATGATGCTGGTGGGCACCGGGCGGCTCGGCGCGTGGGGCCTCTACCCGGCCGTCGTGATCATGTTGCGCGAGATCCTCGTCTCGGGCCTGCGGGAGTATCTCGCCGGCGTGCGCGTCGGCCTGCCGGTGACGCGGCTCGCGAAGTGGAAGACCGGCGTGCAGATGGTGGCCCTCGGCTTCCTGCTGGCGGGCGACAAGTCGGCGGTGCTGCTCGGCATCCCGTGGCTTCCCGCCTCGGCGATCGGCGAGGCGCTGCTGTGGGCGGCGGCGCTGCTGACGCTGGTCACCGGCTGGGACTATCTGACCGCAGGGTGGCGCCATGCGGCGGCGCCCCCGCCGCCGCACGGGGCGATCGGCAAGCCGGGCACGCATCCGGGGTGAGGGCACTCGCCCTCGTCGGCTGGTCGGGCAGCGGGAAGACAACGCTGCTGACGGCGCTGCTGCCGCTGCTGACCGCGCGCGGGCTCAGCGTGTCGACGATCAAGCATGCCCATCACGGCTTCGACCTGGACCGCCCGGGCAAGGACAGCTTCCGCCACCGCGCCGCCGGGGCGCACGAGGTGCTGGTGGCCAGCGAGCATCGCTGGGCGCTTCTCCATGAGAGCGGGGGCGAGGAATGGACGCTCGGCTCGCTGCTCGCGCGGCTGGCCCCGGTCGATCTCGTGCTGGTCGAAGGGTTCAAGTCCGGCCCGTGCCCGAAGCTGGAGGTGCACCGGCCGGCACTCGGCAAGCCGCCACTGTGGCCCGGGCGGTCCGATATCCTGGCGGTGGCCAGCGACGTGCCCCTGGCCGGCTGCGACCGGCCCGTGCTGCCGCTCGACCGCCCGGACGCGATCGCCACATGGGCGATCGAAACGTTGTCAAGCGCAACCCTGGACGAACCGGCAGCTTGAGTGTGCGGCCGCCTGCGGGCACATTCCCGCGACCGATGCCGCCCGCGCTGGGACTGAGGCCGGCACGATAAGGGGATTCTTCGTCATGCGGCGCACCGCCCTGCTGGGCCTTCCGTTGCTGCTCGCCGGCTGCAGCTTCGCGGGCAATCCGTTCGACGGGTTCGGCGGGTTCATGAATGACACGCACGCTTTCCGGTCCAACCCGAACGCCCCGCCCGGCGATGACGAGACGATCCAGCGGGTGACCGGCGCCCCGCCCCCGATGCCCGCCCTCAGGCCGGAGGCCGGCGACATCTGGCCGGGACCGATCAAGCCGATCCCAAGCACGCAGGACCTGCTGCGGCAGGGCCAGATGGAGCAGTTGCCGCCGCCCGACGTGCCCCGCCAGCCGCCGCCGCCGCTGTTCAACGAGAGCCCGAGCACGCCCGCGCCGCCGCCCCCGACCGTCACGACCAACCAGGGGGCGGCGGCCGCCTACAAGAACCCCAATGGCGTGCAGACTTACACCGCACCCGGCGGCGGCACGGGCATCATCGTGCCGAACGGCAACGGCACCAGCACCCTGATCGGCCCCAACGGTCAGGTCCAGACCATCCCGACACCAAAATGACCGAGCGGATGCTGCGCCTGCTCTATTTCGCCTGGCTGCGCGAGCGCGTCGGCCGCGGCGAGGAATCGCTCGCCCTGCCGGCCGAGGTGACGACCGTGGCCGGGCTGCGTGCCCTGCTCGCCGCGCGCGGCGGCGGGTTCGCGGCGCTGGCGGAGGGCGGCAGCGTGCGCTGCGCGGTCAACCAGGACCTCGCCGGACCCGCGACGCCGATCGGCCCCGGCGACGAGGTCGCGTTCTTTCCGCCGGTGACCGGAGGCTGAGATGGCGGTGGTGCGCGTGCAGGCCGAGCCGTTCGAGATGGGCGCCGAGTTCGCCGCCCTCGCGGGCGGCCGCACCGATATCGGCGGCGTCGGCGCGTTCGTGGGCCAGGTGCGCGACGCGGCCGACGGGCGGCGGATCGTCGCCATGACGCTCGAGCACTATCCGGGCATGACCGAGCGGGCCGTGTCGGCGATCGCGGCGGAGGCGGAGGCGCGGTGGTCGCTGCTCGGGTGCACCGTGATCCACCGGGTCGGCCGGCTGCTTCCGGGCGAGCCGATCGTGCTCGTGCTCGCCGCCGCCCCGCATCGGGCCGCGGCGCTGGCGGCCACCGGCTTCCTCATCGACTGGCTCAAGACGCGCGCTCCCTTCTGGAAGAAGGAGGAATACGCGGATGGAGCAAGCGCCTGGGTGGAAGCGCGCGAGGCCGACGACGCGGCGGCGGCGCGCTGGCAACAGCTTCCGGCCTGAGCCGACGCCGCTACTGCGTCGTGACCGGCGGCGGCGGCGTGTAGCTGTAGGGATAGGTCCCGGTCGGCGCCGGCACAGGGCGCGGCTGCGCGGGCACCGGCATCGCCGGCGCAGGCACCGCGGGCGCCTGATAGCTGTAGGTGTAGGGATAGGTATAGGGGTAGGCGTACGGCGCGGGAGCGGCATACGGGTAGGCATAGGGAACCGCCCAGCCACCCCAGCCCCAGAACGGCGTGCGCACCGCCCCGCCCCCCCCACCCCCACCCCCCCCCCCCCCCCCCCCCCCCCCCCGCCGCAGCAGGGCGCGCCGCGCCAGCCGCCGCCCCAGCCGCCGCCGCGCCAGCCCCAGCCGCCGCCACCGCCGCGCCACATGCCCCCGGCTGCGGCGGGCGACGCGGCCGCGGCAAGACCGGCGACGAGCACACCCGCCGCCGCGACGCGCCCGACCGTCAACCCGGATTTCGTACGCATGGCGCAACACTCCTCCGGGGCGAGACATTGGCACCGGGCCCTGGGCGGACAAGCCCTCGCCCCTTCTACCGCGCCCGGCGCCGGCGCGCCGCATGCACGACGAGCGCGAGGACCGGCACCACATAGGGCACGGTCTGCATGAGTTCGCTCGGCAGCCCGATGCCCTGCAGGTCGATCGCCAGCGCCTCCGCCGCGCCCAGGACCAGCGCCGAGACGAAGGTGCCCAGCGCCGCGCCGCCACCCATCACCTCCGCCGCGATGGCGATGAACCCGCGCCCGGCGCTCATCCCGCCAGCGAACCAGCTCACATAGCCCATCGACAGGAACGCCCCGGCGGTCCCCGCGAACGCGCCCGACAGCACGAGGGCAATGAACTGCACCCGCGACACCCGCACGCCCGCGACCGCCGCCGCCTCCGGCGCCTCGCCCACCGCGCGCAGGCGCAGGCCGAGCGGCATGCGCATCAGGAACAGGCCCACCATCGGCACCGCGATCAGGCTGCCCCAGGTCAGCACATGCAGATGCCCGAACGCGGCACCCAGCGCCGGCACGCGGTCGAGAACGCCGAGATTGACGTTGGGCAGCACCTTGCTCGGCAGGTTGCCCGACATTCCCTTGTCGCCCGTGAGCGCGAACAGCAGCAGCACGGTGCCGCTCGCGCAGGCGAGATTCAGCGCGACGCCGCTGAGAATGAGGTCGGCCTTCAGCGTGTGCACGGCGCCCGACAGCGCCGCCCCCAGCGCACAGCCGACCAGGATCGCGCCGAGCAGCCCGAGCCAGGCGCTGCCGCTGTAGGCGCTCGCGACCACGCCGGCGAGGGCGCCGGCGAGCATCGTGCCCTCGATGCCGATGTTGATGACACCCGCGCGGTCGGAGATCAGCGCGCCGAGGGCGGCGAGCAGGATCGGCGTGGTGACGCGCAGCGCGGCGGCGAT
>JAFKFJ010000248.1:7903-26112 GCA_017307335.1 Alphaproteobacteria bacterium | reverse complement strand
AATCGTCGATGCGGGTGAGCGCGGCGGTGAGACGATCGCGTGCGGATGTATTTGCGGTCATGCGTCCTGCATACAACAACGACGGAACCGGCGACAGGGGCCGCGCGTTATCATGGATAGACAGTTGCAACCTGGGAGGATGCAGTGAAATCCATGTTAATGGCGGCAGCCGTTGCGGCTGCATTGACAATGCCGGCTCTGACGCCGACGAGCGCATCAGCGTCCTCGAGCGGGCGGTCGCACCGGCGGTCGCCACCGCCGGCGGCTGGTGAGCGAGCGAGGCGAGCACCGAGACCGCGTCGAGGTCGCCGCGCGCGCTCAGGGTGGCGACGGCCGCGAGCCTGTCGGCCTCCGGCGTGCCGGGCGCCGTGAGCACCACCGCGGCCCGCGCCTGCTCCATCGCCCGGCGCACGCCGGGGTCCTGTTCCTTGGCGAGCGCGCGCGTCAGCGCCGGCAGCGCGGCCGGATCGTGCGACTTGAACACCGCCTCGGCCGCCTTCGCGCGTGCCGCCGGATCATGCGAGCGCAGCGTGAGGTCGCCCATCGCGGCGTCGACGGCGCGGCGCACGGCGTTGTTGAGGCGCACGGCCTTGAGCGGGCCCGGCGGCTCGCCGGCAGCGCCGGTGCGCGCATTCACGGTGGCGCCGTCGTGCTTGATCCACAGCGACTTGTCCGGCGCGACGAACAGTTTTCCGTCCTGCAGCGCGCGGATGGTCGGCTCGGCCTGCGCATTGCCGGACAGCGCCAGTGCTTCCACCGCGTGGCGGACATCCTCGAAGCCGCCGGCAAGTCCCGCGAACGGGTCCTCCTGCGCCCGCACGGCGCACGGGGTAAGGGCAAGCAGGACGAGCAGGACGCGCAGCAACGTCATCGAGCCGGTCTCACGATATGGGAAGGGAAGGGGGCGGGCATCGCCCGCCCCCCACGCAGGATCGTCGTTCCGCTACTTGCCGGCGCCACCACACTTGCCGGTCTTGACATTGAAGTTGCCGCAGGAGAGCGGCGCGCGCCAATCGGCGATCAGGTCGCGCGAGCCGGGCAGGTAGGGCGACCACTCCTGCGCCACGACCGTGCCGGGCGTGTTCCACACCACGTTGAACTGCCCGTCGCCCTGGATTTCGCCGATGTAGACGGGCTTCGTGATGTGGTGGTTCGGCATCATGGTCGCGATGCCGCCGGACAGGTTCGGCACGGCGACGCCGATCATCGCGTCGATTACCTTGTCGGCCTGCGTCGTGCCGGCCTTCTCCACCGCCTTCACCCACATGTTGAACCCGATGTAGTGCGCCTCCATCGGATCATTGGTGGTGCGCTTGGGGTTCTTCGTGAAGCCATGCCACTCGGTGATGAACGCCTTGTTGGCCGGCGTGTCGATGCTTTCGAAGTAGTTCCACGCGGCGAGGTGGCCGACCAGCGGCTTGGTGTCGATGCCGGCCAGCTCTTCCTCGCCGACCGAGAAGGCGACAACGGGAATGTCGGTCGCCTTGATGCCCTGGTTGCCGAGCTCCTTGTAGAACGGCACGTTGGCGTCGCCGTTGATGGTCGAGACCACCGCCGTCTTCTTGCCGGCCGAGCCGAACTGCTTGATCTTGGAAACCTCGGTCTGCCAGTCGGAGAAGCCGAACGGCGTGTAGTTGATCATGATGTCCGAAGGTGCGACGCCCTTGGACAGCAGGTAGGCTTCGAGGATCTTGTTGGTGGTGCGCGGATAGACGTAGTCGGTGCCTTCCAGCACCCAGCGCTTTACTCCTTCCTCGCTCATCAGGTAGTCGACCGCCGGGATCGCCTGCTGGTTCGGGGCGGCGCCGGTGTAGAACACGTTGCGCTCGCTCTCCTCGCCCTCGTACTGCACCGGGTAGAAGAGGATGTTGTCGAGTTCCTTGAACACCGGCAGCACCGACTTGCGCGAGACCGAGGTCCAGCAGCCGAACACCGCGGCGACGTGATCGACGCTGATCAGCTCGCGCGCCTTCTCGGCGAACAGCGGCCAGTTGGAGGCGGGATCGACCACCACCGCTTCCAGCTTCTTGCCGAGCAGGCCGCCCTTCTTGTTCTGCTCGTCGATCAGCATCAGCATCACGTCCTTCAGCGTCGTCTCGCTGATGGCCATGGTGCCGGAAAGCGAGTGAAGGATGCCGACCTTGATCGTGTCCTCGGCGCGCGCGGTGCCGGAGAAGGCGACCGCCGCGAGGGCTGCGGCGCCCAGCGCCGCGCCGCGTAGCCAGGAGCGGAATGAAGCCATGTTTGGTCCTTGCTCTTTCTTGCTGTTCGGCCAGCGGGCAGCCCCCTAGCTGCCACACGTTCGCTCACGCAAATGTCGTGCCAGAGGCACTGTGCCGGTGCCGGCGCCACTGGCCGGCTCACCTGCTGAAAGTTTGCTCACCGGAGATGAGGCGCTGGCGCGGGAACGCGCATGGCTTGAGGGGGCCGAGTCCGCTGCAATGCAGCATTTTCGCAGGGGGTCGGTTCGGTGCTAGAAGGGCGGCATGAACCCGACGCTACTCTTCGATGGCGCGGCCGGCTGGCTGCAGGAGCATGCCGTGCTGCCGGCGCTGTACGAGCTCGGCCTGATGCGCTGGGAGGAGATCGCGTTCGGCTGGACGCTGTTCGCGGTCTATGGCGCGGCCCAGGTCGTGGTGACCTTCGCGATCTGCCTGCCGCTGGAGTGGCGCTGGCCGGTCGAGTGCTGGCCGGACAAGCGCGCGGTCGGCGTCGACGTCCTCTACACCTTCATCTCGCGCGTCGGCCTGCTGCCACTGGTGACGTTCGTGCTGTTCTACCAGGTGCAGGTGGCGCTGAACGGGTTTCTGACCGACCACGGCTTCGTGCCGCCGACGCTGGAGCGGCTGTTCCCGTTCCTGCTCGGCCGCCCGGTGCTCACCTTCCTGCTCTACGTCATCATTCTCGACTTCGCCGACTACTGGCGCCACCGGCTCAGCCACATCTTCAACTGGTGGTACGCGCTGCATTCGCTGCACCACGCGCAGCGCCAGATGACGTTCTGGTCGGATGACCGCAACCACCTGCTCGACGATGTCATCGGCTTCGTCTGGTTCCTCGCCGTGGCCCTGCTGATCGGCATTCCGCCGATGCAGTTCCCGCTGCTGGTGCTGCTGCTGCGGCTGATCGAGAGCCTGAGCCATGCCAACACGCGCATCAGCTTCGGCCGGATCGGCGAGCGGCTCGTCGTCTCGCCGCGGTTTCACCGGGCGCATCACGGCATGCTGGCGGCGGGGCTTTCCAGCGTGAACTACGGCGCCGTGCTGCCGTGGTGGGACATGCTGTTCGGCACTGCGGATTTCTCCCGCGCCTTCGTCGCGACCGGCGACCCGACGGCCGAGGAGGCGCTCGCGACGGGCACCTATGCCGCGCAGCAATGGGGCGGGCTGCGGCGCATGCTGCGCACGCTCGCCGGGCGTGACGGCGCACCGACGTCACCGGAGGGGTCGCCATCCTAACCGAATGGTGAAGACGGACCAGGCCGAACGGCGGCTATGACTCCACCATCGTCCCCGGCGAGGCACGAATGTCCGGAGGTCCCATGTCCGCCAAGGAAAAGATCCCCGCGATCGTGGCCGAGTGGAATGAGAAGGTGCGTCGGCGCGATGTGGAAGGCTGCGTCGCCGTCAACGCGGCGGACGGCGCCTTCATGCCGCCGAACGCCCCGGCTGCCATCGGCCACGCGGCCATGCGGCAGGCCTGGGAGGGGATGCTGGCGCTACCGAACCTGACCCTGAGCTTCGGTCCGACCTCCATCGACGAAGCCGCGGCGGGCGACATGGCCTACGAGATCGGCACCTGGAAGCTCGGCTTCGACACGCCGCAAGGGCGGCATGAGGACCACGGGAAATATGTCGTGGTGTGGAAGAATATTTCCGGCACCTGGAAGGCGGTGGCGGACATCTTCAACAGCGACGTGCCGTTGCCGGGCTGAGGGTCGCCGCCGCCGCCGTCAGCGGCGCGGTGGCAGTTCCTCCAGCAGGATCCCGTTCTTCGCGGCGTCGAACTGCTCGTCAGGGATCGGACCGTCGCGGGTCAGGTCGACGAGATTCTGATTCAGCGTCACGTATGGCTGCATCTTTGCCTCGTAGCGCGCGAAGGCGGTGGCGTGGTCGGCCGGCGTGCGGGAGAGCTCGCGCGCCAGTACGTAGGCGCCGACCAGCGCGAGGCTCGTGCCTTGGCCCGAGAACGGCGAGGGACAGTAGCCGGCATCGCCGAGCAGTGTCACGCGACCCGACGACCACGGCGACATCCGCACCTGCGCCAGCACGCCGTAGTAGAAATCCGTCGCATCCCGCATCGCCGCCAGCAGCCGCGGCACCTCCCCGCGCATCTGCCCGCATCGTTCAGCGACCAGCGCCTTCTGCCCCGCGGCATCCAGCCGCGCGTCATCGCCCGGCAGCGCCGCGAACCCGATGCCGACGCGAAGCTCGGTGTTGTCGCGGTTCGGGAAGATGATGTAGCCGTTCTCACCGGAGCGGTGCGTGTACTGCCAGTCGGCAAGGCCGAGATAGTTCGGCACCGTGAAGAAGGCGAGGCCGACGCCGAGAGGGTGCAGAAACGGCGCCTCATCGCCGAAGACGAGGTTGCGCAGATGCGACCGCAGCCCGTCGGCGCCGACCACGAGATCGAAGCGGCGCTGCGGCGCATGCTCGAACGTCACGGCGCAGCCGGTGCCGTCCTGGGTGACGCCGGTGATCGAGTCGTTCCAGATGTAGTCGACACCGTCCCGCGTCGCATCGAGCAGCAGGCGGCACAGATCGTCACGGAACACCTCGACGTCGCCGCTGTCGAACCGCCCGCCGCTGGCGCTGCGTTCCTCGGTGCGGAAGATCTCCTTGCCGTCGGCGTCGAGCGCCGACATGCCCCTCATGTGGGTGCGCAGGTCGTGCACCGCGTCGGCCAGTCCCATCGCGGCAGTGACGTCGAGCGCCCGGCCGCGGATGTCGATCGCATGCCCGCCCCGGCGCAGCGCCGCCGCGCGCTCGACCACGGTCGCGCGGAAGCCGAAGTGGCGCAGCCACCACGCCAGCGCGGGCCCGGCGATGCCGGCGCCCGAGATCAGGGTCGTCGCTGCCATTGGCGGAGTGTCCGCGCGCCGGGGGGGCGCGTCAACCCGAGGGGCGGACAGACCCAGCCGGCCGGGCGGGCTTGCGCCGCCACCCGGGATGCGCCACATGCAGAGCACCCGCCAACAACTGAAAGGAGGTGATCCAGTGTCTCATTGTTTGAAGTCGTTCACCGTTGCGACCTGGATGACCGAAGCCGGCGCCTGATCAGCCGGCTGACACCATCGCGTCGGCCGAACGGCTGTCACGCAATGCGAAGGCTCCGGCGCAAGCCGGAGCCTTCTTGTTGGGAGCCTTCTTGTTGTCTGCGTCCGTCGCCTTGTCTGCATCCGTTGCGGGGCCGCCCCGCGACTGCGCGAACGCCGCTGCGGCCTCGCCCGCCGCGACCCCGGGAGGCGGATTCCATTGGCCGGTCAGCGCCGCGTCCTTCGGCGCATAGAGGCGCATGGTGAGATTGAACGGCCCCGTCGGCGCCGGCAGCCAGTTCGCTTCCTTCCCGGCACCCGGGTTCGCGTTCTGGATATAGAGGTCGAGTGACCCGTCCGCGTTGTAGTGAAACGGCATCCAGTTGCTTACCGCGAACCGGTTCAGCGGATTGGCGACCTGGAAGCCCTCCGGGTCATAGAGCGTGACGGACCAGAAGGCAGAGACCGGCGGCAGCGCGTCCTTCTCGAAATGCAGGACGTGGGGCGCGACCCGTCCAGCGGCTTGCCCGACGAATCGCCGAGATTGAGCGGATAGATCGCATCCTCGGGCTGATTGGCCCCGAGGCCGAGCTGCGTCACGATTGCGCGCTTGAGATAGAAGTTCCCGTACACGCCCATCGTGTCGGTGTTCATCGACCAGAAATTCACGGCGCGGGCGAGCGACCTGACCTTCCAGGCCATCAGCCGCTGGCCGTCCTCCGGCACGCTCTCCAGCGCGCTGCACCGTCGGGTCCGCCCGCGCGAGGTCGAAGTCCTTGCCGGGCTCGAACCCGATGCGGCGCAGCCGCGCGAGGATCGGCTGGTCGGTCAGATGCGGCGGCTGCAGCTTCATCACCTGCGCCGCGTAGGCGAAGAATCTCCGCGCCGACATGGAGTCCACCTGCAACTCCGGTGGTGTCTTCATGTCGAAGCTCGCGTCGACCTTGCCGACGATCGTTTCCTCCGGCGTGCCCCAGCGCGACAGCGGCGTGACCTTGTAGTCGGCCTGGATTGCATGCACCGCGGCGTAGTCCGCAGGCCCGTCGGTCTTCGTGCGGCCGATGATCCAGACATAGAAAGTCGGCGCTGCGATCCGGCCGACGCCGGCGGGCAGCGTTCCGCGCCAATGCGGCGGCACCACCGCCCAGCTCTGCGCCGCCGTCCCGGTGGTGCGCCAGCCGGGTGAGGCGAAGACGTCGGTCCACATGTCGAGCATCGGCAGCATGAAGTAGCGGCCATGGGTGTCGGGCGCGGAGACGATCATGGGCTCCGTGGTCAGATCGAGCCACGCACTCGAATACAGCGTGTCGAAGTTCGGCCGCACCACCGCCCGGTCGTCCGCCGACGGTATGCGCCCAGGCTGCGGAACATGTTCATCGGCGCGGCCAGGCCCACGGGCCGCTCGACATTGGTGAGCTGTCGGCGGGTCCGCTCCATCGTCACCGGCGAATAGAGATAGACATAGGCCTGCGTGCCGATGGCGTGCGCCTCGGCGGGGCTGATGCGCTCCTCCGCGTGGCCTGGCGTTGCCATGCCGGCGCCCAGCGCCGTCGCGATCAACGATCCGGTAACGCCGCGACCGAGGGCGCGGCGTGTCAGGTGTAGTGGCTGCATAGGGGGTTCCGCCTACGGTGGGACGACGGCGAACCGAGGCGTCATCCAAGATATACATTGAATTTAAGGTCGCTGCGGCTATGCCTTGAGGCCCGCGACGGCGCCCGGCGTTCGCCTCAGACGTGCTCCGGCGTTGCGATCGGCACTTTTCCCAATCCGCCGGGCCGGTCGAGCACGTAGGTCGGCAGCGCGAGCCCGGTTACGCGGCCGCGCAGGGCGGCCATCAGCCGGCGGCCTTCCGCCATCGGCACCGCGAATCGCGCGGTGCCCGGCGCGGCGTCGAGGTGGTGCAGGTAGTAGGGCTTCACACGCGCCGCGAGCATCGCGCGGAACAGGTCTTCCAGCGCCTGCGCGCTGTCGTTCACGCCGCGCAGCAGCACGGACTGCCCCAGGCACGGCACGCCACGCGCCTGCACGCGCCGCAGCGCCGCGCGCGCCTCGGCGGAGAACTCGCGCACGTGGTTGGCATGCACGACGAGCCACAGCGGCTTCTCCGTCGCCAACACCTCGGCCATCGCCGCGTTCAGCCGCGCGGGATCGGCGACCGGCACGCGGCTGTGCACGCGCAGCGTCTCGACATGTGGGATCGCTTCCAGCGCCTGCAGGATCGCGCCCAGCCGCCGCGGTGCCAGCAGCAGCGGGTCGCCGCCGGTCAGGATCACTTCGCGGATCGCGGGGCGGGCGCGCAGCCAGTCATACGCGGCGTCAAGCTCCGCCGCGGTCAGCACACCGTCGCCCACCTGCTCGCGGCGGAAGCAGAACCGGCAATAGACCGGGCAGATCAGCAGCGGCTTCAGCAGCGCGCGATCGGGATAGCGATGCACGATGCCCTTGAGGGGCGAGAGCGCCTCGTCGGCGATCGGGTCGGCGCTTTCGTGCGGGGCGGTGATCAGCTCGGCGGGATCGGGCACGAACTGCCGGCCGAGCGGGTCGTCCGCGTGCTCGATCAGGCCGGCGAGGGCAGGCGGGATCGCGATCGCATAGCGTGCGCCCACGGCGGCGATCGCGTCGCGCGCGGCGGGCGCGATCAGACCGGCGCCGCGCAGCGCGTCCGCATCCCGCAGGGTTTTGGTGCCGAGCCGCATGGCGGCGCGTGTAGTCTGCGTCCCGTCATGCCGCAACCCGCCTGGCATCCGGAGGCGCTGGCCGCCCGCCTGCCGTTCCTGCGCCGCCGCGCCCTGCTCACCCATGCCGTGCGCGCCTTCTTCGAGGCGCGCGGCTATCTCGAGGTGGAGACGCCCTGCGCCGTGCCCGTTCCCGGCGAGGAGGTGCATCTCAGCGCCTGGCGCACCGAGCGGATCGACCCGGATGGCGCTCGCCACGCCCGCTTCCTGCACACCAGCCCCGAATTCGCGATGAAGAAGCTGCTGGCCGGCGGGGCCGGGCGGATCTTTCAGCTCGCGCGGGTCTGGCGCAACGGCGAGGCCGGGCCGCTGCATGCCCCCGAGTTCACCATGCTCGAATGGTACCGCCCCGGGGCCACGCTCGCCGACCTGATCGACGAGACCCACGCACTGCTGCGTGCCGTGCTGCCGCCGGTGGTGACCTGCCGCGGCGTCACCACCGACCTCAGCGCGCGGGAGGCCGTGACGGTCGCCGACGCGTTCGCGCGCCATGTCGGCGCCGACGTGCTGGCAGCCGGCGACGACGCCGCGTCCCTCGCGCGGGCGGCCGGCGTCGCGCTGCGCGCCGGCGAGACGTGGGAAGACCTGTTCTTCCGCCTCATGCTCGGCCGGGTGGAACCGCATCTGGGCCGCGACCGGCCGACCTTCCTGACCCATTGGCCCGCCGCGCAGGCGGCGCTCGCGCGGCGCGACCCGGCCGATCCGCGCGTGGCGGAGCGGTTCGAGCTGTTCGTCTGCGGCATCGAGCTGGCGAACGCCTTCGTCGAACTGACCGACGCGGCGGAACAGCGGGCCCGCTTCGTGGCGGACCGGGCGCGGCGCCACGCCATCACCGGCACGCCCGACTGGCCGCTCGACGAGGATTTTCTCGCCGCCCTCGCGCACGGCATGCCGGCAGCGGCCGGGATCGCGCTCGGCTTCGACCGGCTGGCGATGATCGCCGCCGGGGCCGACCGGATTGCCGATGTGCTCTGGCTGCCATCCTAGAACGGGATGAGTTCGCTCGCGCTCACTCAACCCGTACTAGTTCTTTGATTTGAGAGCATGATTCAGATCTCCGGCGATTCCGCCTCCGGTCATCATGCTCTAACGCTCCGCGAGGAACCGCGCGAAGGCCGCGAGCGTGGCGTCGGAGACGTGGTGCTCGATACCCTCGGCATCCTGCTCCGCGGCCTCGGCCGGCACACCCAGGGCGCGCAGCACGTCCACGACCAGCCGGTGCCGCGCCCGCACCCGCTCCGCCAGCCGCTGCCCGGCGTCGGTCAGGAACACGCCGCGATAGGGCCGGGCGGTCGCGAGACCCTCACGCTTCAGCCGCGCGATCGCCTTCACGGCCGTTGCGTGCGCGACGCCGAGCCGGCGCGCTATGTCGGTCGGCCGCGCCTCGCCGGCATTGGCCAGCAGATCGGCGATCAACTCGGCATAGTCCTCCAGCAGCGCGGCCGACTGGGCCGAGCGGGCCTTGCCGAAGCGGCGTGCCTGCGTCGGCTCCTCGGGCAGCGCGCTCGTTCCGGGCGGGCCACGCTTGCGGGCCGGCGACGAACCCAAATTCACCTCCCGGACCGCGCCCCGCGGCCCCTCACGCCCCTAGCGGCTGAGCCCCGGCTTGGCAACTCGAACACGCGCTTGACTCGCGTGTGTCCCGAACCACATCCTCGGCCCGGAAGTGTAGCCACGGCTACACTTTCAGGCCTGAACTGGAAGCGGACACCGGAAGGCGGGCGGATGAGTGAAGTGACGCTTCACGATGGGATGACGGAACGGACCATCGCGGCCGGACAGGACGTGCTGGCCGGGCGTCGGCGCGGGTGGCGCGCCGGGCTGGTGTTCACCGGGCCGGCGGTGATCGCGTCCATCGCCTACATGGACCCAGGCAATTTCGCGACCAACATCCAGGCCGGCGCGGCCTACGGCTATGCGCTGCTCTGGGTCGTGGTGGCCGCGAACCTGATCGCCATGCTGTTTCAGGCCCTCTCGGCCAAGCTCGGCATCGTCACCGGCCGCAACCTTGCGGAGATGTGCCGCGACCATCTGCCGAAGCGGGCGGTCTACCCGATGTGGGCGGCGAGCGAGGTGGCGGCGATGGCGACCGACCTCGCGGAGTTCCTCGGCGGTGCGATCGGCCTCTCGCTGCTGTTCCGCATCCCGCTGCTGGCCGGCATGGCGGTCACTGCCGTGGTGACGTACGGCATCCTGCTGTTCCAGGGCCGCGGCTTCCGCCCGATCGAGATCATCATCGGCGGGCTCGTGAGCGTGATCGGCGTCTGCTACCTCATCGAAATGTTTATCGCGCCGGTGGCATGGGGGCAGGCGGGGTTTCACGCCGTGGTCCCCTCGATGCCGGACGCCGCGGCGCTCACGCTCTCGGTCGGCATCATCGGCGCGACCGTCATGCCGCACGCGATCTTCCTGCATTCCGGCCTGACCCAGGCCCGGGTGCCGGCGCGCAACGGGGAGGAGCGGCAGGCGCTGGTGCGCTTCTCCAACCGCGAGACGATCGCCGCCCTCGCCGTCGCGGGGCTGGTCAACATGGCGATGGTCATCATGGCCTCCGCCGCCTTCCACGCCGGCCACAGCGACGTGTCGGAGATCGAGACCGCCTATCACACGCTCGCCCCGCTGCTCGGCGGCGCGGCGGCGGCGGTGTTCCTGATTTCGCTGATGGCCTCGGGGATCTCCAGCTCTGCCGTAGGAACGATGGCCGGGCAGTTGATCATGCAGGGTTTTGTCGGCTTCCGCATCCCCATCTGGGTGCGCCGGCTGGTCACCATGCTGCCGGCCTTCGCGGTGGTCGCGGCCGGGGTGGACACCACGCACGCCCTGGTGATGAGCCAGGTCGTGCTGTCCTTCGCGCTGCCGATCCCGATGATCGCGCTGATTCTGTTCACGCGCCGGCGCGACATCATGGGTGAGTTCGCGAACAGCCGCGTGATCGACATCGCCGCGATCGCCGGCGCCGCGGCCGTGCTGGCGCTGAACGTCGTGTTGCTGGCGCAGACGTTCGGGGCCGCGATTCCTGGCCTGTCCGCCGGTTGAGTTCGCCTCAGACCCCGCGCAGCGCCCGCGCGGCATCCGGCGCGAAGTAGGTGAGCACGCCTGCCGCGCCGGCGCGGCGGAAGGCGGTCAGGCTCTCCAGCATCGCCGCGCGGTGATCGAGCCAGCCGTTCCGCACCGCCGCCATGATCATCGCGTATTCGCCGGATACCTGATAGGCGAAGGTCGGCACGCCGAACCGCTCGTGCACGCGCCGGACGATGTCGAGATAGGGCATGCCCGGCTTCACCATGACCATGTCGGCACCCTCGGCGAGGTCCATCGCCACCTCGCGCAGCGCCTCGTCGGAATTGGCCGGGTCCATCTGGTAGGTCTTCTTGTCGCCCTTCAGCGCCCCGCCCGAGCCGACCGCGTCGCGGAACGGGCCGTAGAAGGCCGAGGCATACTTGGCGGCGTAGCTCATGATGCGGGTGTGGAGCAGGCCGGCGCCGTCGAGTGCTGCGCGGATCGCGCCCACGCGCCCGTCCATCATGTCGGAGGGGGCGATGATGTCGATGCCCGCCTCCGCCTGCACCACCGCCTGCCGCACCAGCACCGCGAGCGAGGCATCGTTGGCGACGTAGCCCTCGCGGATCACGCCGTCATGGCCATGGTCGGTATAGGGGTCGAGTGCGACGTCGCCCACCAGCGCCACATGCGGGAACTCCCGCTTCAGCAGCCGTGCCGCGCGGCACATGAGGTTCTCGGGGTTGCCGGACTCGGTGCCCTCCGCGTCCTTCTTCTCGGGCGGCGTCGCGGGGAACAGCGCAATGGCCGGGATGCCGAGGTCCACGCCCTGCGCCACGTGCCCCGCGAGCCGGTCGAGCGTGGCGCGCACCACGCCGGGCATGGAGGGGACGTCGGTCAGCGCGGCGGTGCCCTCGGCGACGAACACGGGCCAGATCAGGTCGTCGACGGACAGCCGCGTCTCGGCGACCAGCCGGCGGGTCGCATCGTCATAGCGGTTGCGGCGCGGGCGCGTCGTGGGAAAGCGGCCGAGCGACATCGGGCGGGCTCCGAGCGTGACCGCGGAGGCTTACGCCGCCGCTCGCCGGGTGCCAACCGGGAGAAAGTCACCGCGGATCGGCGGCGATCGGATCGGACAAGGTCGGCTCGGCGGGCGCGGGGCGCAGCGGGTAGAGCAACTGTCCGCCAAGCGAGTCCGGCAGCTTGGCGTCGATGCCGTATGCGGTCGGCCATTCGTTGCGCGGCAGATGGAGGGTGCCGAAGATCCAGTCCATGCAGGGCAGGGTGGACGCATAGTTGCGGTCCCGCGGCTCGCGCAGCGTGTGGTGCCAGTGGTGGAACCCGGGGGTGGCGATCAGCCATTCCAGCGGCCCCAGGCGCCAGCGGACATTGGCGTGGATCACGAAGCCCCACATCGTCAGCAGCACCACCAGCAGCGCGGCCAGCGCACCGCCCGAGGGGGTGAGCGGGGTGGCGATGCCCAGCGCGTAGACCGGGATCAGCCCGCACAGCCGGATGAAGGCGTTGTCCACCGGGTGGGCGCGCGCGCTGACCAGGAAATAGATCTCGGTCGGATGGTGATGCAGGGAGTGGAAGCGCCAGAGAAACGGAATCTCGTGCGACCAGCGATGGCCCCAATAGAAGCCGATCTCGCTCACCACCAGCGCGGCCGTCGCCCGTGCCCAGAGCGGCAGCGCGGCGATTTCGGCGAACAGGCGGTAGGGAAGCACGGCATGGGCCGCGGCCGCGATCAGCAGCAGCGGCGGGGTGAACAGAAGGCTCGGCACCAGTCCGCTGATGAAATAGAAGCCGATGTCGCTGGCAAGCGTCTTGCTGAACAGCTTGCGGCCGCGCAGCGCGAAGACCTGCTCCAGCGGCATGAACACGATCGCCAGCAGCAGCAGCCACACGCTCTGCCGAATCAGCGCCAGCAGAAGGGCGTGGGGGTGGAGGAGCAGAAAGGGCACGGAAGTTACCCCGGCGGTACGGCGTCTATCCTGGCAACGTTTTCGCGCCCCGGCGAGGTAAAACCTGCCGGGGCGCGTCGCGTCGGGGACCTCGAGGATCGCTGAGGGGTGCTAGGCGCGCCGGCGGCGGCGCCACATGGTCCCGCCGAAGCCCAGCAGGCCCGCCGCGAGGACGGAGAGCGTCGCCGGCTCCGGCACGTTGTTCAGGCCCGACGGCGAGTTCACGCCGGTCAGGAAGACCATCGGCGGCAGGTTGTTGGTCGTGCCCTCGTCACCCCAGGCGAGGAAGCTCAGCAGGTCGCTGGTGTCGTCGGCGGTCAGGCTGACGGAGACGTAGTTCCAGTCCGTCATGCCGCCGGACGGCGTGCTCATCAGCGGCGTTGCGACCACCGATGCGTTCGGGTCGGCGTTCGAATAGGTGCTCTCGAAGCTGCCGAACGTGGAGTTGTACGCACCGCAGCCGATGCAGGTGGTCAGCCCGTCTTTGCCCAGCGAGACGATCCACTGCTCCGTCGTGTCGCCGACGAAGCCGCGCTGCTGGCTGGCGGCCTGATAGAAGCTGAGCGTGTAGGTCACGCCCGGCGTCAGACCGGTGACGAGATAGTTGAAACCTTCCTCATAGTCGGGGTTTCCGTCCGCCTCGACCTCGTTGTAGCCGCCCTTGATCGCCAGTGTGCTGGGGCAGCCATAGGTGCTGAGGTAGGTCGGGCCGCAGGCCGTCACCGCCGAGGTGGGATCGGTCCCGGGTGCGACGATGAAGATGAGGTTGTGGCCGCCGGTCCAGCCGACCGGATTGACGGCCTCGAACGAGTTCTTGGGCGCACTGCCCGTGTACTGGAGGAAGTTGAGGTTCTCCAGGTTCGGCAGTGCCGGATCGGCCTTGGCCGACCAGCTTGCCCCCAGCGACAAGGCCACGGCGCAGGCGCCGATGGCTGCGGATCTCAATGACGGCATGGGCGGGGCTCCCTCCTGGAAACATGAACGATACGTAAGGAGAAATTAAGATGGTGTCGGAACAGGTGTCAAGTTTCATCTCACCGATGCGTGCCTCCGGCAAGCGCGTGGGTTGAATGGTTTCGCGCGGTTTCCCGTGCCGGAGCGGCGGTGCGTCGGCGGCCGGGCCAACCGTTTCGTTCAAGAACATGTGATCGCGGGCGCGGGTGAAACGTAACGGCGCGTTCAATCGGGCGGCGCCCGCAACAACCCGCCCGGCCCCCGCACCCATGCCGCTTCCCGCGCCCGCCGCGGTCGCCTTGAATTGCGGGCGCCGCGCCCAAGACTTCGGTGCGCCACAACAAGCAAATCGGAGGAAACGCTGTGAAAGACGAAAATATTGTGCATTCGGCCGCAATGCGCAGACCTGCTTGCGTCGGACGCGCGGCGGTCTTCGCCGCCGCGCTGCTCACGGGGGCGGCGAGTTCGTCGGGCGTGCAGGCCCAATCCGCCACCGATCACTGGCTCGGCACGTGGGCGGCGCCGCCGCAGGGCGTCTGGGGCACGGATTTTCCGGTGCCGTGGAACGTTCCGCGGAACCTGTGGAACCAGACCGTCCGGCAGGTCGCGCATGTCAGCCTCGGCGGCAGCCGCGTGCGCGTCATCTTTTCCAATGAGTTCGGCACCGCGCCGCTGGTGATCGGCGCCGCCCACATCGCGCGGGCGGGCGAAGGGGCGGCGATCGAGTCGGGGACGGACCACGCGCTGACCTTCGGCGGCGCGCCCTCCGTCACCATCCCGCCCGGCGCGCCGGCGATCAGCGATCCGGTCGATCTCGACGTCAGCGCGCTCGGCAGCGTCGCGGTGAGCCTGTTCCTGCCCGGGGTGACCCCGGTTTCGACGGCGCACTGGGAGGGGGTGCAGACAGCTTATATATCAGATACCGGCGATCATACCGCAGATACCACGATCAAGCCGCAAGCGACGATGAAGGCGCGGGTGTTCCTGAGCGGAATCCTGGTGGCCGCACCGCAGGAGGCCGGGGCGGTGGCCACGTTCGGCGACTCGATCACCGACGGCGCCAACTCCACGCCCGATGCCAACCATCGCTGGCCCGACATGCTTGCCGCCCGCCTGCAGAACAACGGGCACCGGCAGGTCGCGGTGCTCAATGAGGGCATCTCCGGTCAGCGGGTGCTGAGCGACCGCATGGGCCTCAACGCGCTCGCCAGCTTCGATCGCGAGATCCTGAGCTGGCCGCATGTGCGGACCGTCGTCTTCATGATGGGCATCAACGACATCGGCTGGCCGGAGTCGCCGCTGGCGCCGAACGACCACCCCGTGTCGGTGCCCGACCTCATCGCCGGCTATAAGCAGCTCATCGCCGAGGCGCATCTGCACGGCATCCGCATCCTGGGCGCCACCCTCACGCCGTTCAACAACGCGTTCGAGGGCAAGCCCTTCGAGGGTTACTACACCTTCTCGAAGGAGGCGAAGCGGGAGGCGGTGAACCAGTTCATCCGCAGCCCCGACAGCGGCTTCGACGGCGTGGTCGACTTCGACGCCGTGGTGCGCGACCCTGCCGATCCCACGAGGATCAAGGCCGCGTTCGATTCCGGCGACCATCTGCATCCCAACGACGCCGGCTATGCGGCGATGGCGGATGCGGTCGATCTCGGCATGCTGACCGGCCAGCAATAGCGTTCCTCCGCGACGCCCGGCCCCGGCCCCGGCCCCGGTCACGGGCCGGTGGCGCCGCGGATCGGGATTTCCGGCGGCGCGCGCCGCGTGATAGAGCACGCGCCGCCGGCTACCGAGGATCAGGCCCATGAACGAGCAGTCGCCCGCCGCCAGCGCGCAGCGTTTCTTCACCGCGCCGCTGGCCGAGACCGACCCGGAACTCGCCGCCGTCATCGGCCGCGAGCTGGTGCGCGAGCAGGACGGGATCGAGCTGATCGCGAGCGAGAACATCGTCTCCGCCGCGGTGCTGGAGGCGCAGGGCTCGGTGCTGACCAACAAGTATGCCGAGGGCTATCCCGGCCGGCGCTACTACGGCGGCTGCGTCGAGGTCGATGTCGCCGAACAGCTCGCCATCGACCGCGCGAAGCAGCTCTTCGGCTGCGCCTTCGCCAACGTGCAGCCGCATTCCGGCGCGCAGGCCAACGAGACCGTGTTCCTGGCGCTGCTGCAGCCCGGGGACACCATTCTCGGCATGAGCCTCGCCGCCGGCGGCCACCTCACGCACGGCGCCGCGCCGAACATCTCCGGCAAGTGGTTCCACGCCGTGCAGTACGGCGTGCGCCGCGAGGATGGGCTGCTGGACTACGAAGAACTCGAACGCCTCGCGCGCGAGCACCGGCCGAAGCTGATCATCGCCGGCGGCTCGGCCTATCCGCGCGTGATCGACTTCGCGCGCATCCGCCGCGTGGCCGACGCGGTGGGCGCGTATTTCATGGTGGACATGGCGCATTTCGCGGGCCTGGTTGCCGCGGACGTGTTCCCGAGTCCGCTGCCGCACGCGCATGTCGTCACAACCACCACGCACAAGACGCTGCGCGGGCCGCGCGGCGGCATGGTGCTGTGCAACGACCCGGAGCTCGGCAAGAAGCTCAACAGCGCGCTGTTTCCGGGCCTGCAGGGCGGCCCGCTGATGCACGTGATCGCGGCCAAGGCGGCGGCGTTCGGCGAGGCGCTGCGGCCGGAGTTCCGCGCCTATCAGCGCGCGGTGGCCGAGAATGCGCGCGCGCTGGCGGCAACGCTGGTCGAGCAGGGGCTGGCGATCGTGACCGGCGGCACCGACAGCCACCTGATGCTGGTCGATCTGCGCCCCAAGCGCGTCACCGGCAAGGCGGCCGAGGCGAGCCTGGAGCGCGCCCACATGACCGCCAACAAGAACGCGATCCCGTTCGATCCGGAGAAGCCCACGATCACATCGGGCATCCGCCTCGGCACCCCCGCCGGCACCACGCGCGGCTTCGGTGTTGCCGAGTTCCAGGCGATCGGGCGCATGATCGGCGAGGTGCTCGACGGGCTCGCGCAGTCCAACGACGGCAGCAACGCGGCGGCCGAGGCGGCGGTGAAGGCGCGGGTGCTGGAGTTGTGCGCGCACTTCCCGATCTACGGCGGGCGGTAGGCTGGCGCGGCGCTAGTAGCTCCCCTCGCTGAGCTGCAGCAGCGGGAAGGCGCTCAGCACGTGGGGCAGCGCGGTGGGCTGCGCCGGATGCAGGTGCGTCCGGTCCAGCGCACCGAACCGATCGGCGCCGAGCAGGCCGAGGCACTCGGTCACTTCCGCCTCCAGCAGCTCCAGCACGCGCACAACGCCCTGCTCCCCGGCCGCGGCCAGCCCGAAGCAGTAGAGCCGGCCGATGGCGACGCTCTCCGCGCCGAGCGCGATCGCCTTCACGATGTCCGTGCCACGGCAGAAACCGCCGTCGACGGTGATGCGCGCCCGGCCGGCGACGGCTTCCACGACTTCCGCCAGCACCTCGATGGCGCCGCGGCCGTGATCGAGCTGCCGCCCGCCGTGGTTTGACACGTAGATACCCTCGACACCGAGCTCGCAGGCGCGCGCCGCGTCCTCAGCGGTCGCGATGCCCTTCAGGATCAGCTTGATGTCGTGCCGGCGCTTGAACCGCTCGACATCGCCCCAGTTCAGCGCCGCCTGAAATTCGAGGCCCGCGACGCGCTGCCGCCAAGGCTTGACGAAGCGCTTGGTGATGTCCCGCTCGCGGCGGCTGTAGAGGGCGGTGTCGACGGTGAGGCAGAATGCGTCATAGCCCGCCTCCCGCGCACGCCCGACATGCGCGTCCACCCAGTCCTGGTCGCCGCGCACGTAGAGCTGGAACACCTTCGGGCCCGTGGCCGCGGCCGCGGTTTCCTCGAGCCCGGGCTGCGTGACCGAGCTGACGTAGACGGGCACGCCAAAGGCGGCGGCGGCGCGGGCGGCGGTCGCGCCGCCGCCGCTCTCGAAGGACTCCAGCGATCCGACCGGCGCGAGCGCGACCGGCAGCCGGATTTTCTGTCCGAAGAAGCGGCCGGATGTGTCGATCGTCGATACATCGCGCAGCACGCGCGGGCGCAGGGCGAGCTGATCCAGCGCCAGCCGGTTGCGGCGCACGGTCGTCTCGGTCTCGGTGCCGCCGACCAGGTAGTCCCAGATGTTGCGATCCAGCCTGGCATGCGCCGCCTTGACGATCTCATGCAGGGTCAGGAACGCGCCTTCGGTCTCGCTGAGCATGCCTCACATCCGGTTCAGACCGCCGCGGCGGCTTGCGGCGGCGGTTCGCGATTGTGGGGGCCAAGGGCCAGGCGGGGCAA
>JAFKFJ010000248.1:0-7855 GCA_017307335.1 Alphaproteobacteria bacterium | reverse complement strand
GGGGGCACGGCCCCCGGACGGGCGGCTTCACGGGGGCGCGGTGTGACGGAATGCGATCCCTTCGCGGCTTCCGGCGGGACATCGCCGTGATCGGGCCGCAGGGGTGCGGTCTGCGTTGCGCGGCGCCTGCTTTGCGCATACCCCACGAAGCCGCTATGCAGGCCGTCCGGCGATTGGGGAACCCGAAAGCCTTAGCGTAGAAGGCAATGAGCGGACGCCGCCGCGATGCGCTGCCCTTTCTGTGGCCATGACGACACCCAGGTGAAGGACAGCCGTCCCACCGAGGACTCGGCCGCGATCCGGCGCCGGCGCTTCTGCACCGCGTGCTCGCAACGTTTCACGACCATCGAGCGCGTGCAGCTCCGCGAGCTGACGGTGATCAAGTCGGACGGGCGGCGGGTGCCGTTCGATCGCGACAAGCTCGCCCGCTCGGTCCGCGTGGCGCTGCGCAAGCGGCCGGTGCAGGAGGAGCGGATCGAGCGGATCGTCTCCGGCATCGTCCGCCAGCTCGAAGCCTCCGGCGAGAGCGACATCGCGAGCAAGCAGATCGGCGAGCTGGTGATGGAGACGCTCAAGGAGGTGGACGCGGTCGCCTATGTCCGGTTCGCCTCGGTCTATCGCAACTTCCGTGAGGCCAAGGACTTCGAGACCTTCCTTGGCGCCCTCTCGGAACCCACATAGCGGCGGATGGACGACGCTTCACATATGCGCGCGGCCCATATGCGCGCTGCCCTGGGCCTGGCGCGGCGGGGCCTGGGGCAGTGCTGGCCCAACCCCACCGTGGGCTGCGTCATCGTGCGCGATGGCCGGGTGGTGGGCCGTGCCGTGACCGCGCCCGGCGGCCGCCCGCATGCCGAGCCGCTGGCGCTCGCCATGGCCGGAGCGGAGGCGCGCGGGGCGACCGCGTACGTGACGTTGGAGCCCTGCTGCCATCACGGCCGCACCGGCCCCTGCACCGACGCCTTCATCGCCGCCGGCATCGCGCGCGTGGTGGTCGCCGTGCGCGACTGCGATCCGCGCGTGAACGGGCAGGGCGTCGCCCGGCTGCGTGCGGCCGGTGTCACGGTGGAGGAGGGACTGCTGGCGGCCGAGGCCGAGGCGCTGAACGCCGGCTTCTTCCTGCGCATCCGGCAGAACCGGCCGCTGGTGACGCTGAAGCTCGCGACCACGCTCGACGGGCGGATCGCGACCCGGGCGGGCGAGAGCCGCTGGATCACCGGCGAGCCCGCGCGGCGGGCGGCGCATGCGCTGCGCGGGCGGCACGACGCGGTGCTGGTGGGGGTGGGCACGGTGCTCGCCGACGACCCGGACCTGACCTGCCGCATCGAGGGGTTCCGTGCGATCCCGCTGGTTCGCGTGGTCGCCGACAGCCATCTGCGCACCCCGCTCACCTGCCGCCTCGTTGCGACCGCGAAGGAGATCCCGACCTGGATCCTCGCCCGCCACGGCGCCGACCGCGACCGGGCCTATGCCCTCGGCCACGCGGGGGTTGCCGTGGTCACGGTGGAGACGGCGGGCGACGGCGCGCAACTGGGCGTGGACCTGCCGCGCGCGCTGCGGGCGCTGGCGGCCCGGGGCATCACACGCGTGCTGGCCGAGGGCGGGGCGCAGCTTGCCGCGGCGCTGCTGCGCGCCGACGCGGTGGACCGGATCGCGTGGTTCCATGCGCCGGCGGTGCTGGGCGCGGACGGCTGGCCGGCGGCGCAGGCATTCGGCGTCGCCGCGCTGGCCGCCATGCCGCGCTTCCGCCGCACCGGCGCGATGCCGCTCGGCGACGACATGCTCACCGAATTCGCAAGGGCGGCCTGAGCGCGATGTTCACCGGCATCATCACCGGCCGCGGCACGGTGCGCGACGTGGTCCCCCTGGGCGCGGCGCGCGATATGCGGCTCGTCATCACGACCGGAGGCTGGGCCGACGGCGCCCGCATCGGGCTCGGCGCCTCGATCGCCTGTTCCGGCTGCTGCCTGACCGCGGTCGAGGTCGGCACGGATTTCTTCGCCGCCGATGCGTCCGCCGAGACGCTGGCGAAGACGACGCTGGGCCGCTGGCGCCCCGGCACGCGGGTCAACCTGGAACGGCCGCTGCGCGTCGGCGACGAGCTGGGCGGGCACATCGTCTCCGGCCATGTCGATGGCGTGGCGGCGGCGGTGTCGGCGGCGGCGGAGCACGGCTCGGTGCGCTGGCGCTTCCGCGTGCCGGCTGCCCTCGCGCGCTTCATCGCCGCCAAGGGCAGCATTGCCGTCGACGGCATCTCGCTCACCGTCAACGAGGCCGAGGACGACGTCTTCGGCGTCAACATCATTTCCCATACCGCCGCCGTCACCAGTTTCGCCGAGCTGAAACCCGGCGATCCTGTCAACATCGAGATCGACATGCTGGCGCGCTATGTCGCCCGGCTGCAGGAGCGAGTATGACCAACGCGCTGATCACCCGCAGCCTGTCCGACTATCTCTCCTCGGTCGACGAGCTGATCGAGGAGGCGCGCAACGGCCGCCCGTTCCTGCTGGTGGATGACGAGGACCGCGAGAACGAAGGCGACCTCTGCATCCCCGCGCAGTTCGCAACGCCGGAAGTGATCAACTTCATGGCCCGGCACTGTCGCGGCCTGATCTGCCTCGCCCTCAGCCGGCATCGCGTGGAGCAGCTCGGCCTGCCGCTGATGAGTGCCGCCAACGGCACCCGCCACCAGACCGCGTTCACGGTTTCCATCGAGGCCAAGGAAGGGATTTCGACCGGCATCTCGGCGCACGATCGCGCGCACACGGTCGCGGTGGCGATCAACCCGGAATGCGGGCGCGACGCGATCGTCACCCCCGGCCACGTCTTCCCGCTGGTCGCGCGCGAGGGCGGGACGCTGGTGCGCGCGGGCCATACCGAGGCGGCGGTCGACATCGCGCGCCTCGCCGGGCTCAATCCCTCGGGCGTGATCTGCGAGGTGATGAACGACGACGGGACCATGGCGCGCCTGCCCGACCTCGTCGCTTTCGCCCAGCACCACAACCTGAAGCTGGGCACGATCGCCGACCTGATCGCGCATCGCCGGCGCACCGAGCGCCTCGTGCGCCGCGTGGAGGAGGGCGCGTTCACGGCGGAGGTGGGCGGCGAGTGGCGCCTCGTGGTCTATGCCAACACCGTCGAATACACGGAGCATCTGGTGCTGATCAAGGGCGACGTGGCGGCCCCCGGGCCGGTGCCGGTGCGCATGCACGCCGTCGATCTGCTCGACGACATCGTGGGCAGCGGGGCGGCGGCGCTGCACGCTGCGATGCGCATGATCGCGGAGGCGGGGCGCGGCGTCGTGGTGCTGCTGCGCGAGCACCGGCCGACCAGGCTCTCCGACCATGTGCGCCTGCTGGCGGAAAGCCAGCGCCCCGGCACGGAACTTCGCGACTACGGCATCGGCGCGCAGATCCTGCTCGATCTCGGCGTGCGCGACATGGTGCTGCTGTCGAACACGCAGCGCACGATCGTGGGTCTCGAAGGCTACGGCCTCAACATCGTCGAGCAGCGGCCGATCCGGGGCGGTGCATGAGCACCATCGACGCCGCCACCTCGACGGCGCCGCGCCTGGAAGGGCCGCCGCCGCATCTGCTGATCGTGCGGGCGCCGTACTACGCGCATGTGGTGGACGGTCTGCGCGACGGCGCGCTGGCGATCCTGGCGGAAGCGGGGGCTACGCACGACATTCTCGCAGTCGCCGGCGCGCTCGAGCTCGCCGGCGCGGTGCGGCTCGCGCTGCGCGGGCGGCGGCGCTACGACGGGTTCGTGGCACTCGGCTGCGTGGTGAAGGGCGACACCGATCACTACGAGTACGTCTGCCGTGAGGCGATGGCCGGGCTGACCGCGGTGGTGCTGCAATTCGGCCTCGCCCTCGGCAACGGGCTGCTGACCGTGCACAGCATGGAGCAGGCGCTTGCCCGCGCGGGTTTCGGCGCCGGTGCGCACAACAAGGGCGCGGAGGCGGCGGCCGCCGCCCTGAAGCAGATCGCCGCCGCGCGCTGGCTTGGCGCCCAATGACCGGCGCCGCCTGATGTCCGGCACGCGCCCGCGCACCGCCGCCCGGCTCGCCGCCGTGCAGGCCCTGTTTCAGGCCGAGCAGGTGACGGCGAGCGCGGAGACGGTGATCGACGAGTTCCTGCGCCACCGCCTCGGCGCCGCGCCCGATCGCGGCGGGTTCGAGGACGGACGCGCGCCGGAGGCCGACGCCCGCCTGTTCGCGCGCATCGTCCGCACTGCCGTCGCGGGGCAGGTCGCCATCGACCGCATGATCGTCGAGACGCTTGCGCCGGAGTGGCCGTTCGCCCGGCTCGATCCGGTGCTGCGCGCCGTGCTGCGGGCCGGGGCGGCGGAGCTGAGCGCGCCGGCCGGGCCGCCGGCGCGCGTCATCATCAACGAATATCTCGACGTGGCGCACGGCTTCTTCGCCGGCGACGAGCCGCGCATGGCGAACGGCGTGCTCGACCGCCTCGCGCGCCGGCTGCGGGCCGATGAGTTCAGCCCCGCCTCCTGACCGCCTCGCGACGCCGCTGCCGCGCGAGTTCGCCCGCATCGCGCAGCATTTCCGCCCGCTCGCCGGTCCCGGCGCGCTCGACCTGCTCGACGACGCCGCGGTGCTCGCGCCGCCGGCCGGGCGCGAGCTGGTCGTGGCGGCCGATGCGATGGTCGGCGGGGTGCATTTCCTGCCCGACGATCCGCCCGATCTCGTCGCGCGCAAGCTGCTGCGCACGAACCTCTCCGATCTCGCGGCGATGGGCGCCGATCCGCTCGGCTACCTGCTGACGGTGTCGGTGCCGGCAGACACGCCGGAGGCGTGGTTCGCCGCCTTCACGGCGGGGCTGGCGCAGGACCAGCGCGAGTTCGGCATCCCGCTGCTCGGCGGCGACAGCACGTCCACGCCGGGGCCGGTCGGCCTGTCGCTGACCATTCTCGGCACCGTGGCACCGGGCGCGGCGGTGCGCCGGGCCGGGGCGCGTGCGGGCGACCTGCTCTGCGTCACCGGCACCATCGGCGACGGCGCGCTCGGCCTGCTCGCGGCGCGAGGCGAGCTCGCCGACCCCGACGGTTTCCTGCGCGACCGCTACCGGCTGCCGCGCCCACGGCTCGGCATCGCGCGGCCGGGGCTCGTGCACGCCGCGCTCGATGTGTCCGACGGGCTGGTGCAGGACGTGGGCCATCTCTGCCGCGCCGCCGGCCTCGCGGTGGAGATCGAGGCCGCGGCCGTGCCCCGCTCCCCGGCGGCGCGGGCGGCGGGCGAGGCCTCCCTGCCGCGCATCCTGGCGGGTGGCGATGACTACGAGCTGGCGATGGCGGTGCCGCCCGACGCGCTCGCCGCCCTGCGCGGCGCGGCCGGTGCGGTGCCGGTGACGCCCATCGGGCGCTTCCTGCCTGGTCCCGCCGAGGTAACGGTCCGCGCCGCCGACGGCACGCCGATGCCGCTGGCGACGCACGGTTGGAGCCATTTCTGATCGGCTAGAAGTTCCCGGGATTGGCCGACGAACCCTCGCCGGGCGTGTAGCTCGGCGCGCCGCCGGGGCTGAAGCGCCCGATATTGCCGAGGAGCTGCTGCAGGAACGAAGCATTGCTGCCCGGCGAGGGCGTGGTGCGGGAGACCACGTTCACCGGCAGCGCATCCGCCTTCGTCCGCTTCTCCACCCGGCGCAGCACGCCGCCGTCGTCGAAGGTCAGCGCATAGACGTCCTGCGAGCGCACGCCCTGCGTGCCGGCGATCACCGGCTTCGTGATCTGCGAGATGTAGAGCCAGGTGTTCTCGTTGAACGTCGCCCGCGCACTCGGCGAGCCGAGCAGCGAGCTGACGTCCTGGCGGGTCGAGGTGCCGGGGACGAGCTGCTTGATCTGATCGGGGTCGACCTGGCTGCCGCGCGCCTGCTTCGGCCACGACCAAAGGCCCGGCGGCGACGAACAGGAAGCAAGGCTTGCTGCCACGAGCACGGCCGGCAGGAAGCGAGGCATGGTCACAGCGAAACTCCTTGCCCGGTGCGGCTGGCGCGGCCCGGTTGACCCGGGCCGCACGGGGCCTACCTTTGGCCTGTCACGCTGGCGCCCCCGCTGTCAACCGCGCCGCCCGGAGGGATTCGCGATTGCTTGGCTTTCTGCAGCGTGACCGCCACGCGCGGGTCGGCCGCGCGCTCTATGCGGAAGCGGTGGCGGCGGCACGCGCGCCCTATTTCTACACCGGGATCGGGGTTGCCGACACGGTCGATGGCCGATTCGACCTGGTCGGCCTGCACGCTTTTCTGCTGATCCGGCGCCTGCAGCGCGAGCCGGAGGGCGCCGCGCTCGCGCAGGCGGTGTTCGATGCGATGTTCGCCGACATGGATGCGAGCCTGCGGGAAATGGGGGTGGGCGACCTGTCCATCCCGGCGCGGGTGCGGGCGATGTGGGAGGCTTTCCACGGCCGCGCGGCGGCCTATGAGCGGGGCTTCGCCGACCCCGATCCGGCGGCGCTGGCCGCGGCGCTCGCGCGCAACGTGTGGCGCGGCGCGCCGCCGGCGGGGGGCGCCGACCGGCTCGCAGGCATCGCGCGCGCCCAGGATGCACATCTGGCCGCGCAGCCGCTCGCCGCCTTCGCCGCCGGCACCGCCGCCTTCCTTCCGCCCGCCGAGGCGTCGGCATGACGGCGGCTCCGGAATTCTCCCGCCCGGTCGCGGTGGACCGGATCGGTCCGAAGGGCCAGGAAGTCGAGGTCACGGCCGACGAGGCCGAGTGCGCGGCGCTGGCGCAGCGCCTGCAGGTGCCGGCGGTGCTCGCGCTGTCCTGCCGCTTCCGCCTCACCCGCGCCGAGGCCGGCCGGGTCGAGGCCGAAGGCACGCTGCGCGCGCGGCTGGTGCGCGACTGCGTGGTCTCGCTGGAGCCGTTCGAGACCGAGGTGGTCGAGCGGTTCGCGGCGGTGTTCGTGCCCGAAGGGACGGAGAGCGCCACGCTCGATCTCACCGCACCGGACGAGATTCCATACGCGAACGGCGCGATCGACCTGGGCGAGGCGGCTGCCGAGCAGCTCGCGCTCACCCTCGATCCCTATCCCCGCAAGCCCGGCGTGTCGCTGCCCGAGGCGGAGGCGCCGCCATCGCCCTTCGCGGCGCTGCGCCGGCGCGACGGCTGAGGCGCGTCAGAGCGGGAGCGTTCGCCGCGCGGTCGCGAGGTCCCAGACCTTCGCGCGGTCGGCGTCGAAGACCAGCGCCGGGTCCTCTTTGACGGTGAACCAGTCATCGCGCGCCATTTCCGCCTCGAGCTGCCCCGGCGCCCAGCCGGCATAGCCGAACGCGACCAGGCTCTTTCGCGGGCCGCGGCCGCGCCCCAGGTCGCGCAGCACCGTGGGGTCCGCCGTCACCGCGATCTGGCCGTCGATGGCGATGGTGCCGGGGCGCCGATACTCGCTGCTGTGCACGATGAAGCCGATCTCCGGCTGCACCGGGCCGCCGGCGAAGACGCGCACGCTGCCCGTCACGCCGGCGGCATCCTCGCCCGTGGCGGCCAGCAGGCGGGCGAGCTTCTGCTCGCCGAGCGGCCGGTTGATGATGATCCCCACCGTGCCCTCCCTGCCATGCGCGATCAGCAGGATGACGGTGTGCTGGAACCGCGGATCGGGGATGTGCGGCGAGGCGACGAGCAACTGGCCGGTGAGCGAGTCGGCCGGCGGGTTCGTCTCCGGTGGTGGCGTCGCGTCCGAGGGCGGCAGCGCGGCGGAGACGAAGGTCGCCGGGGCCAGCAGCATGCCGAGGAGCAGAAATGCACGTCTGAACCAAAGCGGGCGCATGCGCTGGGCGCCTCATCACACTGCCGGGTCACACTGCCGGGCCGGGCGGCGCGCGGCGCGCCCGGGCGTGCCAGTGAA
>JAFKFJ010000247.1 GCA_017307335.1 Alphaproteobacteria bacterium | reverse complement strand
GGGATACAGTCCCGTCATCCGCCGGAGAGAGTTCAGGATGCTGGCCACCAGCCCCGCCTTCAAGAAGAACGCCGCGCGCGCGATGGCCGATGCCTCCCTGCAGCAGGCCCTCGTGCGCACGCGCCCGCTGTTTCCCGCCAAACGGGCCGCCGCCGTCGCCGCGCTGCCGGAGTTCGAGGCGCTGCGCGAGACCGGGCGGCAGATCAAGAACCACACCCTCGCCCATCTCGACTTCTACCTCGAGACCTACGCCGCCAACGTCGAGCGGGCCGGCGGCAAGGTGCACTGGTGCGCCACCGCCGAGGAGGCCCGCAACGCGGTGCTCGCGATCTGCCGCAGCGTCGGCGCGCGCACCGTGACCAAGGGCAAGTCGATGCTGAGCGAGGAGATCGCGCTCAACCCGTTTCTTGCCGAAAACGGGATCGAGCCGGTGGAGACCGATCTCGGCGAATACATCCTGCAACTGCGCAACGAGCCGCCGAGCCACATCATCGCCCCAGCCTTCCACCTCAACCGCGAGGACTGGGAGGCGAGCTTCCTGCGCGCGCATACCGACCTGCCGCCCGACCGGGTGTTCGCCGAGCGGCGCGACATTCTGAGCGAGGCGCGCACGCGCCTGCGCCGGCGGTTCCTCGCCGCCGATGTCGGCATCACCGGTGCGAACTTCCTGATCGCCGAGACCGGCAGCAACGTCATCGTCACCAACGAGGGCAACGGCGATCTCAGCCAGACGCTGCCGCGCGTGCACATCGTGCTCGCCAGCATCGAGAAGATGGTGCCGACGCTGGAGGACGCGACCTCGCTGCTGCGCCTGCTCGCGCGCTCGGCGACCGGGCAGGACTTCGCCGTCTACACGACCTTCTCCACCGGCCCGCGCCGGGCGGAGGATGCCGACGGGCCGGCCGAGTATCACGTCGTGCTGGTCGACAACGGCCGTTCCGGCATGCTCGGCACGCCGTTCCAGGAGATGCTGCGCTGCATCCGCTGCGCCGCCTGCCTCAACCACTGCCCGGTCTACGGCACGGTGGGCGGGCATGCGTACGGCTGGGTCTATTCCGGGCCGATGGGCAGCGTGCTGACGCCGGGGCTGATCGGCGTCGACGTGGCGGGCGATCTGCCGAACGCGAGCACGTTCTGCGGCAAGTGCGAGAGCGTGTGCCCGATGAAGATCCCGCTGCCGTCGATGATGCGCTCCTGGCGCGAGCGGGAGTTCGAGCGTCACCTGACGCCCGCGACGGTGCGGGCCAATCTCGGCGCCTGGGCCTGGTTCGTGCGCCGCCCCGCCCTCTATCGCCTCGCCACGCGCGCGGCGATGGCGACGCTGGGCTTTCTCGGGCGGCGACGCGGCCGGTTCAGCACGCTGCCGCTCGCGCGCGGCTGGACGGCGGGGCGCGACCTGCCGGCGCCCGAGGGCGACACGTTCTTCGCCCGCTACGCCCGCGCCCAGCGCCAGGGCCGGGCATGAGCCGCGAGGCGATC
Organism: Alphaproteobacteria bacterium; assembly: GCA_017307335.1. GTDB lineage: Bacteria > Pseudomonadota > Alphaproteobacteria > Acetobacterales > Acetobacteraceae > JAFKFJ01. The sequence continues at coordinate 16,812 of JAFKFJ010000247.1, read as the reverse complement.
CTGGGCGCGATCCGGCGCGGGCTGCGCCGGGGGCCGCTGCCGGAGGACCAGGCGCTGGGCCTGCGCGCACGGCTGGCAGCACATCCCCGCGGGCTCATCCCCGCCCGCAGCCGCCTGCCGCGGCCGGAGCAGGTGACGCTGTTCCTGCGCAACCTGGAGAAGGAATTCGCCACCGCCGAGCGCGTCGCCGCGGACGCCGAGGTGCCCGGCGCGGTCGCCCGCTTCCTCGCCCAGCACAACCTGCCGAGCGAGCTGGTGATGGCGCCCCACCCGGAGCTGCGCACGCTGCCGTGGGGCTCCCACCCGCTGCTGCGGCTGCGCGAGGGGCGCGCGGAGGCGGGCGACGCGGTGAGCCTGCAGCACGGCTTCGCCGGCATCGCCGAGACCGGCACGCTGATGCTGCCGACCGGCCCGGACCGGCCGGCCACCCTGAACCTGCTGCCGGAGAGCGAGATCGTGGTGCTGCGGGCAAGCCGGGTGGTGGGTGCCTACGAGGAGGCCTGGGACCGGCTGCGCGCCGCGGATGGCGGGGCGATGCCCCGCGCCGTCATGCTCGTCACCGGCCCGTCGCGCTCGGCGGATATCGAGTCGACGCTGGAACTCGGCGCGCACGGCCCGCGCCGGCTGCACGTCGTGCTGGTCGACGATGACCCGGCGGCGATCGGCTGAACCGCTCACCGCCCAGGAACGCGATGACTGGGCGGAGTTCGCAACAAAGGTGCAACCCCTGCCCGGCCGGGTTGCACCTGCCCCGCCGATCCGCGCGCCCGAGGTTGCACCCCGGCCGCCTCCGCCCCGCGCCATCGCCCCGCAGCCGGCGCCGCCGGCAGCGCCACCGCTCGCGGTGGGCACGGCGCCGGGCGGGCTGGACAGCGCGACCTGGAACCGGTTCCGCGGCGGCAAGCTGGTGCCGGCGCGCACGCTTGACCTGCACGGCCGCACCGCCCAGCAGGCCTTCTTCGCCCTGCGCGCCTTCGTCGCCGCGGCCCATGCCGACCGGGTGCGCTGCGTGGAGGTCATCACCGGGCGGGGTGCCGCGGGGGGCGGGCGGCTGCGGCGGGAACTGCCGTTGTGGCTCAACCTGCCGGACCTGCGCCCGCTCGTGCTCGCCGCGAGCCATCCGCACGCGGCGAACGAGGGCGCGGTGCGGCTGCTGCTGCGCAAGCCGCGATGACCCCGTTCGGCGCCCGCGTCCGCGCGCTGCGCGCCGATCGCGGGGTCACGCTGCGCGATCTCGCCGGGCGGCTTCAGGTCTCGGCCGCCTATCTCTCCGCCCTCGAGCACGGGCGGCGCGGGGCACCCAGCCCCGGGCTCGTGCACCAGGTGTGCGAGGTCTTCGGCCTGATCTGGGACGAGGCGGAAGAACTCGCGCTGCTGGCGCGCCTGTCGCACCCGCGCGTGGTTGTCGACACCGCCGGGCTCACGCCGGAACAGACGGCGCTGGCCAACCGGCTGGCACAGACGATCGCCCGGCTGTCGCCCGCGACGGTGGCGGCGCTGCATGCCCTGCTTGACGCCACCAGCCCGGCGCAGAAGCCCCGGCTGCGCCGCGCCGCCCGGCGCGGCCGCTCAGCCCAGCAGAACGCCGTGCTGCCGCAGAAACTCTAGCAGCGGCAGCAGCGGCAGGCCGAGAATGGCGGCGTGCTCGCCGGTCACCTCGGCGAACAGATGCGCGCCCGGGCCCTCCAGCCGATAGGCACCGACGGTCGTGGTCAGCGCCGCGCCCTCGGCCGCGACATAGGCATCGAGGAACGCATCGCTGAACGCGCGCATGGTCAGGCGGGGCCGGGCCAGGTGGTGCCACACCCGCCGGCCGCCGCGCAGACACACCACCGCCGTCGGCAAGCTGTGCGGCCGGCCGCGCAGCGCCAGGAGATGCGCGCGGGCCTGCGCGAGATCGGCGGGCTTGTCGAACCGGCGTCCCTCGCAGACCAGCAACTGGTCGGCGCCGATGACCAATGCCTCGGGATCGCGGCGCGCGATGCGCTGGGCCTTCAGCTCGGCCAGCAGCAGCGCCGTGGCGTCCGGCGCCAGCCCCTCGGCCGTGGCGCTGCGCTTCACCTCGGCCTCGTCCACTGCCGGTGCCGCGACGGAGAATGTCAGGCCGGCGCCTTCCAGGACGGCGCGGCGGCTCGCGGAACTGCTGGCGAGCACCAGCCGCGGCGCCGATGCCTGCAGCGTCACGAGGACACCGCGCGCTGCCGGCGCGCGTGCCACGCCTCCATCAGTTGCAGGGTCGTTGCCGCCGTCTCCTCGATCGAGCGGCGCGTCACGTCGATCACCGGCCAGCCGCGCCGCACGCAGAGACGGCGCGCCCACAGCAGCTCGGCCTTCACCGCCTCGAGGTCGACGTAGTCGCTCGTGTCCTGGCGGATCGGCCCGTGCGTCTCGCCGCTGGCGATCAGGCGCAGGCGGTGCCGGCGGATCTCGATCAGCGCCTCGGCATCCAGCGTCAGGCCGATCACGGGACAGGGCGGATCCTCGAGCCCGGGCGGGTCCGGCAGGCCGGGCACCAGCGGAATGTTGGCGGCCTTGATGCCGCGGTTGGCGAGGTAGAAGCAGGTGGGCGTCTTCGAGGAGCGCGACACGCCGACCAGCATGACGTCCGCTTCCGCGATGCCGGCGGGCGCCTGCCCGTCGTCATGCGCCAGCACGAAATGCATCGCGTCGATCCGGCGGAAATAGTCCGCGTCGAGCACGTATTGCCGGCCCGGCCGCGACATCATCGCCTCGCCGAACTGCTCCTGCAGCATGGTCAGCACCGGGTCCAGCACATGCACGACCGGCAGGCCGAGGCGCTGGCAGGCGGTTTCCAGTTCGGAGCGCAGGCCCATCTCCACCAGCGTCGAGAGCACCGGCCCCGGCTCGGACTCGATCCCCTCCAGCACGCGATGGAGCTGAAACCGCGTGCGGATCAGGCTCCAGCGATGCGGCACGATCTGGGCGTGCTCGAACTGCGCGACGGTGGCGCGCGCGATCGAGTTCAGCGTCTCCCCGGTGGCGTCGGAGACCAGGTGGAGGTTGACGCGGTTGGCCATGCTCCGCCGAGGATAGCGGGGATAGCGGGGACGGGCAGCCCCCGTGGCGCGGCCGGGATGAAAAGCGGGGACGGACGGTACCCGCCGGGCCGCCGGTGGACGCCTGCGCATGGTCGCCTGCGGCCGGTGGACAATCGCCGCCAGCCCGCGGCAGGCCGGTGGTTGGGCGGCGCCGCGGCGGTGGACGACGCGGGGGACGGTGTGCGGCGAGCGGGGTACCCCGGCTTCCACACCGGCTACTACGACCCCATAAGGCCGTCTAAGACTTCATTGGAGTGTGCAATCCGGCATGCGATCGGACGGGGCATGAGCAAGCGGCTCCTGGCGGCGCTGGCAGGCGAGGCGGTCTGGCCGCCGCCGGTCTGGCTGATGCGGCAGGCCGGGCGGTATCTGCCCGAGTACCGGGCGCTGCGGGCCGAGGCGCGCGACTTCATCGACCTGTGCACGACGCCGCGGCTGGCGACCGCGGTCACGCTGCAACCGGTGCGGCGGTTCGGCTTCGATGCCGCGATCCTGTTCAGCGACATCCTGATCCTGCCCTGGGCGCTCGGCCAGGACCTGCGCTTCGCGGAGGGCGAAGGCCCGCTGCTGGCGCCGCTGCGGGACGCCACCGGCCTCGCCGCGCTCGATCCGGGGCGGGTGGCGGCGGCGGTGGCGCCGGTGCTGGAGACGGTGGCGCGCGTGCGCGAGGCGGTGGGCGAGGCGGCGCTGATCGGCTTCGCGGGCGCGCCGTTCACGGTCGCCTGCTACATGGTGGAGGGGCGCGGCGGTGATTTCGCGACGGCGCGCGCCCTCGCCTGGCGCGACCCGGTGCTGTTCGGGGAGTTGATCGACCTGCTCACCGCCGCGACCACGACGTATCTGCTGGCGCAGGCCAAGGCCGGGGCCGAGGCGCTGATGCTGTTCGATAGCTGGGCGGGGTTGCTGCCGGCCGCGCAGTTCGCCGCCTATGTGACCGCGCCGGCAACACGGATCGCGGCGGCGCTGCGCGCAGAGCGGCCGGATGTGCCGCTGATCGGCTTTCCCCGCCTCGCCGGCATGGCGCTCGGCACCTATGCGGCGGCGACGGGCGTGCAGGGCCTGGGGCTGGACACGGCGGTCGACCCGCTGCTCGCCACGGGGGCGGTGCCGGCGCCGGTCGCGCTGCAGGGCAATCTCGACCCGCTCGCATTGCTGGTCGGCGGGGATGCTCTGGCGGCGGGGATCGAGGCTATCCTGGAGGTCATGCAGGGGCGGCCGCACATCTTCAACCTCGGCCACGGCGTGCTGCCGCAGACGCCGCCGGAGCATGTCGCCGACCTGGTGCAGCGGGTGCGTGCCGCTTGACGGCGGCAGGCGTTCCGGCCCCTGTTGCGCCATGACCCGCCCGAAGACCGCGATCGTGCTGTTCAACCTCGGCGGTCCGGACAGCCTCGCCGCCGTGGGACCGTTCCTGCGCAACCTGTTCACCGATCCTGCGATCCTGCGCGTTCCCTTTTTCATCCGGCCCTGGCTCGCGCGGCGCATCGCGCGGGCGCGGGTGGCGCCGGCAACCGAGAACTATCAGCGCCTCGGCGGCCGCTCGCCGCTGCTGGACCTCACCGAGCAGCAGGCGCGCGCGCTGGAAGCGGCGCTGCCGGAGCTGGAGGCGCGCTGCTTCATCGCCATGCGCTACTGGCATCCGTTCAGCCTGGAGGCGGCGGCGGCGGTGAAGGCTTGGGACCCGGACGAGGTCGTGCTGCTGCCGCTCTATCCGCAGTATTCGACGACGACGACCGGCAGCAGCCTGGATGCGTGGCGCGAGGCCGCGGTGCAGGTGGGCCTCGTCAAGCCGGTGACGACGCTGTGCTGCTATCACGGCGATCCCGGCTTCATCGCCGCGACCGCGGCGCTGGTGCGCGCGCATCATGACCAGGCACGGGCGGCGCTGCCGGCGGAGGTGCCGCTGCGCGTGCTGTTCTCCGCGCACGGCCTGCCGGAGATCATCATCCGGGGCGGCGATCCCTATCAGTTCCAGGTCGAGAGCACGGTCGCCGCCGTGGTGCAGGCGATGGAGCTGCCCGCGCTCGACCATGTCGTCTGCTACCAGTCGCGCGCCACGCCGCAGCAATGGATCGAGCCCGCGACCGACGCCGAGGTGGCGCGGGCCGCGGCGGACGGCGTGGCGCTGCTCGTCGTGCCGATCGCGTTCGTCTCCGAGCACGTGGAGACACTGGTCGAGCTGGACGTCGAATACGCCGAACTCGCGCATCGCCTCGGCGTGCCCGGCTATTTCCGGGTGCCGACCCAGAACGCCGATCCCGGCTTCATCGCGGCGCTGTCCGATCTGGTATGGCGGGCACGCGCGGGCGGATCCGGTCTGTGCAGCTTTGCCGGCGGTACGACCTGTCCCGCGCCGTTCGGCGCCTGTCCGCATGTGCGCGGCGGCGCCGCGTTTGCACCTGCCGCGCCGGGCGAGGACGGGAACGCGGCGGCCCTGGCGGCATGACGGCATCGACGATGCTGCCCGAACGGCTCGCGCGGCGCAGCACGAGGGTGCGCCTCGTGATCTTCGATTGCGATGGCGTGCTGGTGGACAGCGAGCCGGTCTCCAGCCGCATCATCGCCGCCGACCTCAGCGCGCGGGGGTGGCCGATGTCGGATGCGGAGGCGAACCGGCGCTTTCTCGGCATGACCCTCGGCGACATGCGCCCGCTGGTCGAGGCGCGGGTGGGCGCGCTGGCGCCGACGTGGCAGGGCGCATTGCAGGCACGGATCGTGCGCGCGCTGGCGCAGGAGGCGGTGGCGGTCGAGGGTGCGGTGGAAGCGTTGCAGGCGGTCGCGGCGATGGGCCTGGCGTGGCGGATCGCGTCGAATTCCTCGCGAGCGGAAATGGCGGTGAAGTTCGACCGGCTCGGCATCGGCGCGCTGGTGGCGGGGCGGGTGCACAGCAAGGACGACGTGGCGCACGGAAAGCCGGCGCCCGACCTGTTCCTTGCCGCCGCGGCGGCCGAAGGCATCGCCCCGGCCGCCTGCCTGGTCGTGGAGGATTCCGTGCCGGGCGTTCGCGCCGCGATGGCGGCGGGCATGGACTGCCTCGGCTACGCGCCGCACGATGACGGGGCGGAACTGCTCGCCGCGGGCGCGGCACCGTTTCACGCGATGCGCCTGCTGCCCGGCCTGATCGCGGCGGCGCGGGTGGCGGCATGACGATCGCGGCGCTGGCACCGTTCTATCTCTGGATCAAGGCGCTGCACGTGGTCAGCATGGTCGCCTGGATGGCGGGGATGTTCTATCTGCCGCGGCTGTTCGTGTACCACTGCGCGACCGCGCGCGGCTCGGCCGAGAGCGAGCGCTTCAAGCTGATGGAGCACCGGCTGCTCAAGCAGATCATCAATCCCGCGATGGCGGCGACGTTCGGCTTCGGCATCCTGCTGATCCTGACCCCCGGCGTGATCGACTGGACCGCCGGCTGGTGGCACGTGAAGCTCGCGGCACTGGTGGCAATGACGGCGCTGCACGGCATGTTCTCGCGCTGGCGGCGCGACTTCCTGCACGACCGCAACACGCGACCCGACCGTTTCTTCCGAATTGCAAACGAAGTGCCAACAGTGCTGTTGTTGCTGATCGTGGTGATGGTGATCGTGCGGCCGTTCTGAAGCGGCCGTTAGATGCTTGAACACCTCTTGAACACCCCGGCCCCGCCCCTATCTTCGCCTTGACGAAAAACGGCCGGGTGGATAAGTTGCCGCGCCGATACGGGTGGCCGCCCCCGGCCGCTCGGCTCTGTTCCCCACTTTGCCGGGACGGTACCGGCGCCGCGAAGGCGCTGGCCGTCGTGTGACCCACCACGGATCATGCGAACGAGAAGCACCCGTGGCTGCGCGGGGGCATTCCGTCCCGCCGCTGCCGTCCTCACCACGCCTAACCCCCAGGGTGTCCGATGCACCTCGCCGAACTGAAGGCAAAATCCCCGGCGGACCTGCTGAGCTTCGCCGAATCCCTGCAGATCGAGAACGCCTCGTCGCTGCGCAAGCAGGACATGATGTTCGCGATCCTGAAGAACCTCGCCGAGAACGAGCAGGCGATCCACGGCGAAGGCACGCTGGAGATCCTGCCCGACGGGTTCGGCTTCCTGCGCAGCGCCGAGAGCAACTATCTGCCCGGGCCGGACGACATCTACGTCTCGCCCTCGCAGGTGCGCCGCTTCGGCCTGCGCACGGGCGATTCGGTCGAGGGGCAGATCCGCGCGCCGAAGGACGGCGAGCGGTATTTCGCGCTGCTCAAGGTCAACACGATCAATTTCGAGCAGCCGGACGCGGTGCGCCACCGCATCAACTTCGACAACCTCACGCCGCTCTATCCCGACAAGCGGCTGAAGATGGAGCTGGAGAACTTCCAGTCGGTGGCGAAGGGCCCCACCAAGGACCTGACGCCGCGGGTGATCGACCTGATCGCGCCGATCGGCAAGGGCCAGCGCGCGCTGATCGTGGCACCGCCGCGCACCGGCAAGACGGTGATGCTCCAAAACATCGCCACCGCCATCAGCCACAACCATCCCGAAGTCTTCCTCATCGTCCTGCTGATCGACGAGCGGCCGGAGGAAGTGACCGACATGGCGCGCACGGTGAAGGGCGAGGTGATCGCTTCGACCTTCGACGAGCCGGCGACGCGGCATGTGCAGGTGACGGAGATGGTGCTGGAGAAGGCCAAGCGCCTCGTCGAGCACAAGCGCGACGTGGTGATCCTGCTCGACAGCATCACCCGGCTCGCCCGCGCCTACAACACGGTCGTGCCCAGCTCCGGCAAGGTGCTGACCGGCGGCGTGGACGCGAACGCGCTGCAGCGGCCGAAGCGCTTCTTCGGTGCCGCGCGCAACATCGAGGAGGGCGGGTCGCTGACGATCATCGCGACCGCGCTGATCGACACCGGCAGCCGCATGGACGAGGTGATCTTCGAGGAGTTCAAGGGCACCGGCAACTCCGAGATCATTCTCGACCGCAAGCTCTCCGACAAGCGCACCTTCCCGGCGATCGACATCACCAAGTCCGGCACCCGGAAGGAGGAGCTGCTGGTGGATCGCGGCACGCTTTCGAAGATGTGGGTGCTGCGCCGCATCCTGAACCCGATGGGGACGATGGATGCGATGGACTTCCTGCTGGACAAGCTGAAGTACAGCAAGACCAACCAGGATTTCTTCGATGCGATGAATACCTGAGCGGGCGCCCCGCGGCGCTCAGGGATTCGCGCTTTCGACCAGCCAGACGGCGCCCGCCAGGGTCACGCGGCCGTCATCGTGCGCATGCGGCGCGAGCGCGGCCCGGATCGAGGCGGTCGCGGCCGCGCGCACCGCCTCCGGCTGTTCGGCCATCGCCCGCGCAGCGGCGCCGATCTTCGTGGTCTGATCGACGGCGGCATCGAGCCCCCGTCCGCCGCCAAGGTCGACCGGGAAGCCGAACGGGGTGAAGCGCGGCGCCCTCCACCCCGCGCCGGTGAGGATGCGCGCGACGCGCGCGCGATCGGCGAAGGCGAATGGCCCGGGAGCTTCGGGAGCCGGCGGTGCGGGCGGCGGGAGATGCGCGAGCGCGGCCGCGAGCGGCACTTGCATCCACGGATTGTCAGCGAGCGACTGCCAGCATGCGAAGAAAAGGCGCGCGCCGCGCCGCGCGCCCGCCCGCAGATTGGCGAAGGCGGCCGTGGGATCGCCGAAGAACATCACGCCGAAGCGCGAGAACAGCAGGTCGAACGCTCCCGGCGCGAAGCGGTGCGCGGCGGCGTCAGCCTCGAGCCAGGTGACGTTGGCGGCACCAGCCCCAAGCCGGGCCGCGACCTCCAGCATCGGCGCCGAGACGTCGAGCCCGGTCACGTGGCCGCGCGGCAGCCGCTTGGCCAGGGCTAGCGTCGTCGCGCCGCAGCCGCAGCCGATGTCGAGCACGCGCGCGCCAGGCGCGGGCGCCGCCGCGGCGAGCACGGCATCGGTCAGCGGCGCCAGCATCGCGTCGATCTGGGTCTGCCGGGTGGCCCAACGCTGCCCCGCGATGCTGTTCCAGTAGGCGATCTGCTCGGCATGAACCTGGGTTGGATCGGTCAAGGCGTGCGCTCCCGCAAGACGGCGGGCTGCCCTGCCGGGGCCGCGATTGTCGACATAAGGATATCCTTATATAGTGCCAGGCCCAGTCACAGGAGCCGCCCGCCATGCCGGATACTGCCCCCGCCGGGGATTTCAAGGTCAAGGACATCGCCCTCGCCGAGTGGGGCCGCAAGGAGATCGCGATGGCCGAGGACGAGATGCCCGGCCTGATGGCGATCCGCGAGGAATACGGCCCCGGCCAGCCGCTGAAGGGCGCGCGCATCGCCGGCTGCCTGCACATGACCATCCAGACCGCGGTGCTGATCCGGACCCTGGAGAAGCTCGGCGCCAGCGTGCGCTGGTCGTCCTGCAACATCTTCTCGACCCAGGACCACGCCGCCGCCGCGGTCGCCGCCGCCGGCACGCCGGTGTTCGCCTGGAAGGGCATGGACGAGGAGGCGTTCTGGTGGGCGATCGAGCAGACCATCCGGGGCCCCGGCGGCTGGACGCCGAACATGATCCTCGATGACGGCGGCGACCTGACGCTGCGCATGCACGAGAAATATCCCGCGCTGCTGAAGGACGTGCGCGGGCTCTCGGAGGAGACCACGACCGGCGTGCACCGGCTGTGGGAGATGGCGCGTGCCGGCACGCTGCTGGTGCCCGCGATCAACGTCAACGACAGCGTGACCAAGAGCAAGTTCGACAACCTCTACGGCTGCCGTGAAAGCCTGGTGGACGCGATCCGCCGCGGTACCGACGTGATGATGGCGGGCAAGGTCGCGGTGGTGAACGGCTTCGGCGACGTGGGCAAGGGCTCCGCCGCCTCGCTGCGCAACGCCGGCTGCCGGGTGATGGTGACCGAGGTCGACCCGATCTGCGCGCTGCAGGCGGCGATGGAGGGCTACGAGGTCACGACGATGGAGGAGGCGGCGCCGCGCGGCGACATCTTCGTCACCGCCACCGGCAACGTCGACGTGATCACGCTCGACCACATGCGGCAGATGAAGAACCGAGCCATCGTCTGCAACATCGGCCACTTCGATGCCGAGATCCAGATCGAGGCGCTGCGCAACTTCCGCTGGGAGAACGTGAAGCCGCAGGTGGACGAGGTCGTCTTCCCCGACAGCAAGCGGCTGATCGTGCTGTCGGAGGGGCGCCTGGTGAATCTCGGCAACGCCACCGGCCACCCGAGCTTCGTGATGAGCGCCAGCTTCAGCAACCAGGTGCTGGCGCAGATCGAGCTGTACAATGCCCCGGCCGGCAAATACGCGCGCAAGGTCTACACGCTGCCGAAGACGCTGGATGAGAAGGTGGCGGCGCTGCACCTTGCCAAGGTGGGGGCGCGGCTCACTCGTTTGAATCCGAAACAGGCGGACTATATCGGTGTTCCGGTCAGCGGACCATTCAAGCACGAAGAGTATCGCTACTGACCATAAGTTCAGAAGCGTGTAGAGAGTTTAACATTGCTTTAACGAATTCGTGAGCGAATCGCCCCGTTACACAAGTGTCGCTCGCGCGCCCGGCTGGACGGCGCTAGAACTCCAGCCGGGCGAGTGGCCAAGCGGATGAATTTAGCATGCCGTCGCAAACCATGGGCCGCCGCCGCGTTGACCTGAGCGGAAGACGTCCGCGGGGGAAGTGCATGGCGGAGCACGTGCCGGATTTCCAGCAGCCACAGACCGAGGCGGTGCAGCAGGCGCTGCGCCAGCTACACGACCACGCTTCGGTCGCCGACCTCCTGTTTCTCGAACGTTGGGAGATGGCGCCGGTTCCGGGCACGGCGGCGGCCCTGCGCATCCAGCAGATCCGCCGCGCCTGCCCCGGCCTTGCCGAGCAGGTGCGGGCGGAGATCGCGGGGGCGCGGGCGCGCATGGCCGCTACGCCGCGCTGAGGCTTCCTTGCGCCGCAACACGCCCGGTGGCAGCTTGCGCCGGGCGGTCGGCGGAGGTGCTGCGTGGCGGTGAACAAGGTCTATGCGGATGCGGCGGCGGCACTCGCCGGGGTGCTGCGCGACGGCATGACCATCCACGCCGGCGGCTTCGGCATCTGCGGCATCCCTTCCGCCCTGATCGAGGCGGTGCGTGACAGCGGTGCGCGCGAGCTGACCTTCGTCTCCAACAACGCCGGCCTCGACGACGCCGGGCTCGGCCTGCTGCTGCAGACCCGCCAGATCCGCAAGATGATCAGTTCCTATGTGGGCGAGAACCAGACGTTCGCGCGCCAGTACCTGGCCGGCGAGCTGGAGATCGAGTTCAACCCGCAGGGCACGCTCGCCGAGCGCATCCGCGCCGGCGGTGCCGGCATTCCGGCCTTCTACACCCGCACCGGCGTCGGCACGCTGATCGCCGAGGGCAAGGAAGTGCGCGCGTTCGGCGGCGTGAACTACGTCATGGAGCGCGGCCTGCGCGCCGACGTGGCCCTCGTCCACGCCTGGAAGGGCGATACCGAGGGCAACCTCGTCTATCGGAAGACCGCGCGCAACTTCAACCCGATCATGGCGACGGCGGCCGAGGTGACGGTGGCCGAGGTGGAGCTGCTGGTCGAGCCCGGGGAGATCGAGCCCGACCTGATCCACACGTCGGGCGTTTTCGTCAAGCGGATCGTGCCGCTGGTCAACGTGCAGAAGCGGATCGAACAGCGCACCGTGCGCAAGCGCGCCTGAGCGGGAGAGACGGCGATGGCCTGGAGCAGGGACGAAATGGCGGCGCGCGCGGCGCGCGAGCTGCACGACGGGTTCTATGTCAACCTCGGCATCGGCATCCCCACGCTGGTCGCGAATCACATCCCGCCTGGGATGTCGATCCAGCTCCACAGCGAGAACGGCATGCTCGGCACCGGCCCCTTCCCGTTCGAGGGCGAGGAGGACGCCGATCTGATCAATGCCGGCAAGCAGACCGTGACCGAGCTGCCGACCACCAGCTACTTCGACAGCGCCGCGAGCTTCGCGATGGTGCGCGGCGGCCACATCGACCTCTCGATCCTCGGCGCGCTGCAGGTGTCGGAGACCGGCGACCTCGCGAACTGGATGATCCCCGGCAAGATGGTCAAGGGCATGGGCGGGGCGATGGACCTCGTCGCCGGCGTGCGGCGCGTGGTCGTGCTGATGGAGCACACGGCGGGCGGCAAGCCCAAGCTGCTGAAGCAGTGCACCCTGCCGCTGACCGGGGCCGGGGTGGTGAACCTCGTGGTCACCGACCTTGCCGTCTTCGACGTGACCAAGGACGGCCTCGTGCTGGTCGAGATGGCGCCGGGCGTGAGCCTGGAGCAGTTGGAGGCGAACACCGAGGCGGCGTTCCGCCCCCACCCGGACCTGCGCCGCGCGGCCTGACGCCGCCCCTTGATCCACCGGCCGCGGCGGGCCTATATCGCCGCGCCGCGCGGGGCCATAGCTCAGTTGGGAGAGCGCCTGAATGGCATTCAGGAGGTCAGGGGTTCGACTCCCCTTGGCTCCACCATTCCCGCCGGAGTGCAAAGCATGAAACGTTGGCGATCCACCCTTCTGGCGGTGGGCGCTGTGGTGGTGCTCGGGGGCATCGGGGCGGTCGCATGGCGGCAGCTTTCGGAGCATGCCGGGAACGCGCTCACCGCGATCGGCGGACCGTTCAGCCTCACCGACGGGCAGGGCCACACCGTGACCGACCGCGACCTGCGTGGGCGCTACATGCTGGTCTATTTCGGCTACACCTTCTGCCCGGATGTCTGCCCGACCACGCTGGCCGCGATGGCCGGTGCGCTGGAGAAGCTCGGCAAGACCGCGGACCGGATCGCGCCGGTGTTCATCACCGTCGACCCGTCGCGCGACACGCCGAAGGTGATGCACGACTACGTTGCCGCCTTCAGCCCCCGCATCATCGGCCTGACCGGCACGCCCGAGCAGATCACGCAGGTGACGCGGGAGTACCGGGTCTACGTGGCCTCGCACCGCAGCCGCGAGGGCGGCAACTACACGGTCGATCACAGCTCCATCCTCTACCTGATGGGTCCGGACGGGCGCTTCATCGCGCCGCTGCGTACCGACACCACGGCGGATCAGATGGCGGGCGAGCTCGTCAAGCTGGTGTCCGGCGCCTCGTCGTAGCCACGACGTCCTTCCCGGTCCGGATTCCGCGCGGGCTGCCGTGCGCCCGGCACCGGCGCCTTGCAACGCCGGGGCCGCCAGCGCGTTAGCCCTGCCGCCGCGCCTGCGGCCATGACAGGGAGGGGACGATGTCGATCCTGGGCTGGATCATCCTCGGGCTGATTGCCGGCTTCATCGCGAGCCGGATCGTCAACGACGCCGGCGCCGGGCTGGTGCTGGACATCATCCTCGGCATTGTCGGCGCCGTGGTGGGCGGCTTCATCTTCAACATGCTCGGCGGGGCCGGCATTACCGGCTTCAACCTCTACAGCCTGATCGTCGCAATCATCGGCGCCATCATCGTCCTCTGGCTGTACCACGCGATCAGCGGAGCGCGGCGCGTGTAGGGCCGCTGGCCAGCCCGCCCCGCCGGCCTCAGATCGCGACGCGGACGCCGAGCTCGACCACGCGATCGGCGGGGATGCGGAAGAATTCGGTCGCCGCCACGGCGTTGCGCGCCATGACGAGGAACAGCCACAGCCGCCAGAGCGGCAGCTTCGGCACGGTCGCCGCCACCAGCGTCTCGCGGCCGACGAAGTAGCTGGCCTGCATCGGATCGAACGCGACCCCCTCGGTGCGCAGGGCGGCGAGGTCGCGCGGGATGTTGGGGCTCTCCATGAAGCCGTAGCGGATCGTGACCCGGTGGATGCCGGGCGCGAGTTCGGTGACCGAGGCCCGCTCCTCCGGCGCCACCTCCGGCACGTCGAGGTTGTTGACGGTCACGAACAGGACTTTTTCGTGCAGCACCTTGTTGTGCTTGAGATTGTGCAGCAGGGCGGCGGGCACGTAGTCCGGCGTGCTGGTGAGGAAGATCGCCATGCCCGGCACCCGCACCGTGCGCGACTGCGGCAGCCGGGCAAGGAAGGAGGCCAGCGGCAGGCTGTCGAGCCGCCAGCGCGCGAGCAACAGGTCGCGCCCGCGCTTCCACGACGTCATCAACGCCATCAGCGCGACGCCGAGCACCAGAGGTACGTAGCCACCCTCCGGCACCTTCAGCATGTTGGCGGCGAAGAAGACGAAGTCGATCGCGAAAAAGCAGCCGAACACGCCGTAGCTCGCCCAGGGCGACCACTGGAACTGCCGGCGGAACACTTCGACCGCCAGCATGCAGGTGCAGAGAAAGGTGCCGGTGACGGCGATCCCGTACGCGGCGGCAAGGTTGTCACTGCTCTTGAAGGCAAGCACCAGCAGGAGCACGCCGACGACCAGGGCCGCGTTGATCTGCGGGACGTAGATCTGCCCCTCTTCGGTGGCGCTGGTGTGGCGCACGGTCATGCGCGGCAGGAAGCCGAGCTGCATGCATTGCCGCGCGACCGAGAACGCGCCCGAGATCAGCGCCTGGCTGGCGATCACGGTGGCCGCGGTCGCCAGCACCACCATCGGCAGGCGCAGCCAGGGCGGGCCCACCAGGAAGAAGGGGTTGGCGATCGCGGTCGGGTCGTTGATCACCAGGGCGCCCTGACCGAAATAGTTCAGCGCGAGGCAGGGCAGGACGAAGGCCAGCCAGGTGAGCCGGATCGGGCGGCGCCCGAAATGGCCCATGTCCGCATACAGCGCCTCCGCCCCCGTGACCGCCAGGACGACCGAACCGAGCGTCGTGAACGCGAGCCACTGGTAGCGGGCCAGCAGGCGGATCGCGTAGCTCGGCGACAGGGCGAGCAGGACATGCGGATGCTGCGCGATCTCGATCAGGCCGAGCACGCCGATCGCGGCGAACCACAGCGCCATGACCGGGCCGAACACCCGCCCCACGCTGCCGGTGCCGCGGTACTGGACCGCGAACAGCACCGCGATCACGGCGATCGCGATCGGCAGCACGAAGTCCTTGAGCGGCGGCGCCGCGATCTCCAGGCCCTCGACCGCAGACAGCACCGAGATCGCGGGCGTGATCACGCCGTCGCCGAAGAACAGGCAGGCGCCGATGACGCCGACGAGCGCCAGCCCCGCACGCGCCCGCGGCCCGCGGGCGAGGCGCTGGGCGAGGGCCATCAGCGCCAGAATGCCGCCCTCGCCGCGGTTGTCGGCGCGCATGACGAGCAGCACGTATTTCACCGTCACGATCAGGACGAGCGACCAGAAGATCAGCGACAGGATGCCGAGCACCTCGAACGGATCGAACCCGCGGCGCGAAAAGTGCTCGAGGCTTGCCTTGAAGGCATAGAGCGGGCTGGTCCCGATATCGCCATAGACCACGCCGAGGACGCCAAGCAGCAGCGACAAGCGCAGCGGTGTCCGCGCCGCACCGGCTCCGGCGGCGGCGGCCGTCAACGCATGGCCTCCGGGCCGGGCCGGTCAAGGCTTGGCATGAAGCCGCATCTCCCGACGAGCGGCGGACCGATACGCTGCGCCATGCTGCAGTGCAAGCATGCGGCGGACCCGTTCAGCGGGCGCCGGGTCAGTGGGCGCCGGCTCAGTGGGCGCCGGCCGGCGGGCGTCCGCCGAAGATCGCCGTGCCCACCCGCACCGCCGTCGCGCCATGGGCGATCGCCGTCTCGAAATCCGCCGACATGCCCATGGAGAGGACGCCGAGGCCGTGCCGCGCGGCGCAGGCGGCGAGCCAGGCGAAATGCGGTGCCGGGTCCTCGGCGAGCGGCGGGATGCACATGAGGCCCGCCAATGCGGTCCCGAACCGGGCCTGGCAGGCGTTGATGAAGTGATCGGCAGCCGCGCGCGCGATACCGGACTTCTGCGGCTCCGCGCCGGTGTTGACCTGAACGAGGAGGCGCGGCAGGCGCCCTTCCCGCTCCGCCGCCTGCGCGATCGCGTCCGCCAGCGCCGGCCGGTCGAGGCTCTCGATGGTGTCGGCGAGGGCGACCGCGGCCCGGGCCTTGTTCGTCTGCAGGCCGCCAATCAGATGGAGCTGCAGCGCCGGATAGGCGGCACGCAGGGCGGGGAATTTCGCCGCCGCCTCCTGCACCCGGTTCTCGCCGAACCGGGTCTGGCCGGCCCGCAATGCGGCAGCGACGGCCGCCCCCGGCTGGAGCTTGGACACCGCGATCAGCAGGACGTCCTTCGGATCGCGGCCCGCGCGGCGCGCGGCGGTGGCGATGCGCGCGGAGACGGCAGCAAGATTGGTTGCGACGGTGTCGTCGGAGGGCGTTGCGGGAACCATGGACACGAGGCTGGTGGACTGGGCGCGGAGGGTCAAGGCGCGCGGGGCGCGGCGGCCGCCGGGGGAGCGCGGCGCCGCGGTGCTCTGGCTGTTTACCGACTGGGCCCGCCTGCCCGCCCCGGTTGCCGCCGTGCGGCGGCTTCCGCCGCGTCTCGGCGGGGTGGTGCTGCGCGATGACACGCATCCCTGCCGCGCGGCGCTCGCGCGCGAGATCGCGCGGGTGTGCCGGGCGCGGCACCTCGCCTTGTCGGTCGCGGGCGACTGGCGGCTGGCGGCGGCGCTGCATGCCGGGCTGCACCTGCGCGGCGGGCGCCGACCGCCCCACGCGCCGCGGCACCTGCGGACGCTCACCAGCTCGGCGCACGGGGTCCCGGAGCTGGTGCGCGCAGGGCGGGCCGGCGCCGGCCTGGTGTTTCTCTCCCCGGTGTTCGTGACCGCAAGCCACCCGGGCGCGCCGGCGCTCGGGCCGGTCCGCTGGGCCGCCATGGCGCGCCGGACCGGCGGTGCGGCGGCG
>JAFKFJ010000246.1 GCA_017307335.1 Alphaproteobacteria bacterium | reverse complement strand
ACCGCGGCCGCCTCCATCAGCGCCGGCACCAGCGGCGGCAGGGTGAGGTCGTAGCTCAGCCGGTCGAGCCCGACCCCAGCCAGAGCCTCCTCGCCGACCAGCACCATTTCGGCATCCGCGGCCGGCAGGTCGGCGCCGATCAGCTCGATCCCGGCCTGCGCGAGCTGCCGGTCGGGCGCGAGCTGGGTCGCGCGCACGCGCAGGCACTGGCCGGCATAGCAGAGCCGCAGCGGGCGCGGCGCGGCGGCGAGGCGCGTGGCGGCGATACGCGCCACCTGCGGCGTGATGTCCGCCCGCAGGCCCATCATGCGGTGCGAGGCGGGGTCCATGAGGCGGAACGTCTGCTCCGCGGTCGCGGCCCCGGTGCCGGCGAGCAGCCCGTCCTCGAACTCCAGCAGCGGCGGTTTGACGCGCCGGTAGCCGTGCAGCGCGAAGGTCGCCATGAGCGAGGCCACCAGCGCCGCCTCATGCTCCGCCTCCGGCGGCAGCGCATCGCGCAGGCCGGGCGGCAGGAGGGCAGGACTGGGCGGCGGGTCGTCGGTCATGGAGGTTCGGGTTTTGCGCGGCGGGCGGGCATAGCACCGGGGGCCGCGGGGCGGAAGGCGGGGGGCATGGTTGCAGGCGCGCTGCAGGCAACAAATCCCGGGCGAGGCCCCCGCCGAACTCCAAGATTACGGCCGCCTCGAGATCGAGCTGTCGCTCGACAACGCGGCGACGCCACGCTCACAGGCCGGTGCGCGTGAGTTCTTCAATAGCTTTGCAGGAAGACGCTAGTCGTTCTTGGGCGCCGGCATACATCGATTTAACAGATTGATTGCAGCGGAATCGACGGCGCACGGCAGCGCCACGTTGCAGACCCCGTCGAACGCCAAATAGTCGATGAACTCGCTGGCGCAGCCGCAGTCGTGATAGCAGTCGCGGTGATGCTTCCAGATGAGCGGACAGGCGATGTCGATGTCCATTGGCGGGTCGCCAGGCTTGCGATCGCGACTTGCGTTGGCCAGCAGCGTCCACATCTTGTCCTGCAAGCAGCTTCGCACACAGTTATTGTGTGGCTCGTCCGGCGTCACCAGGCAGGAACAGTGGGCATTCTGCGTATAGACCGGACCGAGGACGGCGCGCGCCAGGTCGGTTGCATAGGCCGCGCAGTGCGCCTCGCTTGGCCCATATTTCCGATCATAGGGAAAGCTCTCATTTCCCTCCTGAAACTGGACGCTCGTGGCGACGCGCCGGATCAGGATGCCTCGGTTCTGCGCCCTTCCCTCCCGCGTCGCGTTCGATTCGACGTACTGGTCGGCCGCCGCCGGCCCGCAGGAACGGATCAGGGCAGGGTAGGTTTTCGGCGTGGCGGCATAGTTGTCCTGAACGCCCGCACAGAACTCGGCAGCCCGGCGCGCGCGAAGGAGTTGGTTGTCGAACTGCGGGCCCGCGAAGCAATCCGAAAAGCCGCGCACCTCCAGCGGATCCTGCCCTGTCATGTAGACAAAGTGGCCCTGGGAGAGGCTGCGAACGATCTTGTCAATAAAACCCCCAGCCTCGGCGCGCGAGATCGCGCTGCCGCCAATGGGGAAGCCAAAGATCAGCCACTCCTGTTGCGGGATTCTCTCGACCAAGCGGAGCGGCGCCTTGGCCGCCTCCTCTCGCTCCCCCCGTTCCATTGGCGGACAGGCCTCGGTCTTTGGAGAGTCTTTGCCGCCCTTCGGTTGGCGCTGGAGCCGGGCCGGCGCGGGAACGCTGAGCGCCCGCAGGTCCCCCGACGGCGCCGCGCCCTGTTGCACGACGTGGGTCAGCTCGTGCGCGAGGAGCGCCCGCCCTGCCGCCGTGGAGGGCGCGAACTTGCCGTTGCCGAAAACGATATCGCCGCCGACCGTGAACGCTTGCGCCTGCACGGCATCGGCAGCGCAATTCGCGCCAGCATCCGCATGAATGCGCACGCGACTGAAGTCATGCCCGAACCGCGGTTCCATGAATGCGCGGGTCGCGGCATCGAGCGCGCGGCCAGGCGCGCGCAGCACGCCATGCACGATCGGCGGCGCAACGCCGCCTGCAACCGGGCCGGCGGCATCCAGGCGCATGCGCTGCAGCGACAGGCGCTTCCTGCCACATTCCTCGCACTCTCCCGCAAGCCCCGGCGTGCCGCCACAGGCGCATTTCCGCTGCAGATGCGGCTCCGGCATGCGCATGATGTGCTCGGCGACGCGGTCGGCCTCTTGTTCGTAGCTGTCGCCGGGCGCGTTGATCGCGAGCTTCATTTGCATCGCTTTCACCGCGGGCGGCGCGATCGAGACTCGGCTCCAATCGTGCCCCAGGCGATGGTTGGCTGCTGCGGCCGCGTCGGCCCTGACATCCTCAGCATCGGTCAGTGACGTCGGCTGCAGCGCTTGGTTTCCAGCCGGGCGCGGTACGTGAAGGATCGATGTTACTCTGTGGCCGTGTACCGGATGCGCGCGAGCGAGCGCCGTCGTCTTTGCCGGCGCGTTCTGAGAGGTCTTGGGCGCTCCCGCGAAGCCACGCATGGCCGACCTTCGTCTCGCTCACCTGACGCCTGAGCACACGCGTTCGGCCGCTTGAGCAGATCGGCCCGCCAACCGCCGATGCGCCTATTCATCGGCATTCGCCAAATGACCAGCGTCTGCGGCCGTACGATGTCAGGAATCGCCCGGCCGGGCAAGACAGTACGATGACGGCGCGGCTACGGGGCGCGTCAGACCAACTTCCGCCGCCGCCACCGCGCCGGCCGCGGCTGCGGGAACGCGAGGCCGCTGGCGGCGAAGCCGAGATCGACCAGCAGCTTCGCTTGCAGGATCGCGCAGCGATAGCCTTCCAGGATCGGGATCTGCCAGCCGCTCGCGCTCAGGCGGCGCTGCAGGTGGGGTTGCAGCCAGTACGCGGCCGAGCAGCCGATGATGATGGCCTCGGCGCCGTCTTCCTCGATCGCCGCCTCCACCGCGCGCACACCCGCCTCCAGCATGGCGGAGGGTTCGCCGCGCGCCGCCTTGTCGGCCTCGCCCGCGATCGCCGGCAGGTCGCCGTTCTCGGGGCGCGGCAGATGAAAATGCATGTTGCGGATGGAGGCGCAGCGATCGGCGAAACCGTACTGCACCACCGCATCGCGCATGCGCATGTTGTGCAGCTCTGCCACGTCGAGCACCGTGAAACGGTCGGCGAGCATGCTGGCGACGTGCATCTGCGCATGCGCGCAGGCGGTGACGGGGATGCCGTACGATTGCCCGATCTCGCGCGCCTCGATGAAGCCAGGGTCGCCGCCGCCGAGCAGGACGATGGCGTTGTATTTCCCGCTCGCGCACGCCTCGCGCACGATGGGCTGGCGGCGCACGCCGACCTCGGCGAATTCCGCCCGCGTCTCCGCGGTGCCGAAATCGTTCGCCGCGACGGGGCCGGGATGCAGGTCCCACGCGATGCCGTCGAGGAACGGCGCCACGTCGGCATGGTTCATCAACTGCGCTTCCTTGGGCCCGGACGCCGGCGGGCCCGGCGGGCGGAGCGCCTGGATCAACAGAAACCGGTAGTCTGCCAATTCCCTCTCCTCCCCCTGCTGCGCCGGCCGATGACGCGGCGCGACCATAGGGGCGGCGGCGCCCGGCCTTGTCAACGCGCCTTGTCAACGCGGCGCTTCGCGTGTCACCTGCCGGGGAACGTCCGCGCCGCGCGCGGTGCAGAAAATCTGAGGAGAATGTCCATGCAAGGCGTTGTCTTCACCGGCGACCGCAAGCTCGAACTGCAAACGTTTCCCGATCCGGTGCCCGGCGAAGGCGAGGTGGTGCTGGAGATCAAGGCCTCCGGCCTGTGCGGCAGCGACCTGAAATTCTATCGCTCCCCCCCGGGTGCGGCGGCGAAGGCGCTGGGGCTCGGCACCACCGGCGCGGTGATCGCCGGGCATGAGCCGTGCGGCGTGGTGGCGGCGGTGGGGCCGGGCGTCGCCGAGAACCAGGCCCGCGTCGGCGCGCGCGTCATGCAGCACCACTATCGCGGCTGCGGCGTGTGCCCGCATTGCAGCACCGGCTGGATGCAGCTTTGCGTCGAGGGCGTGAAGGAAGTCTATGGCGTCACCGGCCACGGCGCGCATGCGCGCTACATGCGCTGCCCGGCGCGCACGCTGGTGCCGCTGCCCGATGAACTGAGCTTCGCCACCGGTGCGGCGATCTCCTGCGGCACCGGCACCGCCTGGGGGGCGCTGAAGCGGCTCGATCTGGCGGCCGACCAGACGATCGCGATCTTCGGCCAGGGGCCGGTAGGATTGTCGGCCACACAGCTTGCGCATGCGTTCGGCGCGCGGGTGATCGCGCTGGACACCAGCGACGCGCGGCTGGCCCGCGCGCGGGAGTTCGGCGCCGACGTGCTGATCAACCCGGCCACCGAGAAGGACGTGGTGGGCGCGATCCGCGCGGCGACGCACGGGCGCGGCGCGCATGCCTCGCTGGATGCCTCGTCCTCGCCCGCGGCGCGGCGGCAGGCGGTGCAGTGCGTGCGCACCTGGGGCAAGGCGTGCTTCGTCGGCGAAGGCGACACGGTCACGCTGGACGTGAGCGCCGACATGCTGCGCCGGCAGGTGACGCTGATCGGCTCATGGACGTTCTCCACCGTGGGCCAGGCGGAGTGCGCGCGCTTCATCGCCGACCGCGGCATCGACGTGGATGCGCTGTTCACGCAGCACTGGCGGCTCAATCAGGCGGAGGAGGCGTACCGGCTGTTCGACACGCAGAGCACCGGCAAGGCGGTGTTTTTGATGGACGCGGCGGCGTAGGCGCCCTCTCCCGCGCGCGGGAGAGGGGGCAGCGGGCGCGCCGAAAGCGCGGATCAGGGCGGCGGGACGGCGCGGTAGTAGACGCCGTTGGCGCCGAAGGCCGGCTCCAGCCACATCGTGCTGCAGTGGTAGTAGGTCACGCCGCCGGTTGGCGTGTACAGGCAGCCGGAAGGCAGCGTGGCGTAGACCGGCGGCGGCACATACGGCGGGGCGGCGGCGGCCGCGCCGGCGGCGACACCGGCGGCGTAGGCATTGGACGTCGCGGCAGCGGTGTTCGCGCTGGCGGCGGCGGCCCCGAGCGCGGCGCCGGTCATCATCCCCGCCGCGGCGGCCCCCGCCGCCCAGCCGCCGCAATTGTAGCAGCCGCTGCCATAGACGTTCACCGTGGTCGGCGGGTGGTAGGCACCGTAATAACTCCCGCCGTAGTGATAGTCGTACCCGTTGGCCGGATAGTGATAGCCATAGGCCGTGGCACCGTTGGCGCCGGTCGCGTGCCAGGACCCGCCGCCGCCCGACGCCGTGCCGCCCTCCGCGCCATGCGCACTCCACGAGCCGCCGCCGCCCGAGGCAGTACCGCCGCGGTAGCCGGTGGCGCTCCACGAGCCGTTGCTGCCCGAGGCGGTGCCGCCGCGCCAGCCATGCGCGCTCCAGGAACCGCCGCCGCCGGAGATCGAGCCGCCGCGCCAGCCGGAATGGAACCAGGCGTGCGCGGCGTGCAGCGGCAGCGCCACCGCGAGAATGCCGGCCACGCCTGCGAGCGTGCGATACCCTGCGAGCGTTCGATACATCGTGCCGCTCCTCGTCACTTGTGCGGCGCCGGCGCTTCGTCCGGGCTCGCGAAGTTGATGCGCCTCGCCTTCAGCGCGCTGGCGGAGGTGAAGGTGCCGGGCGGCAGGACCGGATCGAGGCGCCAGTTCGAGAACTCGACGACGTGGCGGAAATTGCCCGGCTCGTTGAAGTAGGTGACGCGCACCATGCGCGGCAGCTTGTCCTCGGTGCCGATCCAGATCTGCGCCTGGGCATTGTCGTTGACGACGGCCACCATGTCGGTGGTGGTGCCGCCGACCACGTGCGACTGCCCGATCACGAAGGCGAGCTTCAGTCCGGAGGCGACGTCGGCATACGGGTCGGCGACGATGACATCGTCAAAGGGAAAGGAGATCGCCGCCTTGTCGTAGGCGAATTTCAGCATCGCATCGATGGTCGGCGGCGCGTCGGCGATCGCGACCAGATCCGGACCCGGCGAATAGGCCATGATCGTCTTGCCATCATAGTAGAACTGGCTCGGCGGCCCGTCGGCGGGCGTGATGACGCGCAGCTTGTCCGGCCGCTGCAATGTCACGTCGGAGAGCGTGGTGTAGGCGAGCGGCTGCAGCGTGCGCGCCGGGCTCTCATAGGTCGCGATCGCGGTGAACGTCATGCTGTGCGCGGCGGCGAGCCGGTCGCTCGCGGCTTTCAGGATCGCCAGCGCCTTCGGGTCGAGCTGCGGCTTGTCCGGCAGCAACACCAGCGGCAGCCCGGGCGTCGGAGGGGCTTCGGGCCGCGCCGCCGCGGCTGCCTGCCGGGCCATGGCTGGGCCAGGGCCGAGCAACGCAAGCGCGAGCGCGCCGGCCAGGAATGTGAAGGCCCGGGATGTCATGACGTCTCCTCCCCAACCCCGGCGGCGCATCTCCGGCGCACCGGCGCGCGGGCAAACTTGCCCCACGCGCACGGGCGAACCGCGCGGTACCGGCGTCGCGCGTCACGACGAAGTGTGTTCGGCGCGCTCGATCGTGGTCAAGCCGGTTTCGCGATGCGCGTCGTTCGCCATCAGTGCTGCATCTGCATGAGTTGATACATCGGCATCATGTTGTGGTTCAGGTGCGCCATGATCCACAGCGAGCCGGCGATGAGCAGCATCACGATCAGCACCCCGAAGGCCAGCGCCATGATGTTGTTGACGTTGTCGGGGCCGGACGTGATGTGGAGAAAGAAGACGAGATGCACGCCCATCTGCGCGATCGCGAGCACCGCGATCGCCACGGGAATGCTCGGCTGCCAGACCAGCGTGGTGCGGGCGATGAAGAACGCGACGACGGTGATCAGCGTCGCCAGCCCGAGGCCGATCAGGTAGCTCGTGATGCCCTCGCCGCCCGGGCGCGCGTCGACGCGATGGAACCCCGGCGCCTTGTCGGCATCGGGCGGGAAGTCTTCCGATCCGGCGTGGCTCATGCGGCGACCCCCATCAGGTAGACCACGCTGAACAGCGCAACCCAGATGATGTCCAGCGTATGCCAGAACAGGCTGAAGCAAAGGATGCGTCGCAGGATGTCGTCGCGGTAGCCCTTGGCGAAGACCTGCGCCATCATCGTGAGCAGCCACAGCAGCCCGGCGGTCACGTGCAAGCCGTGGCAGCCGACCAGGGTGAAGAAGGCCGAGAGGAAGGCGCTGCGCGTGGGGCCCGCGTCGCGCGCCACCATCCCGGCAAACTCCCGTGCCTCGAGCAGCAGGAACGCACCGCCCAGGACAAACGTCGCCGCCATCGCCCCATAGAACCACACCCCGCTGCGCCGCCGCGCGCCGATGCTGGCAAGGCCGCAGGTGAAGCTGGAGAGCAGCAGGCAGGCGGTCTGCACGGCCGTGTTGTTCAGGTCGAACAGGTCCCGCCCACTCGGCCCGCCGGCCGTCTCGCCCACCAGCACCGCATAGGTGGCGAAGAAGGCCGAGAACATGACGATGTCGCTGAGCAGGAAGACCCAGAAGCCGAAGCCCACGACAATGAGCTTCGCCTCCGTCCCGCCCTCCGCATGGATCGCGGCGCCGCTGCTCCAGCCCGCGTCGCGATGGCCCATGCGGTTGGGATCGTCGCGCTCGGCGTCGCCCGCGAACGTGCTCATGACGCCGCCTGTGCACCGGCGAGCGCCCGCAGGCGCGCGTCCCGGTTCGCCCGGTCGATGCGTGCGACAGTCTCGGCGGGAATGATCTCATCGACCCGGTCGCGCCATGCGAACACGACGAAGGTCGCATACGCACCGACCGCCGCCAGCGCGACCAGCCACCAGATGTGCCAGATCAGCGCGAAGCCCATGAAGGTCGCGAAGAACGCGCAGATGAAGCCGGTGGCGCTGTTGCGGGGAATTTCGATCGGCGCATACGAAGGCTCCTCGCCCAGCCGCGCCTGCGCGATCGCGCGCTGCTTGATGCCCCAGTAGGCCTCGGCCCCCTCGACCCGCGGCAGGATCGGGAAGTTGAACGCCGGCGGCGGCGACGGTGTCGCCCATTCCAGCGACCGGCCGTTCCACGGATCGCCGATCACGTCGCGCAGCGCCTCGCGCCGGCGGATGCTCACCGCGAGCTGCGCGATCTGCAACACGATGCCGGCCAGAATCACCAGCGCGCCGACGCCGGCGACGAGCAGCCACGGATGCCAGGCCGGCACGTCATAGTGCTGCATCCGCCGCGTCATGCCCATGAGCCCCAGGGCATAGAGCGGCATGAAGGCAAGGTAGAAGCCGATCACCCAGCACCAGAACGCCGCCTTGCCCAGCCCCTCGTGCAGCCGGAACCCGAACGCCTTCGGGAACCAGTAGCTGTAGCCGGCGAAGCCCCCGAACAGCACGCCGCCGATGATCACGTTGTGGAAATGCGCGACCAGGAACAGGCTGTTGTGCAGCACGAAATCCGCCGGCGGAACCGCGAGCAGCACCCCGGTCATGCCGCCGATCACGAACGTCACCATGAAGCCGAGCGACCACAGGATCGGTGTCGCATAGACCACGCGGCCGCCGTACATCGTGAACAGCCAGTTGAACACCTTCACCCCGGTCGGCACGGCGATGACCATCGAGGCGATGCCGAAGATCGCATTGACGTCGGGGCCCGCGCCCATGGTGAAGAAGTGATGCAGCCAGACGGTGAAGGCGAGCATGCAGATCGCCATCGTCGCCATCACCATCGAGCGGTAGCCGAACAGCGGCTTGCCGGAGAAGGTCGAGATCACTTCGGAGAAGATGCCGAAGGCCGGCAGGATCAGGATGTAGACCTCCGGGTGGCCCCACGCCCAGATAAGGTTCATGAACATCATCACGTTGCCGCCGGCCGCGTTGGTGAAGAAGTGAAAGCCGAGGTAGCGGTCCAGCAGCAGCATCGCGAGCGTCGCGGTGAGGATGGGGAAGGCAGCGACGATCAGCAGGTTGGAGGCGAGCGTCGTCCAGCAGAACATCGGCATGCGCATGTAGGTCATGCCGGGCGCATGCAGCTTCAGTACGGTGGTGACGAAGTTCACCCCGGTCAGCAGCGTGCCCACGCCGGAGATCTGCAGCGCCCAGAGATAGTAGTCCACGCCGACGCCGGGCGAGTAGGTCAGCTCCGACAGCGGCGGATAGGGCAGCCAGCCGGTGCGCGCGAATTCGCCCACCACGAGCGAGATGTTGACCAGCAGCGCGCCGGTGGCGGTGAGCCAGAGACTGACCGAGTTCAGCGTCGGGAACGCGACGTCGCGGATGCCGAGCTGCAGCGGCATGACGAAGTTCATCAGGCCGATCATGAAGGGCATCGCGACGAAAAAGATCATCAGCGTGCCGTGGGCGGAGAAGATCTGGTCGTAGTGCTCCGGCGGCAGATAGCCCCCCGATCGGTAGGCGAGCGCCTGCTGCGAGCGCATCATGATCGCGTCGGTGAAGCCACGCAGCAGCATCACCATCGCCAGCAGCGTGTACATGATGCCGATGCGCTTGTGATCGACGCTGGTGATCCATTCGCGCCACAGATAGGGAATCCAGCCCTTCAGCGCGACCCAGATCAGGACCGCGAGGATCACCGCGCCGACGATGGCCGCCGCGAACAGCGGAATCGGCTGGTCGAACGGGATGGCTTCCCAGCTCAGCTTTCCCAGCATGCTATTCCTCCGTCCGTGGCGACACGGTTCGGTTCGGCCGCCCCGCCTGCGGCCCAGGACCCGGCGGCAGGTGTTGCGTGACGATCTGCTGATACAGCCCCGGCTCGGCCGCGCGAAACGTGAACGGCTTCGAATCCAGGCTCTGCTTCGCGAGCGCGGTGTAGCTCGCGGCATCGAGCGTCGGCCCCGCGTTGCGTGTCGCGGCGACCCAGCCCGCGAACGCCTCCGCCGGCACCGCGCGAACCTGGAAATGCATGTCCGAGAAACCGTCGCCGCTGTAGTGGCTGGAAAGCCCGCGATACGTGCCCGGCGTGTCCGCCTGCAGGTGAAGCTGCGTGGTCATGCCGTTCATCGTGTAGATCATGCTGCCGAGCTGCGGGATGAAGAACGCGTTCATCACGCTCGCCGACGTGAGCGAGAAATGGATCGGCACGCCGGCGGGAACGACGAGTTCGTTGACCGTCGCGATGCGCTCGTTCGGGTAGATGAACAGCCATCGCCAGTCGAGCGAGACGGCCTGGATCTCGACCGGGGGCGTGCTCGACGCCAGCGGCTTCGCCGGGTCGAGCTGATGCGATCCGATCCAGGCCACGCCGCCCAGCAGCGTGATCACCAGCAGCGGGATGCCCCAGACAATCAGCTCGATCCGGCCGGAATAGGCCCAGGCGGGCAGATAGGTCGCGCGCGTGTTCGAAGCGCGGAACCACCATGCGAAGCCGAGCGTCGCCACGATCGTCGGCACCACGATGGCGAGCATGATCGCAAGCGAGTCGATCAGGATCGTCTTCTCGGCGATCCCGACGACGCCCTGCGGATCGAGCACCGCCGGCTGGCACGCCGCGAGGCCGAGCGATGCCGCGACGGCACTGCCGCGCGCAACGCGGACAGTCAGCGACCCCTTCCGCCGCCTGATCCCCGTGGGACCGGGCCGGCCGTTCGACTTCGCACCCATTGCGAGTCCCCCCGCGGCAGCGTCCGGCATTCTGCCGCGCCGATCTCCGCAGTGTCCAGCGCGTTGGCGGGTCAGGCCCGCCGCTCCGCGGCGCGCCAGTTGGCTTCCAGGTTCGCGATCAGTTGCGGGCTGAAGTGACAGATCGCCTGCTCGCGGGAGTAGACGGCCATGTACTCGCGGAAGAGGTCGAGCGGCTCCAGCCCCACG
The DNA here is from genome assembly GCA_017307335.1 of Alphaproteobacteria bacterium. GTDB lineage: Bacteria > Pseudomonadota > Alphaproteobacteria > Acetobacterales > Acetobacteraceae > JAFKFJ01. Next base: position 7,769 of record JAFKFJ010000246.1, on the reverse strand, counting down.
CGCATCGCACGCCGGTTGCCCACCAGGCTGACCGCACCCGACGTCGTCAGTTCCTCGACGAGCCGCGCGAGTGTTTCGTCCATCGCCTCGGGCGCCGCGATCTCGTCGCAGATCATCAACCCCTCGGGGGAGTCGCAGTCCAGGCCGCGGCCTTTCGAGATCAACTGACGCGCGATCCGCTCGCCGCAGAAACGCGGCAGCCGCAGGTTGGCGGCGCCGGGGATGATGCCCTCCTTGCGCGCAGGCAGCGTCATGTACGCACCGCGCGCGGCGAGGACGTAGTCCATGACCAGCAGGATCTGGCAGCCGCCGCCGATCGCGAAGGCGTCGACCGCGGCGATCCACGGCTTCTCCCGCGTGAAGGCGCGCGCACCCTCCGCGGGGAGTCCGGGCGTGGCCAACCCGCGGAACATCTTGTTCAGCGGCCCCATGTCGCGGCGGATATACCAGAGGAACGAGATCGCGCCGTGATAGAGATGGGTCAGATTGATGCCGGCGGAGAACACGCGCCGCCCGGCGTATTTCGGATGCTCGACGGTCCCGCCGCGCAGCACGGCGATCTGTGTCATCTCGTCCATGATCGCCAGATCGACCGCGATCTCGAAATCGTCGAGCGTGGTCTCGTCCTCGGCATTGAGGAAGCGCGGATTGCGCGCCTCCAGGACGATCGCGTGTCCCTCGCGGCGCAGTTCCGCGGTGGGCAGTTGCAGCGTGCCCTCGCGCCGCAGCCGCGCCAGGTGTTCGGCGCTCTCCGGCCGCGGCAGCAGCATCGCGTGGCACAGATGCCGCCCCGCCGCCGGCATGCCGAGCACGTGCGCGAGCAGCAAACCCTGGTCGACCTCGACGCCGTCCTTGTCCTTCTGCGCGCAGGTGGACTCCGCGGCGACCTGCGCGCGCGTCGGCACCAGCCCGGGCACGAGTGCCGCCGCCGCATAGGCGAGTTCGTCGACGCGCAGCGAGCGCGTCATGCCGTCGGTCAGCCGGTCATAGAGGGTCGCGGCATGCACCCGCAGAAACCGCTCGCGCAGCGCGCGGGCATTTGCGAGCAGCGCCGTTGCCTCAGCCGCCTGTGCGACATCGCGTTGCGGCTTCGCCGGCAGCCGGACGAGCGCAGATGCGGCCATCGCCCATTCACGACCGCATGCGGCCGTGTCCGCTTCGAACGCGCCGGAGAGCGACGGTGCGTCTGCCATGTTCATGCCGTGACCTCCCGCAGATCGAGAATGCGCTTTGCCTTTCCCACCGACCGCTCGACGCTGCCGGGTGCCACGAGGGCGACGTGGACGGTCACGCCGAGCGTGGTCTTGACGCGCTGCGCCAGCGCCGCGGCGGGATCGTCGCCGCCCTCGGGGCCGGGCCGGCGCTCCACGCGCACCGTCATGCTGTCCAGCCGCGCCTCGCGCCGCAGTTCCAGCACGTAGTGCGGCGCGAGCCTTGCGTCGTCCAGGATCAGCGTCTCGATCTGGCTCGGGAACACGTTCACGCCGCGCAGCACGATCATGTCGTCGGAACGGCCGGTGACCTTCTCCATCCGGCGCATCGTGCGCGCGGTTCCCGGCAGCAGGCGCGAGAGGTCGCGCGTGCGATAGCGAACCACCGGCATCGCCTGCTTGCTCAGCGAGGTGAACACGAGTTCGCCGAACGCCCCCTCGGGCAGCGCCGCGCCGGTGTCGGGGTCGATGATCTCCGGATAGAAGTGATCTTCCCAGACATGCATTCCGTCCTTGCTCTCGAAGCACTCGGCAGCCACGCCCGGGCCGATGACTTCGGACAGGCCGTAGTTGTCGATGGCGTCGATGCCGAGACCCTCCTCCAGCTCGCGGCGCATCCGCTCGGTCCACGGCTCCGCGCCGAACAGGCCGACGCGCAGCGAGATGTCGGCGGCCCGGCAGCCGCGCGCATGCAGCGCGTCCATGATTGCCAGCGCGTAGCTCGGCGTCGCCAGCAGCATGTCGGGGCGCAGGTCGATGATGAGCTGCGCCTGCCGTTCCGTCATGCCGCCCGAGACGGGGACGACGGCGCATCCCAGTTCCTCCGCACCGGCATGCATGCCGAGGCCGCCCGTGAACAGCCCATAGCCATAGGCGTTGTGGACCAGCATGCGGGGCTGCGCGCCGGCTGCGTACATCGTTCGCGCCATCAGCGCGCGCCAGGTGCGCAGGTCTTCCGCCGTGTAGCCGGCGACCGTCGCAGCGCCGGTGGTGCCGGAGGAGACGTGCAGGCGCCGGATCTGCTCGCGCGGCACGGCGAACATGCCGAACGGAAACGCCGCGCGCAGATCCTGCTTCACGGTGAAGGGAAAGTGCGCGAGGTCGCCGGGCTCCCGGCAGTCGTCCGGGTGCACGCCGGCCGCGTCGAAGGCGGTGCGGTAGTGCGGCACGTGGGCGTAGGCATGTGCGAGGGTCCAGCGCAGCCGCTGCAACTGCAGCGCCGTCAGCTCGTCGCGCGAGGCCGTCTCGATCGGATCATAGCTGCGCATGAATGAACGCCCCCCGCCGCGGGTCCGGCACGCCGGGCCACGCCGCAGGATGACGCTCGCTCATTCCGAACCGGCGCGCAACCGGCCTCGCCGCGGGGGAAGGCTCAGCCGGCCCGCTCCTCGATCGCATCGACGCGACTGGGGTAGAAGGCGAGATGCCCCGCGATCGCGCTGACGGCGTCATAGGGCGCTTCGTACGTCCAGACGGCGTTCGCCGCGCGATCGCCGCCCAGCGGGATGCTGAAATAGGCGCAGTCGCCCTTGTAGGGGCAGTACGTGGCGTGGTCCGTGCGCTCCAGCAGTCGCATGTCCACGTCCTTGCGCGGCACGTATTGCACCGGCAGGTAGCTCGCCTCCTGCAGCGTCAACGCCTCCCGCGTGTCGGCGATGACGCGACCGGCGACGGTGACGACCACGCGGTTGGGATTGCGCGCGATCGTGATCGGATGCGTCGCGTCCGGAACGCGATGGACGCGCCCGCTCATTGCGCCCGCTCCCGCGCGCGCCGCGCCTCGTAGGCCTTGAGGTGGACGTAGACCGTCCGCAGCAGCGTCCCGTCGGCGCCGGCCAGCGCATCGTGCCGGCGCAGCATGTCGCCGATGATATGGTCCGCCTCGATCGCGCCGCCACGCTCGATATCGCGCATCATCGAGGCGGTGGCCGGCGAGCCGGGCGTGGTCAGCACGGTCTTCACGAAATTGAAATGCTCGTCGCGCGGCGGATAGCCGGCCGCAACCGCGACGCGCCGGCAGGACTCCGCCAGCATCACCGCCAGCTCGCTGCCGCCCGCCGCAACGATGTCGCCCACCGGCGCGCGCATGACGCTCGTCATGCCCGCGACGCTGGCAAGAAACACGAATTTCTCCCACATGTCGCGCAGGATCGTCTCGCTGGCCTGGCTCGCGAAGCCGGCATCCTGCATCAGCGCCGCGATCGCCGCGACCCGCGCCGAGCGTGTGCCGTCGCGCTCGCCGAAGCCGATCAGATGGAGATCGTTGAGGTGGACGATCGTGCCGTCCGCATCGAGCGTGGCGCCGATCACGCTCTGCCCGCCCAGCACGTGCTCGGCGCCGAAGCGCGCGTCGAGCGCGTCCAGATGCAGCATGCCGTTCAGCAGCGGCACGATCACCGTCTGCGGGCCGACGGCCGGCGCGAAATCCGCCATCGCGGCGTCGAGGTCGTAGGCCTTGCAGCTCAGCAGGATCAGGTCGTACGGCCCGCGCAGGTCCTTGGCGAGCACATGCGGCGGCGCGGCAAGCTTCAAGTCGCCGAACCGGCTCTTGATGACGAGCCCGTCGCGGGCAAGCTGCGCGGCGCGGCCGGGGCGGACCAGAAAGGTCGTGTCGCGACCCGCCGCCAGCAGGCGCCCGCCGAAATAGCCACCCAGCGCGCCGGCCCCGATCACCAGAACCCGCATTGCCGCCCCCGCCTCAGCCATGATTCGCTCCGTTCATTTGCGGCCCGCCTGCGGGCAGGTCGAACACCAGGCACGTCGTGCTCGCCGTTGCGTAGAGCCGCCCGTTGGCGCCGGTGAGGCGCCCTTCGGCCAGCGCCACCTGCCGTCCCGCCTGGACCACGCGGCCCTCGCCGCTGACGACGCCGGCCGCCTCGGTCAGTGCGCGCACGAAATTCACCTTGATCTCCAGCGTCGTATAGAAGCGACCCTGGGGCAGTGTCGAGTGCACGGCGCAGCCCATGACGCTATCGAGCAGTGTCGCGATCATGCCGCCGTGCACGGAGCCGATCGGATTGTAGAGATGCTCGCCTGGGGCGAGCCGCATTACCACGCGCCCGGCCTCGACCTCGGCCAGCTCCGTGCCGAGCAGCACGGCCACCGGCGGCGGCGGCAGCGCGCCGTCGCGGATCGCCTGCAGGAACGCGAGGCCGGCCATGCCACGCGCGGCCTCGGCGGTCGCGACCGGATCGGACCAGGCGACGGCGCGCTGCCGCGATGGTGGATTCATCGTGTCCATGCCCGCGATCCCCTCAACGTCCGCTGTTGCGCGTCGCCTGCGCCGCCTGCGCCGTCGCCACCTTGCGCATCAGCGGCACCAGCAGCGTCGCCACCACGAAGGCGAGCATGATGGCACGGAACGCATCGGCGAAGGCAAGCGTGGACGCCTCGCGATAGGCGAGATGCCAGAGCTGCTTCAGCGCCGCGTCCGCGCCCGCGCCCGCGCCGGGGCTTGCGGGCAGCGCCCCGTAGCGGGCGGTGAGCGTGTGCAGCGCCCGCTCCATCGCGCCGTTGGCGGCGCTCAGGTGCGACGCGATCAGCGCGAAATGCAGGTTGGTGCGATCGTTGATGATCGAGGCGCTGACTGCGATGCCGACCGCGCCGCCGAGGTTGCGCATCATGTTGAACAGCCCGCTGGCGTATTTCAGCCGCTCCGGCGGCAGGCTGCCGAGGCCGAGCATCACGCTGGGCGCGACCGCGAACACCTGCGGAAAGCCGCGCAGCACCTGCGGCACCAGCAGCTCCGCCCCGCCCCAGTCATGGGTGATGAAGCTGAAGCTCCACATCGCGAGTCCGAAGCAGCCGAGCCCGAACATCATCAGCCAGCGCCCGTCGACGCGGCGGGCGAGCAGGATGTAGACCGGCGTGCCGATCAGCGACGCGGCCCCGGTGGAGAACACCGCGATCCCGATCTGCCAGGCGCTGAACCCGCGCACGTAGCCGAGGAACAGCGGCGTGAGATAGATCGTGGTGAACATGCCGACGCCGGTGACGAAGGACAGCATGCAGCCGAGGGTGAAGTTGCGGTTGGTGAGCGCGCGCAGATCGACCACCGGGTTGGCATAGCTCAGGCTGCGGATCACGAACATCACCCCGGCGGCGCCGGCGATCCAGGCGCACAGCCGGATCGTGGAATCGTCGAACCAGTTCCAGCGCGTCCCGTCCTCCAGCACGTATTCCAGCAGGCCGAGTGCGACCGCCAGCAGCACGATGCCGGGATAGTCGGCGCCGCGCAGCAGCGAGAGGTCGGCCTTGTCGATGCGCACCAGCAGCGGCACCAGCACGCTGATCGCGATGCCCGGTGCCAGGTTGATGTAGAACAGCCAGCGCCAGCCGAACGCATCGGTGATCCACCCGCCGAACACCGGGCCGAGCGTTGGCGCGATGGAGGCGATCGTGCCGATCACCGCCGCCGAGTACACGCGCCGCGGCCCCTGGAAGAAATGGAAAGAGGAGGTGAACACCGTCGGGATCATCGACGCGCCGAGCAGGCCCTGCAGCGCGCGGAAGACGATCATGCTCTGGATGTTCCAGGCCAGCCCGCACAGCAGGCTTGCGCCGGTGAAGCCGGCGGCGGAGATCGTGAACAGCCAGCGCGTGGAGAATACCCGCGTCAGCCACCCGGACAGCGGGATCATGATGATCTCCGCGATCAGGTACGCGGTCTGCACCCAGCTAATCTGGTCCTGCGCCGCCGAAAGCCCGCCGCCGATATCCTGCAGCGAGGAGGCGACGATCTGGATGTCGAGCAGGGCGATGAACATGCCCGCGCACATCACCACGAACGGCAGCAGGGCCGGCGGGCGCGGCGCGGCGCCGCTCATCGCGCGGCGGTCCGCGTATCGACGCTGACTGTGGCGGACAGGCCCGGGCGCAGCATGGCCACCGCGGCATCGCCGCCGTCGAGCACGATGCGCACCGGCACGCGCTGCACGATCTTGGTGAAGTTGCCGGTCGCGTTCTCCGGCGGGATCACGCTGAACACCGCGCCGGTGCCGGGCGAGAGGCTCTGCACATGCCCGTGCAGCGCATGGTCCGGCATGACATCGGCGTACACCGTCGCCCGCTCGCCCGCGACCATGGCGCCGAGCTGATCCTCCTTGAAATTCGCATCGACCCAGAGGTTATGGGCGGGAATCACGGTGATCAGGTAGGCGCCGGCGGTGACATAGGCGCCGATCTGCGCCGCCCGGTTGCCGACATACCCGTCCACCGGCGCGCGGATCTCGGTGTAGCCGAGATTGAGTTCGGCAACGCGCAGGTCGGAGCGCGCGCCCGCCAGATCGGCCTCGGCCTCGGCGATGCGTGCCGCCAGCACCTGCAACTGCGCGCGTGCGGCGTCCAGCGCGGCTGCGGTCGCGGCGACGGCCGCCTGGGCCTCGTTGTCGCGCGCCGTGCTGCGCTGCGCGTCCTGCCGCGAGGCGGCCTGGCTGCGCGCGAGGCTGCGATAGCGGTCGGCGTCGATGGCGGTGAACCCCGCCTCGGCCGAGCGCGCGGCGAGCTCCGCCTGCTGCTGGCGAACCGCCGCCTGCTGCAGCACGGCCTGCGCCTGCAACCCCGCCAGCGCCGCCTCGCGCGCCCGCAGGTTCGCCTGGGCATGCTCGCGGGCGGCGCGGTAGTCGCGCGGGTCGAGCCGGATCAGAAGCTGCCCCGCCCGCACGCGCTGATTGTCGGTCACCAGCACCTGCTGGACGAAGCCCGGCACATGCGGGGCGAGCGGGGTGATGTTGCCGCCGACATAGGCGTCGTCCGTCGTTTCGATGAAGCGGCCGACCGTCCACCAATGACGGCCGAACCACGCGCCGCCCGCGGCCACGGCGAGGGCCGCGGCGGCGAGCACGATGCCGCGGGCGCCGCGGCGACCGATCCGCGCGGGGGCGGCGACGGTGTCGCGCGCGAGCGCCCCGCTAGGCATGCGCCTCTCCGGGAACGGTGCCGTGCCGGCGCCGGGTCCGCTCGTCGGCGGCAGGGCCGGCGGCGCTGCGGAAGGCCGGCGCGGTCATCGGCCGGCCGCTCACCCGGTCGACCAGCATGGGGTCGGCAACCGCCCCGCTCGCCGCGTCCACCAGCACCACGCTCGCCCCTTCCGGGGCGAAGTGGCGGTTGCCCCAGGCGAGCAGCGACCACAGCACCGGGCGGAAATCGCGCCCGCGATCGGTGAGCACGTATTCGTCGCGGGGCGGGCGTTCACTGTAGCGGCGGCGCTCCAGCAGCCCGGCTTCCACCAGGCCGCTCAGCCAGCGGGACAGCATGTTGGGCGCGATCCCGAGGCTCTTCTGGAACTGGTCGAACTGCGTCAGCCCCTGGAAGGCGTCGCGGAGGATCAGGATGCTCCACCACTCGCCCACCAGTTCGAGGGTGCGGGCGATGGTGCAGGTCATTTCGCTGAAGCTTTTGCGCTGCATGCGTCACGCTAGCGCAGTTGGTTCCATGATGGAAGTTGCTAGGAGGGACCTGCTCCGCGGCCGCTGCTGATGGGTCGTTAAAGCGGTCTCGACCCGCCCCTACCCCCCGTATAACCCCCGCTCCCGCGCCTTCACCTTGATCAGCGACACC
>JAFKFJ010000245.1 GCA_017307335.1 Alphaproteobacteria bacterium | reverse complement strand
CGCCCCCTTCAACACCTCGGCCGATCGCGCCGCCGCCATGCCAACCTGGCTCTGCGACTACAACAGCCGCAGACCCCACGCCGCCCTCGGCGGAAAGCCTCCGATCAGCCGGCTCAGCAGGAACAACCTCCTTGGTAGCGACAGCTAGCCGCGTCAGCCCAGCATCTTGCACTTGGCACGGTCGGGCGGCGGGGCGGCGACATCGGCGGGTGTCGTCGCGAGGAGATTGTAGACGTCCCAGCTGCCCCGGCTCTCCTGCGGCGACTTCGCCTGAAAGAGATAGGCAGGATGCAGCTTGCGCCCGTCCTCGCGGATTCGCCCTGGGCCGAACGCATCGTCATCTGTCGGTGTCGCCTTCATGCGCGCGACGGTAGCCGCTCCCGACTTTTTGGCCTCGGCCGCACCCATGGCGTGCGCCACCTTGAGATAGTGCAACGCCGCTGCATAGCTTCCCGCATGCTCCATGTCGGGCCGCCAATCAGCCGGCATCCTCGGTGCGACGCGGGTGGAGAAAGCGCGCGTGCGCGCGTCGCGGTCCCAGTAAAAGGTCTCGGTCAACGTCAGCCCTTGCGCCGTTGCCGGACCGAGGGAATGCACGTCGCAGATGAACATCAGCATCGCGGCAAGTGTTACCTTCCCGCCGCCGCCGAGACCGAACTCACGCGCCTGTTTTATACAGCTTATAGTATCGGCGCCGGCATTGGCGAAGGCGATCACCTGTGCGCCGCTCGCCTTGGCCTGCAGCAAGAACGCGGAGAAGTCTGAGGTGCTGGGGAACGGATAGGCGACCGCACCGAGCACGGTTCCGCCTGCCGCCTCGATCACTTGTGTCGCATCACGCTGCAAGGCGTGCCCGAACGCGTAGTCGGCGATGACGAAGAACCAGGTCTTGCGACCAGCCGCCACCAGCGCGCCGGCATTCGAGCGGGAGAGCAGATACGTGTCGAACGTCCAGTGCACCGAGGTCGGGGCGCAGTGCGCGCCGGTGAGTGCCGTCGTGGCGGCGCCCGTGATCAGGAACACGCGGTCCTTCTCGTGCGCCACCTGGGCGACCGCGAGGCCGACCCCGCTATGCGGCACGTCGACGATCGCGTCTACACCGTCGCGATCGAACCACTGACGGGCGATCCCCGCTCCGATATCGGGCTTGTTCTGATGATCCGCCTTCAGGACCTCGACGCGCAGCCCAGGAAGCTGGGCCGTCGCCTCCTGTGCCGCCTGCTCGGTGCAGGCGACCGAGCCTGGGCCGCCGGTGTCGCGGTAGGGGCCCGAGAGGTCGGTGAGGACGCCCAGGCGCAGCACAGGCGCGTCAGCCCGTGCGAGCCGGGGGATGGCGGAGGCGGCGAGAGTGCTGCCGAGCAGGCCGCGGCGGGTCAGTCTCATCGGATATCTCCTCTCTGTTGTCATTGCGCTGCAACAGCGCGGCGTTCGCGTCCGGTGGTTTCTGCGGCGATCGGCTGCCGCGGCGTGACGATGCCGCTATGATCGCGCCCCAGGTAGATCGGAGGAACCCACGATGGATCAGGACGCCGCCAAGGCCACATCCCTGTCCTGGCTACGCTTTGACGCGCCGCCGCCGGCGTCGGCCGAGACCGACGCAATCCTCGCGGCGACGCGTGCCAGTCTGGGCTACGCCCGCCACCAGCAGGAGGTGCTGGCCTACCGGCCCCGGATCCTTGCCGCCCTGACCGCGCTCGGCGATGCCGTGGTGCGCGACCCCGCGGGTGCCCTGAGCGCGCGCGAGCGCGAGGTGATGGCCCTGGTGGTGAGCGCGGAGAATCGCTGCGAAGCCTGCGTCTTTGCTCACGCCGCGGCCCTTCGCAAGCTGACCGGGCAGGCCGAATGGGCGGCGGCGATCGCCGTCAACTACCGCCGGGCGGAACTCACTGCCCGTGAGCGCGCGCTGGCCGACTATGCAGTGAAGGCCACGCGCGGCCCGGCGGAGGTGGAGCCCACCGACCTGGACGCCCTGCGCGCAAGCGGCATCAGCGAGGCAGGGGTGTTGGAGGCGGCAACGGTTGTCGCTTATTTCAATTTCACCAATCGGCTGAACAGCGCGCTCGGCATCCGCGCGAACAGCGCGGCCTACTGGTCGCATCGCTAACCGCCAGTGCCGCCGGGCCGACAACCGCCTGAAAAGGTGGTAGCGGCGGGCGGATTTGAACCACCGACCAAGGGATTATGATTCCCCTGCTCTACCGCTGAGCTACGCCGCCATCGGCCTTGGCGAGGCGCGCAAATAGGCCGCCGCGGCGGCGGCGTCAACCGCTGGCCTTGGTTGCCTGCGGTCCATGCTTCTGTCATCTTCCCGCGGAATGACAAAGGCGCAAGGTCTCGGGGAGTGTCCGCGAGGGCAGCTCCGTAGGCCGCGCGCGGCCTTACACGGCTCTGGGGAGTGATCGGATGACCTTGGCTGCCATCGCCGTCCTGGCGTGCGGCGTGCTCGCCATTCTATACGGGCTGTTCAGCGCCCGGCAGGTGCTCGCGGCGGATCCGGGCACCACCCGGATGCAGGAGATCGCCGCGGCCGTGCAGGTGGGCGCGCGCGCCTATCTCAATCGGCAGTATTCGACCATCGCCATTGTCGGCGTCGTGGTGTTCATCATCCTGAGCCTGCTGCTTGGCATCCGGGTGGGGATCGGCTACGCAATCGGCGCGGTGCTCTCCGCTGTCGCCGGCTACGCCGGGATGAACGTGTCGGTGCGCGCCAACGTGCGCACCGCCGAAGGCGCCAAGCACGGGCTCGCCAGCGGTCTGTCCATCGCTTTCCGCTCCGGCGCCATAACCGGCTTGCTGGTGGTCGGCCTCGGTCTGCTCGGCGTAGCCGGGTACTACCTGTATCTGCGCGGCGCGATCAGTGGCGAGCTTCGCCCGGTGATGGAGGCGATGATTGCCCTCTCCTTCGGCGCCTCGCTGATCTCGATCTTCGCTCGCCTCGGCGGCGGCATCTTCACCAAGGGCGCGGATGTCGGCGCCGACCTGGTAGGCAAGGTTGAGGCCGGGATTCCCGAGGACGACCCCCGCAACCCGGCCGTGATCGCCGACAACGTGGGCGACAACGTGGGCGATTGCGCGGGAATGGCCGCCGACCTGTTCGAGACCTATGTCGTCACGATCGTTGCCACCATGCTGCTCGGCAACATCTTCTTCGCCGACCCCGCGCGCAACGCGATCCTGATGCTGCCGCTCGGCATCGCCGGCGCCTGCATCCTGGCTTCGATCGCAGGCACGTTCTTCGTGCGCCTCCCGCAGAACAACAGCATCATGGGCGCGCTCTACCGCGGCCTCCTCGTCACCGGCGTCATCTCGGTTGTGCTGATCGCGATTGTGATCGCATTGGCGACGGGTTTCGGCACGCCGATCGCGATGGGCAGCACCACGATCACCGGGCTGTGGTTGTTTCTCTGTGCCCTGATCGGCCTCGGGGTGACCGGCCTGATCGTGTGGATCACCGAATATTACACCGCGACCGAGTACCGCCCAGTGCGCAGTATCGCGCTTTCCTCCACCACAGGCCATGGCACCAACATCATCCAGGGTCTCGCAGTGTCGATGGAGGCGACGGCACTGCCGGTGCTGGTGATCTGTGCCGGCATCGTGCTCTCCTATCTCTGCGCCGGCCTGTTCGGGATCGCGATCGCCGCGACCACGATGCTGGCGCTTGCGGGCATGATCGTCGCGCTCGACGCTTACGGTCCGGTCACCGACAACGCCGGCGGCATCGCCGAGATGGCCGAGTTGCCGCCGGAAGTGCGGCGGATCACCGACGCGCTCGACGCGGTCGGCAATACGACGAAGGCTGTGACCAAGGGCTACGCGATCGGTTCGGCCGGGCTCGCATCGGTCGTGCTGTTCGCCGCATACACGCAGGACCTGCAGCACTACTTTCCGGGCATCGTCGTCGATTTCAACCTGCAGAACCCTTATGTCGTGATCGGCCTCTTCATCGGCGGGCTGCTGCCGTACCTGTTCGGTGCACTCGGCATGACCGCGGTCGGCCGTGCTGCCGGGGCGGTGGTGATCGAGGTGCGCCGGCAGTTCCGCGAGATCCCCGGCCTCATGGAGGGCTCCGCGAAGCCCGACTACAGCCGGGCTGTCGATCTCCTCACCCGGGCCGCGATCAAGGAGATGATCGTGCCGTCGCTACTGCCGGTGCTGGCACCGTTCGTGCTGTGGATCGTGATTGACCTGATTGCCGGACGTGCCGCGGCGTTCGCCTCGCTCGGCGCGATGCTGCTCGGCACGATCGTCACCGGCCTGTTCGTGGCGATCTCGATGACTTCCGGCGGTGGGGCCTGGGACAACGCGAAGAAGTACATCGAGGAAGGCAACTACGGCGGCAAGGGCTCGGAGGCGCACAAGGCGGCGGTCACCGGCGACACGGTGGGCGATCCGTACAAGGATACCGCCGGGCCGGCGGTGAACCCGATGATCAAGATCACGAACATCGTAGCGCTGCTGCTGCTGGCAATCCTAGCCAGCATCGGCTGAGTTGCGGTCCGAAGACAGGGCGGCCTTCGGGCCGCCCTGCGCGGTTCTCCCTGCTACGCCTGCTTGAGCTCGATCAGGCTACGCCGGATGCCGCGCCCGCGCTGGACTTTGTCTTCGATGTACCCGGCATCGCCCCAGCGGACGGCGCGCGCCATCGCCTGTGCATCCTCCATGAAGCGCGCGAGCATTTCGAGGAGCGCCTCGCGGTTGTTGAGGAACACGTCGCGCCACATGACCGGGTCCGATGCCGCGATGCGCGTGAAGTCGCGGAACCCGGACGCGGCGAAGCGCAGTACTTCTTGTCGGCTTTCGTCCTCCAGATCGTCGGCGGTGCCGCAGATCGTGAACGCAATCAGGTGCGGCAGGTGGCTCACGATGGCCAGTACCCGGTCGTGATGCGCTGGGTCCATCGTCTGCACCATCGCCCCGCATCGGCGCCAGAATTCCGCTACCCACTCGACTGCCGCGGCATCGGTGCCCGGCGGCGGGGTGAGGAGACACCAGCGATTCTCGAACAGCGTGACGAAGCCGGCGTCAGGTCCTGAATACTCAGTGCCGGCCAGCGGGTGCGCCGGGACGAAATGCACGCCGGCGGGCACGAGGGGACCGACATCGCGGATCACGGACTGCTTGGTCGAACCGACATCGGTGAGGATCGCGCCTGGCGCGAGATGCGGCGCGATCGCCTCGGCGAGTGCCGCGAACGCGCCCACTGGCGCACAGAGCATCACACAGTCGGCGCCGGCCACTGCGTGCGCCGGGTCGGCCTCGATGCGGTCGGCGATGCCGAGTTCGCGTACACGCTCCAGCGTCTTCGCACTGCGTGCGTTGACAACGACCTCCGCTGCAAGGTCGCCGCGCGCGCGAGCGATGCGCGCTACGGAGCTGCCGATCAGTCCGATGCCGAGCAGCGCGAGCCGCCGGAACAGCGGGTCAGCCACGTGTGTTCGTTCCGGCCATGAGGGCGGCAAGCGCCTCGGCGACGAGGGTGCATTCCTCAGCGGTACCGACGGTGATGCGCAGGCAGTGTGGCAGGTCGTAGGCGGCCATGCCGCGCACGATGATGCCGCGCGTCCGCAGATGGGCATCCGCGGCCGTTGCCGCTGCGGCGGTCGTGAAATCAGCGAGCACGAAGTTGCCTTCGCTAGGCCAGACCTTGATGCCGCAGTCGCGCAGCGCCTGTCCGAGCCGCTCGCGCCAGAGCGTGTTGTGCGTGCGGCATCGCTCGACCCAGCCCGGCTCGGCGAGGGCCGCAACCGCCGCTGCCTGCGCACCGCGATTGATGTTGAACACGCCGCGCACGCGGTTCAGCGCATCGACGACGCCGGCCGGCGCATAAGCCCAGCCCACCCGCAGCCCGCCGAGCCCGTAGATCTTGCTGAAGGTGCGCAGCATCACTGTGTTCTCGCCAGCATCGACGAGGGCTACGCCGGGGTCGTAGTCCAGTCGCTCCACGTACTCGGCATAGGCGGCATCGAGCACCAGCAGCACTTCCGACGGCAGGCCGCGGCGCAACCGCGTCACCTCGTCCTGTGGCAGCATGCTGCCGGTCGGGTTATTCGGATTGGCGAGGAACACCACCCGCGTCGCGGGCGACACCGCGGCGAGCATCGCGTCGACATCGGCGGTGAGGTCGCGCTCCGGCACTTTCTGCACGCGGCTGCCGGCATAGGTGCCGGCGATCTCGTACATGATGAAGCCGTGCCGTGACATGAGAATGTCGGTGCCGCGGCCGCCGTAGATGTGGCACAGATGCTGAATCAGTTCGTCCGAGCCGGTGCCGCAGACGATGCGTGCGGGATCGAGCCCGAAGCGTATGCCGATGGCCCGGCGCAGCTCGTTCGAGCCGCCGTCGGGATAGCGGTGGATCTCCGCGGCTGCCTGCGCATAGGCCGCCTGGGCGGTCGGCGGCGGTCCGAAGGCGCCCTCGTTCGACGAAAGCTTGAGCACCCGGTTGGCGCCGGCGACGGTCGATTCGCCGCCCACATAGGCAGCGATGCACATTACCTCTTCGCGCGGCTGCGGGGTCATGTTTCGCCCTCCAGCGGCACCGCGTAGCCGCCGAGCAGCGTTGGCCGTCCAAGCCCTTCCACCGCTGCCGCCAGGCGCTGGTCGTCTTCCGTCAGCAATCCCTCGACCGTGATCAGCCCGTGCGTTGCCTGTGGATCGCGGCGCAGGAGGATGCCGATAGGCGGGAGCCCGGCGCTGCTAAAGGCCGCGGCGAGTCTGGCGCGGCTCAGATCGGGTAGCAGTTCGAGGCCGATCAGCGCCCGGTCGGTTCCAGACGGATCTGGCGCTGCGGCCGCCACCACCAGGGCCTGCACCTGCGGCGCCCCCTCCGGCCGTGGCGCCCAGAATGGCAGTCGGGCCACCACATGCAGGCGCGGCTCGTCCTGGTGCAGTAGGGTTGTCCACCATGCCGCCTGTGGCGGCCCCTCCTCGGCCGGCAGCGGCAGCACGGCCGCGGTGGCGGCCCCCGTGCTGACCTCCGCAATCGCCTGCGCCGGCGAGCGATGGACGCGCAAAGGGGTGAGTGCCCCAAAATGTTCCCGTGCCGCTGCGGTGTAGCCGAACGCCGGATCGCTCTCGCTGACCGTGATCGACAAATGGTTCTGCAGGCTGGTTGTCGCAGCGAACAGCTCTCGCCACAGGCGCACCAGGGCGCGCCGGGGCAACCGGCCGCTATGGCGGGCGAGCAGCCGGCGTAGGATGGCTGCCTCGCGCCCCGGGCGGAACGGCACTTTGCCGCGCGCCGCCAGCCCTGCCACGCGCTCAACCACGGCGGCGCGCCGCATCAGCAGGTCATGCAAGGCGTCATCGAGCCCATCCAGTTCCGCCCGCAACTCGGCGAGCGAAGGGAGGGGGGACGATTCGGGTTCGGCGACCGGAGCGGAGCTGGACATGTTCTAAGCGCTGCGAATTCGGCTGGAATAGCGGATGGTCCCGGCGGGTGCAAAGCTGCGGCTGTTGCAGCGTCGCCCCTTGGGGGGCATATGCACGGCGCGATGGACCAGTCCGACCTTCTCGCCCTGCCGCGGATCGAGCACGCCCACGTCGCCTTCGACGACGGCCTTACGCTCGACTGTGGCACCGCGCTCCGTCACCTGACCATCGCATACCGGACCTACGGAAGCCTTAATCCGGAGCGGTCAAACGCAATTCTTGTCTGCCATGCGCTGACCGGTGATCAGTACGTGGCGGAACGGCATCCGCTCACCGGCAAGCCGGGCTGGTGGGAGATGGTAGTCGGTCCCGGCCGGCCGATCGATACCGATCGGTTCTTCGTCATCTGCTCAAACGTGCTCGGTGGCTGCATGGGGTCGAGCGGGCCGCAAACGCCGCGGGACGACACGCAGCAAACACCGCCACCCCGCTGGGGCACGGATTTTCCGCCGGTGACCGTGCGCGACATGGTGCGCGCGCAGAAGCGCCTGATCGACCATCTGGGCGTCCGCCGCCTGTTCGCGGTCGTCGGCGGCTCGCTTGGGGGCATGCAGGTGCTGGAATGGGCCGCCAACTACCCCGAGTGCGTGTTCGCGGCGGTGCCGATCGCGACCGCCGCGCACCACTCGGCGCAAAACATCGCATTCAATGAAGTCGGCCGCCAGGCGATCTTCGCCGATCCCGACTGGCTCGGCGGGCGCTACTGGGAGCATGGGCGGGTGCCGGCCCGTGGCCTCGCGGTCGCGCGCATGGTCGCACACATCACTTATCTGTCCGAGCAGGCGCTGACGCGGAAATTCGGGCGCCGGCTGCGGGGCACCCCGGTGCCTGCGCCGTTCGACGACATCTTCGAAGTCGAAAGCTATCTGCGCCATCAGGGCAGCAGCTTCGTGCAGCGCTTCGACCCTGCGAGCTATCTCACGATCACACGGGCGACCGACTGGTTCGACCTTGCCGCCGAGTACGGCGGCGACCTTGCTGCTGCCTTTCGCGGCACCCGCACCCGCTTCTGCGTGATCAGCTTCTCGAGCGACTGGCTCTATCCGACTGCCGAGAGCCGGGGGATCGCACGCGCGCTCAACCGTGCTGCGGCCAACGCCAGCTTCGTGGAAATCGCGTCCGACAAGGGCCACGACGCGTTCCTCCTCGATGAGCCGGACTTTCACCGCACGTTGACCGGATTCCTGGCAGGGTGCGCGGAGCATGCGGGGCTGCCCCGATGAACGTCGCGGTCGATCCGGTCCGCTACGTCGCCAAGAACATGCGTCTCGATCTCCGGCTGATCGCAGAGATGATCGAGCCGGGCACGCGGGTTCTCGACATCGGCTGCGGCGACGGCGCTCTGCTCGACCACTTGTTTCGCACCAGGGGGTGCGATGCGCGCGGGATCGAGATCGACATGGCAGAGGTGACGCGCGCGGTCGCGCACGGCCTGCCGGTGATGCACGGAGATGCCGACAGCGACCTCGCCGAGTATCCTGACGCTGCCTTCGACTACGTGGTGCTTAGCCGAACCCTGCAGGCGGTCGGACGACCGCGGGAAGTGCTGCGCCAGATGCTGCGCATCGGCCAGCATGCGATCGTGAGCTTTCCCAATTTCGGCCACTGGAAGGTGCGCGCGCAGCTGCTGTGGTCGGGGCGGATGCCGATGACCGCGGTATGGAACCGCCCGTGGCACGAAACCCCGAACATTCACCCCTGCACGATTCGCGACGTATTCGCGCTGTGCATGGAGGAAGGGTACGTGGTCGAGCGTTGGCTGGCGGTGGACGAGGCGGGGCAGCGCGCCCCGTGGCGGCGCTTCGCGGGCCTTGCCAATGTTTTCGGCGAACAGGGCCTGTTTCAGTTGTGCCGGGCCTGAGCCTGGCGGCCCCGGCCTATCCGGCCTCTGCCAGGACCATGCGCCGCCGCGGCACCGCTTCGACCGGCACCGCGGCATAGACGTCCTTCACTGCTTCAGTGAGCGTCACCCCGGCGAGCTGCGGGGCGAGGCGCCGTCCTGCCCGCTCCCATAGCGGGCCAGCGCGCAGCAGGACGCGAAGGCGGCTCGGGGGCAGGTAAAGCGCCGTGTCGCGGCGTTCTACCCGAAAGAGTGCAGCGGCCAGCAGCCGGCCGATCTGGCCGGGCGAGTAGGGCTGGCCATGGCCGAACGGAGTGCTCTCCACGTACGCCCACAACCCGCGCCGATTCGGGGCTACGACCAGCAGCCGTCCGTCGTCCTTCAGCACCCGCCATACCTCGCGCAGCAGGCGCCGCGCATTGTCCGCCGCTTCCAGCCCATGGACAAGCAGGATGCGGTCGAAGCAAAGGTCGGGGAACGGTAACTGGTCTTCCTCGGCGGAGCAGGCGAGGCAGGGGGCGCCGGCAGGCCATCGGGCCGCGCCGATCTGCACCGGACTGAGTACAATCGCGCGAGCCGCCTCCTCCCGCCACAGACGGAGATACGGCGTCGCGTAGCCAAGCCCCAGCACGCTCTCGCCCCGCAGGTCCGGCCAGAGGCGGTGCAGCCGCTCGCGCAACAGCCGTGCCGCCACCGCCCCGCGCGGGGTGCCATAGAAATCGCCGGCCTGATGCACATCCGTCGCCACGGGCGCGAGTGTAGCACGCCTGCCCATGATCCGGCCGCAGTTTGCCGTTCCGGCTAGCGATGCTAGACCAGCCGGCATGATTTCCGCGCAACCTGTCCCGGTTCTGTCTGACAATTATGCGTGGCTCCTGCGCGATTCTGCGACGGGGGCCACTGCGATCGTCGACCCGTCCGAGGCGGACCCGGTCGTCGCCGCGATCGCGGCGGCCGGCGGGCGCCTCGACGCGATCCTGCTGACCCATCACCACCACGACCATATCGGCGGCGTGGAAGCCCTCCGCGCCCGGTTCGGCGCCCGCGTGGTCGGGGCGGCGGCCGACGCGCATCGCTTGCCGCGGCTCGATCAGGCGGTCGCAGAGGGCGACACCGTCACGCTTGGTGCGGCGTCCGCCCAGGTGATGGAGACGCCCGGCCACACTCGCGGCCACATTGCCTTCTTCTTCCCGAACGGTGCGGCCCTGCTCTGCGGCGATACGCTGTTCAGCCTCGGGTGCGGCCGACTGCTCGAGGGCACCGCCGCCGAATTGTTCAAGAGTCTTGAAAAATTCCGGGCGCTGCCGCCGGAGAGCCTGATCTGCTGCGGCCATGAATATACGGAGGCAAACGCCCGCTTCGCGTTGGCCGCGGATCCCGGCAACGCCGCGCTGCAGGCCTATGCGGAGCAAGTGCGGGCGTGGCGCGCAGCGAACAAGCCAACCGTGCCGAGCCGGCTTTCCGACGAGCTGGCAGCGAATCCGTTCCTGCGCACCCCCGATGCGGCGGCGCTCGCCGATCTGCGCTCCCGCAAGGACCAGTTCCGATGAAGCTTTTCTATTCGCCCGCCAGCCCGTATGTCCGAAAGGTTGTCGCCTGCGCGATCGCGCGCGACATCGATCGGCAGATCGAGCGCCTCCCGACGAACCCACACGCCTCGCCGCCCGATCTGCTTGCGGCCAATCCGCTCTCGAAAGTGCCGTGTCTGGTGACGGAGGACGGACTGGCGCTGTTCGACAGTCCGGTGATCTGCGAGTACCTCGACAGCGTCGGTGTGGCTGCGCCGCTGTTTCCGCCAACGGGCGGGGCGCGCCTTCGCGCGCTGAAATATCAGGCGATGGCCGACGGCATTCTGGACGCCGCGGTCTTGCGGCGGATGGAAGCTCAGCGCCCCGCAGAAGATGCGCGCAGTGCCGCGGCAGCGAGGCAGAAGGACGCGGTCGCGCGCACACTTGCGGCGCTGGAGGTCGATCCGCCGCATCCGAGCGTCGATATCGGCTCGATCAGCGTCGCCTGTGCGCTCGGCTACCTCGATTTCCGTTTCGACCACGAACCGTGGCGCTCCAACTGTCCGCGCCTCGCGGCATGGTTCGCGGAGTTCGCAACCGAGCCATGCATCGCCGATACCGTCCCGCGCGAAGCGCGCTGAGCGGATCCCGATAGTACTAGTACATGTGCTGTCCGCCGTTGATGGACAGCGTGGAGCCTGTGACGAAGCTTGCTTCCTCGGCGGTGAGGAAGACGACGCCGCGGGCGATATCCTCCGCCTTGCCGAGCCGGCCCACGGGAATGCGGGCCACGATCTTCTGCAGCACGTCGGCGGGCACTGCGCGCACCATGTCGGTATCGACATAGCCGGGCGCGACCGCGTTCACGGTGATGCCGAACCGTGCCCCTTCCTGCGCCAAGGCCTTGGTGAAACCGTGGATCCCGGACTTGGCAGCGGCGTAGTTCACTTGCCCGTACTGGCCAGCCTGGCCGTTGATACTGCCGATGTTGACAATGCGGCCGAATTTTTCCGTGCGCATGCCCTCGAAGGTCAGCTTGCAGAGGTTGAAGCAGGATCCGAGGTTGGTGTCGATCACGCTGTCCCACATGTCACGCGTCATCTTCGTGAGCGTTGCGTCGCGTGTGATGCCGGCGTTGTTCACCACGATCGTGATCGGGCCGTGGTCTTTGGTAATCTTCTGCACCGCTGCCGCGCATTGCGCGAAGTCGCCGGCATCGAACTTCTCGACGTGAATGCCGGTCTCACGCGAAAAATCCTGGGCCGCTGCATCGTTAGCGGCGTAGCTCGCGACAACGGTCCGACCGGCAGCCTTGAGTTGCCGGCTGATCTCCGCGCCGATGCCTCGCGTGCCGCCCGTGACTATGGCCACCCTGTTCATCTGCTTTCTCCTCCCTCTTATGGGCTCGGCGCCCGCTCGCGGCCTAGCGTTCGACGCACATGGCCACGCCCATTCCGCCGCCGATGCAAAGCGTTGCCAGCCCGCGCTTGGCCCCGCTGCGCGCCATCTCATGCAGCAGCGTGCTCAGGATGCGTGCGCCGGACGCCCCGATTGGATGGCCGATTGCGATCGCTCCGCCGTTCACATTCACGCGCGCCCCGTCCCAGGCGAGTTCCTTGTTCACGGCGCAGGCCTGCGCGGCGAACGCCTCGTTCGCTTCGACCAAATCGAGATCGGCTGCTTTCCACCCGGCACGCGCCAACGCCTTGCGGCTCGCCGGGATGGGTCCGGTGCCCATCAGCGCCGGATCGACCCCCGCCGTCGCGAAACTCGCGATGCGCGCCAGCGGCTTCAGGCCGCGCCGAGCGGCCTCGGCGCCGGACATCAGCACGACCGCCGCCGCGCCGTCATTGATGCCGCTCGCGTTGGCGGCGGTTACCGAGCCGTCCTTGGTGAAGGCAGGGCGCAGCTTCGCCATCGCGTCGGAGTTGGCGTCGTGCCGGATGTACTCGTCGTCCTCGACTACCACGTCTCCCTTGCGGCCTTTCACCGTCACGGCGACGATCTCGTCGCGGAAGCGCCCAGCTTTCTGCGCCGCACTCGCCTTCTGCTGGCTCGCGAGTGCGAACGCGTCCTGCTCTTCGCGGGTGATCTGATAGGCACGCGCCACGTTCTCCGCCGTGTTGCCCATGTGATACCCGTTGAAGGCGTCCCACAGACCGTCCTTGATCATCGTGTCGATGAACTGCAGGTCGCCCATCTTGTGACCTGCGCGCAGATGCTGCGCGTGCGGTGACAGGCTCATGCTTTCCTGGCCGCCGGCAACGACAACATCGCTCTGCCCGGTCTGGATCTGCTGCGCACCGAGAGCCACCGCGCGCAGGCCGGATCCGCAGACCTGATTGATGCCGAAAGCCGTCTTCCCGTCCGGGATGCCCGCGCTGCGCGCGGCCTGGCGTGCCGGGTTCATTCCCTGCGCTGCCGCAAGCACCTGACCCAGGATGACTTCGTCCACATCGCCCGGCTCCAGTTTCGCGCGCTCGATCGCGCCCTTGATCGCGACCGCGCCGAGCACGTGGGCGGGCAGAGCGCCGAAGGCACCATTGAAACTGCCGACTGGGGTGCGGGCGGCGGCGACGATGACGATGTCCTGCACGAGAACCTCCTTGCGAGCCACTCCGATCCGGTAAATTTGGCGCGTCCGCCCGGTCGTGCCAACCGCGGGGCGCGCCGGTCAGCGATGACGCTAAAGCCCCGCGATCCATTCTGCGAGAGGGCGCCAGAGTGCGCTCTCGGCCGCGGCCCCGGCCGCCATGCCGATATGGCCAGCGCGCGGCTGATGGAGCGTCGCACCGGGCAGGGCGGCTGCAAGAGGTCTGGCGCTCTCCGGTGGCACGATCCGGTCGCGCGCCGGCACCGCAACGAACACGGGCAGGCGCAGGGCGGCCGGGTCGACCCCGAGCCCGGCAACACGCCACGCCCCACACACTGGCGCGTTGGCGCCATACCAGTCGCGCAGGCACTCACGCGCCACCGGCGCGGCAAGCGGCACGCCGTCATTCAGCCAGTCTTCCAGCGCCACGAACAGCGTCGCCCGCGCGCTGGCGGGATCGAGCCGGCCGAAGTCACGATACTTCCCGGCGATTCCATGGGGATCGAGCATGGCGAACAGAAGCTGAAGGCCGTCGACCGGCAAGGTCCCGGCAAAGCCCAGAGCCGGCTCAAACAGCGGCAGTAGGTGGGCGAGGAACTGGGCGCGCTCCGGATCCCCTGCATGAAAATCCCACGGCGTTGCCAGCAACGCGAGGGCTGCCACGAGATCCGGCCGCCGCTGGGCCGCCGCGACCGCGAGGAGTCCACCCATGCAGTAGCCCGCGAGAACAACCGGGGCGCCGACTGCGGCGAGCGCCCGCTCGAGTCGCCCGGCAATGTAATCCGTGAGGGTGAACTGTCGCTCGGTCTCGCCGGGCCAACCCCAGTCGAGTAGGAGCGGCCGCAGTCCTCGTCCCGCGAGCCAGCGCATCATCGACCGGCCGGGGGCGAGGTCGAGCACATAGGCGCGGTTGATCAGGCTAGGGACGAAGAGCACCGGCGGTCCGGCGCCGCCGAAATCGAGCAGGCGCGTGTCGCCCTCGACGAAGATCACGGGCGGGTCGGGAAGCTCGCGGTGATAGGGATGCCGGCGATAGGCGGCAATCCCGGCAATCAGCGCCGTGTCCTGTCGCAGGGTCTCTTCCAGTACCGCGCCTGGAAGCGCGCCGGCGCGTTCAGCGATCGCCGCGGCGAGAGCGGCGGCCTCCTCGGGTCGCGGCTTCGATGTCGGCCAGCCGGCGCTCCAACTCAGCGATGCGGCGAGCGAGGCGTTCGATCTCAGCATCGCGAGCGTCAGGTGCAGGAGCAGGGGTCTTGGGCCGCGGCGCAACCCCGGAGCCGGCGCCGGTGGGCCCACCGTCAGGCGCCCCGCGTGGCCAGGCTTGCAGCGCCGCCGCCGCGGCGCCGGCCCAAAGGGCCGCAAGCTGCTGCCAGCCCTCGGCCAGCTCGCGGTCCGCGGCCGTTGCCGCAAGCTCGCTCTGCCACAGTGTGATCCAGTCCCGTGCCAGAGCCCGTAGATCGGGTGCCTGCCGATCGGGTGCCGCAGCTTCCTCGTCCGCGCCGCCGGCGCCACCCAGCCGCGAATCGCCCGCCTCCATCCGTCATCCATCCTCCTGTTCGCGGCGGTGGCTGGCGGGGGATCCACGCGGCCACGCAGGAAATCGCGCCGCGCCGCTATTTCTATTGCACCGCATCATGCTACGCTTCATAGCTTTCCCGCGCGAGGGCCGAAATGTCGCAGCCGTTACCGACCGATCCTGTCGCCAAGCCGGCCGCGCCGGCCCCGGTGGTGGTCAAGAAGTACGCGAACCGTCGCCTCTACAATACTGAAAGTTCCAGTTATATCACGCTCGACACGCTTGCCGAGATGGTTCGCGGGGGGCGCGACTTCGTTGTCTATGATGCTAAGACCGGCGAGGATATCACTCGTAGCGTGTTGACGCAGATCATCGTGGAGGAGGAGAGCAAGGGGCGGGCGATGCTGCCGACCGGCTTCCTCCGCCAACTGATCGGTTTCTACGGCGATCAGATGCAGGCGCTGGTGCCGAAATATCTTGAACAGGCCATGGCCAGCTTTGCCCGCCAGCAAGAACAGATGCGCGTTGCGATGCAGCAGACCATGGGCAACTTCTTTCCTTTCGGCAACATGGAGGAAGTGGGGCGCCAGAATCTGGCGATGATGGAGCGGGCGATGAGCCTGTTCACCCCCTTCTATCGCGAGCAGGACCCGACCGAGCGTCGCCCGGCAGGCAGCGCAGATCCGCAGGAAGAACTGCGGGCGTTGCGCGCCGAGATCGACTTTCTTCGTGGTCAGCTTTCGCGGGCGCAGGCGGCAGCGTCCGTGCAAAGTCCAGGGGAAGTAACGGAAAGAGTTGTTCCGGACAAACCGGCTGTCAGCACGAAGATGGACTGAATCGCGAGCGT
Source organism: Alphaproteobacteria bacterium (assembly GCA_017307335.1). Taxonomy (GTDB): domain Bacteria; phylum Pseudomonadota; class Alphaproteobacteria; order Acetobacterales; family Acetobacteraceae; genus JAFKFJ01. The sequence continues at coordinate 2,837 of JAFKFJ010000245.1, read as the reverse complement.
TGCGAAAGACATCTTCACGTCAATCGTGAAAGTAGCATTCGCGCGAGGCGGGAAACTTTGAGTATCGCTCCTCCTGTCCCTGTGGCACTTGCTTGCCGCAGAGGAGGGACGAAGTTATGCCCGATACGAGCGAGCAGCCGCACGCGTCCGCCGTCGAGCCGGCTGAGCCGGTCAGTGTTACCGCCGAGTCGGCCGAGCCGGAGGCCGAACCGAAGCCGAGCCCGCGCGCCAATGCGGCCGACCATCATGTCGGCGCCCGCATTCGCGAGCGGCGGATCATGCTCGGGCTGTCGCAGCAGCAGTTGGCGCAGATGATCGGCGTGACGTATCAGCAGGCCCATAAATACGAGCGCGGCCTGAATCGGATTTCAGCCGGGCGTCTCTATGAGATTGCACAGGTGTTGGGTGTCCCGGTTTCGTGGTTTTTCGACGGACTTTCGCGCGCAGATCAGCCGGCTGAGATGACGCAGCGGCAGCGCATGTGCCTGGAACTCGCCCGCAATTTCGCTGCGATCGAGAATGAGAAGTATCAGGAGGCGTTGAGCCAGATGGCGCGCGCCCTCGCTAACCCGGGCAATAGCGGCGGTGGCGAGTCCAGCGGGCGTGCCTGAGGTGGCCCGAACGCGCTCCCCCTCTCCCGCGGGCGGGAGAGGGTCGGAGGGCGCCGCGCCTCATTTTGCGCCTAGAAAATCTCGCTTGCCGAGAGGTGCGCCATTGTGGCGCAGGATCGCGTAGGCCGTCGTACAGTGGAATATGAAGTTGGGAATAACGAAACTGCGCAGATAGCTCTCGCCGGTAAACCTTAGCTGCGTGTCGCGCGACGGTAGCACGATCTCGCGCTCTTCGCTGCCGTCGATCTGTTGTGCCCGTAAGGTTTCGAGGAAGCCGAGCGTGCGTGCGATGCGTGCCGTGAGGTCGGAGAAGCTGCGCTCTTCGTCCGGATACTTCGGCGCATCCAAACCCGCGAGCCGGGCGGCGGCGCCCTTCGCCATGTCGCTTGCGATCTGCACCTGGCGCACCAGGGGAAACATGTCGGGCGCTAGCCGCGCTTCAAGCAGCGTTGCCGGCGCTATTCCCTTCTCGGCTGCAAACGTGGCCCCTTTGTCGAGAACAGATGACAGCGCCCCTAGCATCTGACGAAACAGCGGCACCGAAGCCGCGTACATTGACATTGCCATCGCTACAGACTTCCCCCCCGTCGCCCTGCCATTGCGCCCAGCCGAAGGCGCAGCGCATTCAACTTGATGAACCCCTGGGCATCGACCTGATCGTACGCGCCCTGGTCGTCCTCGAACGTGACATGCTTCATTGAATACAGGCTGTGTGGACTTTCGCGACCAACGACGTTCACGTTGCCCTTGTAGAGCTTGACGCGCACCCGACCGGTCACGCTCTTCTGGCTCTCGTCGATCGCTGCCTGCAGCATGCGCCGCTCGGGGCTGAACCAGAATCCGCAATAAATCAGCTCAGCATAGCGTGGCATGAGCTGGTCCTTGAGATGGGCTGCCTCACGGTCAAGTGTGATGCTTTCGATGCCGCGATGTGCGGCTAACAGGATCGTGCCACCGGGCGTCTCATAGACGCCGCGTGACTTCATGCCGACGAACCGATTTTCGACCAAATCGAGCCGACCGATGCCGTTGGCGCGGCCACACTCGTTCAACTTCGTGAGCAGGGCCGCCGGTGAAAGCCGCTCGCCGTCAATCGCGACCGGATCGCCGTGCGCGAAGTCAATGCTGATGACCGTTGCACGATCCGGCGCGTCCTCCGGCCGGATGGTGCGCTGATAGACGATCTCATCCGCTTCCACCGCCGGGTCTTCGAGGATCTTGCCCTCGGAGGAGGAGTGCAGCAGGTTCGCGTCCACCGAGAACGGCGCCTCTCCACGCTTGTCGCGTGCGATTGGAATCTGATGCGCCTCGGCAAACTCAAGCAGCTTGGTGCGGCTGGTCAGGTCCCATTCACGCCACGGCGCAATGATTTTGATCTCCGGCTTCAGCGCATAGTAGCTGAGCTCGAAGCGCACCTGGTCATTGCCCTTGCCGGTCGCGCCGTGCGCCACCGCATCCGCGCCCGTCTGCTCGGCAATCTCGATCTGCCTTTGCGCGATCAGCGGCCGCGCGATGGAGGTGCCGAGAAGGTACTGACCCTCGTACAGCGCATTGGCCCGGAACATAGGAAAGACGAAGTCGCGGACGAACGTTTCGCGCAGATCTTCGACGAAGATCTCTTTGATTCCAAGCATCTCGGCCTTGCGCCGTGCGGGGGCGAGTTCTTCGCCCTGGCCGAGGTCCGCAGTGAAGGTGACCACCTCACAGCGGTAGGTCGTCTGCAGCCAGCGAAGGATCACACTCGTATCGAGGCCCCCTGAATATGCGAGCACGACTTTCTTCACGGCGTTCGCGGGCATGCGGACAGTATTCCTATCGAACTGTTTCAATCGCGGGCGCGCGGGCGTCGCAGTGCCAGCGGTCGCCTGCGAATACAATAAATCGGTCTCGACCGAAACCGACCCGGGCATTGTCGCATCGCCGCCAGCCAGCGATTGCGGAACGCCGGACAGCTCCGCCGCCGCTCGGCAGCCTCGCCCTGATGCCATCTGGCGATGAGGTCCGTTGGCTGCGGCGCGGCATACGGCCCCTGCCGGCACTAGAAGTCGATGCAGCGCCCTTTGAATTCCCAATCCCCATAGCGGGTGGGCTCGGGTCCCTTGGGTCCGCCGACCTCGCGCGGTGCGATCGGTGGCTTCTGGGGCGCTGTAGGCTCGGGCGTGGGAGGCTTTCCCTCGGACATGTCCAAATATGTGGCGGCGGCCCGGCTGGGGCGCTGGCTCGGCT
>JAFKFJ010000032.1 GCA_017307335.1 Alphaproteobacteria bacterium | reverse complement strand
GCTGGCTCGATCCGCGCGGCGGGGCGGTGCAGCCGCTGGCCTATGCGCGCGGCCTCGCGCGCGCGGCGATCGCGGCCGGCGCGGCGATCCATGGCCGGACGCGCGCGACCGGCCTGCGCCGCGGCGACGGGCGCTGGCACGTCGCCACCGCGACCGGCGCCGAGATCACGGCCGGGCAGGTGGTGCTGGCCACCAACGGCTACACCGACGACCTGTGGCCCGGCCTCGGGCGCAGCGTCGTCGCGCTGAACTCCTTCCAGGTCGCGACCGTGCCGCTCTCCGACAACCTGCGCGCGGGCCTCCTGCCGGAGGGCCACGTCACCTCCGACACCCGCAAGCTGCTGCTGTATTTCCGCCTCGATCATGAAGGAAGGTTGCTGATGGGCGGGCGCGGCCCGCTGCGCGAGCCCGATGGGACCAGGGACTGGGCGCATCTGGAGCGGGTGGTGACAAAACTGTTTCCGCGACTGGCCGGCACGCCGATCGCGCATCGCTGGTGCGGGCGCGTCGCGCTGACGCGCGAGCTCCTGCCGCATCTGCACGCGCCCGCGCCGGGGCTGATCGCGAATATCGGCTGCATGGGCCGCGGCATCGGGCTGCAGAGCGCGATGGGTGCCGCGATCGCGCGCTATCTGCTGCACGGCGATGCGCAGGCACTGCCCTTTCCCCTGCGACCGGTGCGGCCGATCCCTTTGCGCGGCGTGCAACGACTCTATCTCTCCGGCATCATCGCCTGGTACCGCATGACCGACGCCGGTCTCGTCTAGAACGGGATGAGTTCGCTCGCGCTCACTCACCCCGTTCCAGCTCTTTGATTTGAGAGCATGATTCAGACCCCCGGCGATTCCGCCTCCGGTCGTCATGCTCTAGCCTGCGTGTCCGGCCCCGCTGGCTTGATCTGGGGAGTTTTCACCGTGTTCAGTCTGACCGTCTGCGACCACATCATGATCGCGCACAGTTTCCGCGGCGCCGCGTTCGGCCCGGCGCAGCGGCTGCACGGCGCGACCTATGCGGTGGAGGCGGAGTTTCGTGCTCCGAAACTCGATCCGCTCGGCCTGCTGGTCGATATCGGCCTCGCCCGCACGGAGTTGCGGCGCGCGCTCGACACGCTCGACTACCGCAATCTCGATGACCTGCCGGCGCTCGCCGGGCAGAACACGACGACCGAGGTGGTGGCGTTCCACATCTGGGGCCTGCTCGCGCAGGCCTGCCGCGGCGGTGCGCTGGGCGAAGGTGGCCGCGCGGTGACGGCGCTGAAGGTGCTGCTGCGCGAGAGCCCGGTCGCGTGGGCGGCCTACGAGGCGGCGGTGAGCTGATGCGCATCGGCTGGTTCGTGCCGGCGCCGTTCACGACGGTCTCCGGCGGCTACAACTACGACCGTGCCATCGTCGCCGGGCTGCGCGATGCCGGCCACGACGTCGTCGTGCATGAGCTTGCAGGACGGCACCCGCTGCCCGACGCGGCGGCGCAGGCGTCCGCCATCGCTGCCTGGCAGGCATCGCCGCCGGACGCGCTGCCGGTGATCGACGGCATCGCGCTGCCCGCCTTCGCCCCTGTCGCCGAACAGCTCGGGGCGCGCGGCGCGATCGGCCTCATCCACCATCCGGCGGCGCTCGACCCGAACTATGATGCGGCCGCGCGCACCGCGTTGCGTGCGTACGAGACGCAGCTTCTGCCGCAGCTCGTCCGCGTCGTCGCCACGAGCGGCGGAACCGCGGAGCAGCTCGCCACCACGTTCGGCGTGCACCGCGAACGGCTCGCCGTCGTCATGCCTGGCACCGCCGATGCGCCACGCAGCGAGGGCTCGGGCGGGCCGGGCTGCGCGATCCTCTCGGTGGGCGCGCTGGCGCCGGTGAAGGGTCATGATGTGCTGCTGCGCGCACTGGCACTGCTGCCCGATCTCCGGTGGCGGCTGACGATCGCGGGCAGCGCCCGCGACGCCGACTATGCGCGCAGCCTCGCCGCCCTCGCCGAGACGCTTGGCATCGCCGCCGCGGTGACGTTCGCGGGCGAGGTGACGGACGACGTGCTGGCCGCGCTGTGGCGGCGGACCGACGTGTTCGCGCTCGCCACGCGCTTCGAGGGCTTCGGCATGGCGATCGCGGAGGCGCTCAAGCGCGGCGTCGTGGTGGCGATCACCGACGGGGGCGCGGCCGCGTCGCTGCTGACGCCGGAGACTGGCGTGGTGGCGCCGGTGGACGATGCGCCCGCGCTCGCGCGCGCGCTGCGGCGGCTGATCTTCGACACGTCGCTGCGCGCCGGGATGCGCGACGCCGCCTTCGCCGCCGGCCGGCATCTGCCCGACTGGCCCGGGCAGGTGCGCGCGTTCGCGGCCGTGCTTGCCGGCTGATCCATCGGCTCCCTTGCCATCGGCCGCCGCGCCCGCGACAGTCGCGCGCTGAGGGAGGGTCCTGCCATGCCGCTGCTCGGCTGCATTGCCGACGATTTCACGGGCGCCACCGATCTCGCCTCCATGCTCGTCAAGAACGGCATGCGTGCGGTGCAGATCCTCGGCGTGCCGGGTGCCGGGATGCCGGCGCCGGTGGCGGATGCGATCGTGGTCGCGCTGAAGTCGCGCACCGCGCCGCCCGCGCAAGCGGTGGCCGAAAGCCTCGCGGCGCTGCGCTGGCTGCAAGGCGCCGGCTGCGTGCAGTTCTTCTTCAAGTACTGCTCGACCTTCGATTCAACGGAGCGGGGCAATATCGGGCCGGTGGCGGACGCCCTGCTCGCCGCGCTCGACGCCGGCTTCGCGCTTGCGTGCCCCGCGTTCCCGACCAATCGGCGCACCGTCTATCAGGGCCATCTGTTCGTGGGCGCGGCCCTGCTGAACGAGAGCGGGATGGAGAAGCATCCGCTGACGCCGATGACGGATGCGAACCTCGTGCGCGTGCTGGGGCGCCAGACCGACGGCACCGTGGGCCTCGTGCCGTTCGAGACGGTGGCCGAGGGGGCGGCGGCGATCCGCGCGGCGATGACCGCGCTCAAGGAGCAAGGCCGGCGCTACGCGATCGTGGATGCGGTCAGCGACGCGCATCTGCGCGCGATCGGCGAGGCGGCGGCGGCGCATGCGCTGATCACCGGCGGGTCCGGCATCGCGATGGGATTGCCGGAGAATTTCCGCCGCACCGGGCGCCTGCCGGCGCGCCAGGATGCGGACGCGCTGCCCGATGCGGAAGGGCACGCGGCCGTGCTCGCCGGCTCCTGCTCGCGCGCCACGCTCGCGCAGGTGGCACTCGCGCGGGCGCATGTGCCGGTGCTGGAGCTCGATCCGCTGGCGATGCCGGATGCGGCGGCGCTGGCGCGCACGGCGACGCAGTGGATGGAAGGCAAGCTCGGCGCGACGCCGCTGGTGATCGCCGCCTCGGCACCGCCCGAGCGCGTCGCGGCGCTGCAGGAGCGGCTGGG
>JAFKFJ010000031.1 GCA_017307335.1 Alphaproteobacteria bacterium | reverse complement strand
ACTGACCGACGTGGATTTCGCCCTGCGATCGGGCGAAATCCACGGCCTGGTTGGGGAGAACGGCGCTGGCAAGAGCACGCTGATGAAGATCATCGCCGGCGTGCATACGGCGTACGGCGGCGTCATGCGCGTGGCCGGTGTTCCGGCGCGATTCCGCTCCGCCCGCGACGCGCGCGATGCCGGGATCGGCATGGTGCACCAGGAGCTCTCGATCGTCCGCGATCTTTCGGTTGCCGAGAACGTGCTGCTGGGCGTGCAGCCGCTGAACCGCTTCGGCCTCGTCGACTACGCGGCCATGTTCCGAACTGCGGGCGAGCAGTTGGACCAGCTCGGTATCCACGTCGACCCGCGCAAGCCCGCAGGGGAGCTTCCGCTGGGTCTGCAGCAGATGGTCGAGATCGCGCGGGTGCTGTTCTCAGGCGCTCGCATCATCATCCTGGACGAACCGACGTCGGCGCTGTCGCCGCCGGAGGTGGAGCGCCTGTTCGCGCTGCTGCGCGGGGTGCGCGACGCCGGGCACAGCTTCGTCTTCATCTCCCACTTCCTCGACGACATCCTGCGCATCTCCGACACCGTCACGATCTTTCGCAATGGCCGGCGGATCGCGACGGCGGCGGCGGCGACGATCGACAAGGCGTGGATCATCGAGCGGATGATCGGCACCGGACACCAGGAGCTTGAAGAGAGCTACACCGGCGACATCTTCCTCGACAGCAAGCCTGAGGCGCCGGTGGTCCTGCAGACGCAAGGCCTCGCGCGCACCGGCGCGTTCGAGGATGTGTCACTTGAAGTACGCGCCGGCGAGGTGCTCGGCATCTACGGATTCCTCGGCTCGGGACAGCTGGAACTGGCGCGCGCGCTGTTCGGCCGGCCCCGCGCGGACCGGGGGCACGTGCGCATCGAGAACGCCGAAGTACACCTGCGCAACACCGCAGCAGCGCGGCGCTGCGGCATGGCCTTCGTCCCGGAAAGCCGCCGGGCAATGCTGTTTCATCTCGAGCCGGTGTTCAAGAACGTCTCGATCAGCATCCTCGAGCGGATTTCGCGCCTCTGGCTGCGACCGGAGGCCGAGCGCGCGATCGCGGCCAAGCATGTGCAGTCCCTGCAGATCCGCCCGCCGCTGGTAGACCGGCCGCTGGGCACGCTCTCGGGCGGCAACCAGCAGAAGGTGGCGCTCGCCAAGTGGCTCACCTACATGCCGAAAGTGCTGGTGCTGAGCGAACCCACGCGTGGGATGGATGTCGGCGCCAAGGAAGATGTGCTGAAGATCGTGAAGTCGCTGCGTGCCCAGGGCATCGGCGTGGTCGTTGTTTCTACCGAGCCGGAGACGGTGCTTTCACTCGCCGACCGCATCCTGGTGATGAAGCGGGGACGCATCGCGAAGGAGTTTTCCCGCGAGGTGGTCAGCAAGGACCGCCTTCTCGCCGCCGCATGAGAGGCCCGTCCCGATGAATACCTCCGCCGCCGGTGCGCCAGCGCGCGCATTCTCCTCCGCCGCGTGGCTGCGCAGCCAGTTGCGCAACATCGCCCCATTCGCGACGCTGCTCGTGCTTGTGGTGCTGTTCTCTATCGCGAGCCCCAGCTTCCCCACCTTCGACAACCTGAACAATATCCTGCAGCAGATCTCGGTCACGGGGATCATGGCGGTCGGCCTGACCTTTGTCATCCTGTGTGCCGAGATCGACCTTAGTGTCGCGAGCGTCGCCAATGCGACAGGAATCGTGGTCGCCTTCTTCACGCTGCAGGACCCGAGCGTGAACATCGCCAACCTTCCCTTGCCCGGCTTGGCCGCGATCCTGCTGGCGCTCCTAGCGAGCGTCCTGTTCGGCTGCGCCACCGCCGTCGGCATCACGATGATCGGCATTCCGAGCTTCATCATGACGCTGGCGATGCTGCAGATCGGGGCGGGCGTATGCGCGATGCTGGTGCGCGGGCAGATTGCCTACAACGTGCCGGGCGTGATCGCGACGCTCGGCAACGGCTCGCTCGGCCCGGTGCCCTGGATCGTGATCGTCGCAGCGGCGATCCTGCTGATCGGCCACGTCGTGCTCACCTACACGCGATTCGGCCGCTACGTCTACATGACCGGTGGCAACCGCGAGGCGGCGGAGTATTCAGGAATCAACACCAAGGCAATCGTCGCCGCCGTGATGGTGATTTCCGCAGTCTGCTCCGGCGTCGCGGGCATGCTGGGCGTCGCGCATTTTGGCAGCGCGCAGCAGGATGAGTTCGAGACCTACCTGCTCGACTCGATCTCCGCCGTCGTGGTCGGCGGTACCAGCCTCTTCGGCGGGCAAGGCGGGATCGGCAACACAATCGTAGGGCTGTTCGTGCTGGGCGTGCTGAACAACGGCCTGGACCATGTCCGCATCGACAGTTTCCTCAAGATCCTGATCCGCGGGCTGATCCTCCTGCTGGCGTTGATCGTGAACGTCTATGCGCAGCGGATGCGCACGCGGGCAGCCAGCGCCGCCGGCGGGTGAGCAGGGCGCGGTCGCGCGCTACGCCTCGTCATATTCTGCAGAAATGTCCTGCCCGGTGTAGTCCGGCATGAGTGCCGTCGCGACGAAGCTCACCACCGCGCAGAACAGGATGTAGAGGGCGACTGCATGCCCCGAGTGGAAGGTGGCGACCAGCCACGTTGCGATCAGCGGTGCCGGGCCGCCGGCGATGACTGAGGCAAGCTGGTATCCAAGCGAGGCTCCGCTGTAGCGAAGACGAGGCGTGAATGCCTCCGCGATCAGCGCCGCCTGCGGCCCGTACTGCATGTCGTGCGGGATGAGCGAGAGCACGATCGCCAGGAACACGAGGGCCGGCACCGCCGTGTCGAGCATGCCGAAATAAACAAAACCGAAAATGCCCACAGCGACAACGCCGAGCAGGTACATCCGCTTCCGGCCGATGCGGTCGGAGATGTGGCCCGAAAGTGGAATCGTCACGAAGGAAAGACAGGACGCGACCAGCACCGCGCTCAGCACGAGGGCACGCGACAGGTGCAGCGTGCCCACGGCATAAGCGAACACGAAGGCAGTGAAGATGTAGAACGGCGCCTGCTCGGCAAGGCGCAGCAGGGCGGAGAGCACGATCTCTTTCGGCTGCTGGCGGAACACTTCCAGAGTCGGCGCGCGCTCGATCTTGCGCTCGTTCACCAGTCGACGGAACACCGGCGTCTCCAGCACGCCGAGCCGGATCCACAGGCCCACACCGACCAGCACGATGCTGAGCACGAAGGGTACGCGCCAGCCCCAGGCGTAGAACTGGTCGCCCGCGATGGCATTGAACGCCAGCATGACGAGGTTGGAGAGGAACAGACCGCACGGCACGCCGAACTGCGGCCAGCTTGCCACCAGCCCGCGGCTGCCATGCGTGCGCGCCCACTCCATCGCGAGCAGCACCGAGCCGCCCCACTCGCCGCCCAC
>JAFKFJ010000030.1 GCA_017307335.1 Alphaproteobacteria bacterium | reverse complement strand
GTCGGCGAGCGCCACCTTCCCCGCCGTCAGCAGGTCGTAGATGCCGATGATCAGCACCAGCGAGGTGTCCTTGAAGAAGCTGATGAACGTGTTCACGAGCGGCGGGATGACGAGGCGCAGCGCCTGCGGCAGCACGATCAGCCGCATCTTCTGCCAGTAGCCGAGGCCGAGCGCGTCGGCCGCCTCGTACTGGCCCTTCGGCAGCGTCTGCAACCCGCCGCGCACCACCTCCGCGAGATAGGCGCCGGCGAACAGGATGATCGCCACCTGTGCGCGCAGCAGCTTGTCGGGGTTCATCCCCTCCGGCATGAACAGCGGGAACATCACGCTCGCCATGAACAGCAGCGAGATCAGCGGCACGCCGCGGATCAGCTCGACATAGGCGACGCAGAGCACCCGCACCACCGGCATGCCGGTCGAGCGCCGGCCGAGGGCCACCAGCACCGCCAGCGGAAACGCGGCGGCGAGGCCGAAGGTGGACAGGATCAGCGTGATCGGCAGCCCGCCCCACTGGTTGGTCGGCACGAAGCCGAGCCCGGCGAAGCCGCCCCACATCAGCGCGAAGATCACGACCAGCGTCGCGATCCAAAGCAGGCCCAGCTCGCGCCGCCAGAACCGGCGCATCGCGGAGATCGCGTAGAGCGCGATGAACAGCACCACGCACAGCGCCGGGCGCCACTGCCAGTCGTACGGGTACTGGCCGAACAGGATGAAGCGCCACTTGTCGCCGATCACCGCCCAGCAGGCGCCCCTGCCCTGCAACTGCCGGCACGCGGTGGGGTCCGGGCCCTTCGGCGTCTGCGGCACCGACCACACCGCGTGCACGATCGCCCAGTCCACGAACCCCCACGCCCAGCGCAGCAGCAGGTAGACCAGCACGAGCGTGAGTGCCGTGGACCACCAGGAGCTGAACAGGTTGGCACGCAGCCAGCGGATGACGGCCGCGCCCCATCGCGGGCGCAGGTGCGGCGGGCTCGGCGCGGCGGCGATGGCGGTTCCGCTCATGCCCTCACCGCTCCTTCAGGCCGATGCGGGTGTTGTAGAAATTCATGAACAGGCTGATCGAGAGGCTGATCGCGAGATAGACGGCCATGATGATCGCGATGCCCTCGATCGCCTGGCCGGTCTGGTTGAGCGTCGTGTTGGCGAGCGAGACGATGTCCTGGTAGCCGATCGCGACCGCGAGCGAGCTGTTCTTGGTGAGGTTGAGATACTCGCTGGTCAGCGGCGGGATGATCACGCGCAGCGACTGCGGCAGCACCACCATGCGCAGGGCGGCGCCGCGCCGCAGCCCGAGCGCGCCCGCCGCTTCCCACTGTCCGCGCGGCACCGCCTCGATCCCGGCGCGCACGATCTCGGCGATGTAGGCGGCGGTGTAGAGCACGAGCCCGATCAGCAGCGCGGCGAACTCCGGCGAGACCGTGCCGCCGCCCTGGAAGCCGAACCCCTTGTGCACCGGCACGTCGAAGTGGAGCGGCGCGCCGAGCGCGATCCAGACCACGGCCGGCACGCCTACGATCAGCGCCAGCGCCACCGGCCACAGCGGCGGCGCGCGCCCCGTCAGGTCACGCCGCCGGCGCAGGTGCCGCCCCCAGGCGACGCTCAGCCCGATGCCGATGAGGGCGGCGAGCAGCGCCCAGGAATCCGCGCCCTGCCACGCCAGCATCGGCAGCTTGATGCCGCGGTTGGAGAGATAGAAGTCGCCCAGCGCAAACGCCTGCCGCGGCCCCGGCAGCGTCTGCAGCAGCGAGTACCAGAACAGCAGTTGCAGCAGCACCGGGATGTCGCGCAGCACCTCGACATAGATCGCGGTCAGCCGCGCCAGCAGCCAGTTGTGCGACAGCCGGCCGATGCCGATCAGGGTGCCGAGGACGGTCGCGAGCACGATGCCGGCGATCGCCACCCGCAGCGTGTTGAGGATGCCGATCAGCAGCGCGCGGGCGAAGGTGTCGGTGGCCGGGTTGTACGGAATCGGCGGCTCGGCGATCGGGATGCCGGCGGTGCGCCACAGGAACGCGAAGCCGGTCGCGATGTGCCGGGCGGCGAGGTTCGCCGTCGCGTTGCCGATCAGGTAGTACAGCACGGCGGCGATGATGCCGAGCACCACCACCTGCCAGACGATGTTGCGCGTCCGCTCGTCCGACCAGGAGAGCCGCCAGCCCGGGCGCGGGGGCGCGGTCAGCGCCGCGTGGCGGGGTTGGGGATCGGCCGCCGGCTGCGCCATGCGTCCGGGTGCCGCCGCCTCAGCGCATCGGCGGCGCGTATTGCAGGCCGCCCTTGGTCCAGAGGTTGTTGATGCCGCGCGGCACGCCGAGAACCGCGATGTTGCGGTCCCAGATCTCGCCGAAATTGCCGACCTGCTTGATCGCGTTGTAGGCCCATTTGTTGTCGAGCCCCAGCGCCTTGCCCAGGTCGCCTTCGAGCCCCAGCAGGCGGCGCACGTCGGGCGCGGTGTTGGTGAGCTGCTGGTCGACGTTGCCGCTGTTGACACCGAGTTCCTCGCCGGTCAGCTCGGCGAAATAGGTCCAGCGCACGATGTCGAACCACTTGTCGTCGCCCTTGCGGACCATGTAGCCCAGCGGCTCCTTGCTGATGATCTCGGGCAGCAGCACGAAATCATCCTTGTTCGGCTGGGTCGCGCGGAAGGTGGCGAGTGCCGAGCTGTCGGTGGAGTAGGTGTCGCAGCGCCCCTGCAGGAACGCGCTCTCCAGCTCCGGCCGGTTCTCGATCAGCAGCGGCGTGAACTTCATGGTGTTGCGGCGGAAGTAGTCGGCGATCGCGAGTTCCGTGCTGGTGCCCGGCTGCACGCAGATGGTCGCGCCGTCGAGCTCCTTGGCGGACTTGACGCCGGCCGCCTTCTTCACCAGGAAGCCGGTGCCGTCGTAGTAGTTGATGCCGGCGAACAGCGCGCCGAGATTGGCCTCGCGCCCGAGCGTCCAGGTGGTGCTGCGGATCAGCACGTCCACCTCGCCCGACTGCAGGGCGGTGAAGCGGTTCTGCGTGGTGAGGTTGACGAACTTGACCTTGCTCGCGTCGCCGAACACCGCGGCCGCGATGGCGCGGCAGCTATCGGCGTCGAGGCCGCGCATCACCCCCTTGCTGTCCGGCAGCGCGAAGCCGGCGATGTCGCCGGAAACGCCGCAGACGAGCTGCCCGCGCGCCCGCGCCGCGTCGAGCGTCGCGGAGCCGCTCCCCTCGGCCCTGGCCTCGGCAACGAGTGATCCGACGGCCAGCAGGCCGCCGAGCAGGGCGGCGGTGAGGGGATGCGTCATGGGCAAGCCTCCGCAGATCATTGCGCCAGGGCGGACCGCGAACCGGCGCCGGAACGCACCGGCTCACAGGGCGGTTAGGCGGAGACTGAACTACCACCGCGGGGTTGAGACGCCCTCCTCGCGGCGGCCGCGGCGCGGGGCTCCAAGCCCGTC
>JAFKFJ010000244.1 GCA_017307335.1 Alphaproteobacteria bacterium | reverse complement strand
GCATGCGCCGGCCCGGCAGCATGTGCCGCGCCGGGGCCGCGGCGCACGGATTTCCGCCGCGCGCACCGCTGGCACGGCGGTTGCGCCGGGGCCGCCAGACGCAGCCCGCGGATCGTGCCCATGGAGAACATCACCACCGTCGTCCTCTCCCGCCTGGTCGCGCAGACCCGGGCGCTGGAGGTGACGGCGAGCAACCTCGCCAACGCGAGCACGCCGGGCTTTCACGCCTCGCGCACCGTGTTCACCGACTGGCTGGAGCGCGAGCCGATGGCGGGGGAGCCGCCGGGCGGCAACGTTGTCGCCTACACGCAGGACCGCGCCACCTATCGCGACCGCACGCCGGGCGAGCGGCGGCACACGGGCAATCCGCTCGACCTCGCCATCGGCAACGCCGATGGCTGGTTCACCGTCATGACGCGCAACGGCCCGCGGCTGACGCGCGCCGGGCATTTCGCGCTCGGCCCCGACGGCACCATCATGGATACCGCCGGCAACGCGCTGCTCGACAGCAACGGCCACCCGCTGCGCACGACCGCCGGCGACGCACGGCTGACGATCACCGGTGACGGCACCGTCTCGGGCGACAGCGGCCCCATCGGCCGCGTCGGCGTGGTGCGGGTGCAGGACGAGAACAAGCTCGTCGCAGAGGGCGCCAACCTGTTGCGCGCCGACACGTCCACCACCCAGGTCCGCACGCCGCAGATCGTGCAGGGCGCGATCGAGGGCAGCAACGTGCAGCCGGTGCTGGAGCTGAACCGCATGATGGACGACATGCGCTCGTTCCAGCTCACCACGCAGATGCTGCAATCGGAAAGCGACCGGATGGCCGGCGCGATCCAGAAGATCCTCGCGAAGGGAAGCTAGCGGATGCGCGCGCTCGACATTGCCGCCACCGGCATGCAGGCACAGCAGACCAATGTGGAGGTGATCTCCAACAACATCGCCAACATGACCACCACCGGCTTCAAGCGCCGGCGGGCGGAGTTCGAGGACCTGATCTACCAGAACCTGCGCCGCGTCGGCTCCAACAGTTCCGATGCCGGGCAGGTGCTGCCCTCGGGCGCGCAGATCGGGCTCGGCGTGAAGACGGCGGCGATCTATCCGATCACCGAGCAGGGCAACCTGCAGCAGAGCGGCAACAGCCTCGATCTTGCCATCAGCGGCAACGGGTATTTCCAGATCCAGCTACCGAGCGGCGAGGTCGCCTACACGCGCGACGGCACGTTCGGCCTCTCGCCCACCGGGCAGATCGTGACCGCCGACGGCTACATCGTGCAGCCGGGCATCACGGTGCCCACCGGCGCCACCGCGATCACGGTCAATGCGCAGGGCCAGGTGCAGGCGACGATCGCGGGGCAGGTGGCGCCGCAGGTCGTGGGCCAGCTCCAGCTCGCCGGCTTCCCCAACCCCGCCGGCCTCGACGCACAGGGCGACAACCTGCTGCTCGCCTCCGGCGCATCGGGAAACGCGGTCAGCGGCACGCCCGGCACCAACGGGTTCGGCACCGTGCTGCAGGGCTTCGTCGAGACCTCCAACGTCAACGTGGTCAGCGAGATCACCGACCTGATCACGGCGCAGCGCGCCTACGAGATGAACAGCAAGGTCATCACCGCGGGCGACCAGATGCTCTCCACCCTCACCAACCTGCGCTGAGGTGTTCGCCATGCGCGCATTCCTGCTCGCCGCCACCATGCTGCTGCCGGCATCGCTCGCCACGGCGGCCACGCTGCGGCCGATGACCACGCTGCACGCGCCGGTGGTGCTGCTGTCCGACCTGTTCGACGATGCGGGCCGGCAGGCCGCGCGCGTGCTCGGCCCCGCGCCGGGCCCCGGCGAGCGCATTGTGGTCGAGGCGCGGCAGCTCGCCGCGATCGCGCGCATGTTCGGCGTCGCGTGGCGACCGACCTCGCCGGCCGACCGCGCAATTCTCGAACGGCCGGGCAAGGTGCTGCCGCGCACGCTGGTGCTCGGCGCGCTGCGCGCGGCGCTGGTCGGGGTGGGCGCGCCCGCCGAGTGCGACATCGACCTGCCGGGCTTCGAGGCGCCGATGGTGCCCGTCGACACGAAGCCCGAGGCGAGCATCGAACAGCTCGACTACGACGCCGAGAGCGCGCGCTTCACCGCCGGGCTGCTGGTGACCGGCGAAGGCATGGCGCCGATGCGCCTGCGCCTGACCGGGCGCGCGGAGGCGGTGCTGGTGCTGCCGGTTCCCTCGCACCGGCTGGAGGCGGGAAGCGTGATCTCGGCGTTCGACCTGGAGACGGAGCGGGTGCGCGCCCACGCCGTGCGCGGCGACGTGGCGCGCGACCGCGAGCAGGTGCTGGGCATGCGGCTGCGCCGACCGGTCCCGTTGGGCGAGCCGCTGCCGCTCGATGACCTGATCCGCCCGGGCTCGGTCGAGAAGGGTGCGTCGGTGACGATGCGGATCCAGAGCGGCGGGCTGACCGCGACCGCGCAAGGCATCGCCCTCGCCGCCGCCGCGCCCGGCGAGCGCATCCGCGTCCTCAATCCGCTGTCGCGCATGGTGGTCTCGGGCGAGGTGCTGCCCACCGGCGTCGTCGCCGTCGCGCCCGGCAGCATGGCGGCGCCCGCGACGGCGCAGGAGGCCTCGGCACGATGAGGCGCGCCGCGCTCGCCGGTCTGCTGCTGCTCGCCGGCTGCAACACCCTGCAACGCCTGTCGGAAGTGGGCGCACCGCCGCGGATGACGCCGAGTTCCGATCCCACCAGGGCGCCGGGCTGGCGGCCGGTGAGCCTGCCGATGCCGACGGCGGTGTCGGAGCAGTACCCGGCGAACTCGCTCTGGCGGCCCGGGGCGCGCGCGTTCCTGAAGGACGATCGGGCGAGCGCGGTGGGCGACGTGATCACGGTGCTCGTCAACATCGCCGATACGGCGCTGTTCAACGACAACACCACCGCGCAGCGCAACGGCAACGAAGCGATGGCGATCCCGGCGATCCCGGGCGTGAAGATGAGCGGCACGCCGCCCAGCGTCACCTCGGTCAGCAGCAGCAACGCCAACCTCGCCACCGTCAGCACCAACGCCAACATCGCGACCGGACAGATCTCGCGCAACGAGACCGTGGTGGTCCGGCTGGCGGGCGTGGTGACGCAGGTGCTGCCGAACGGCAACATGGTGGTGATCGCGCGCCAGCAGGTGCGGGTGAACTCCGAGCTGCGCGAACTCACCGTCAGCGGCATCGTGCGGCCGGAGGACATCGCGAGCGACAACACGGTGCAGCACGACCGCATGGCGGAGGCACGGATCTCCTACGGCGGGCGCGGCCAGCTCACAGAGTTGCAGACGGCGCGCTACGGCCAGCAGCTGCTCGACATCCTGCTGCCGTTCTGAGCGTGCATCGCCCCCATTCAGCTTGGTGCGAAGCTCTGCACCAGACTGCCGGCGACCAGCCGCCAGCCGTCGACGAGGACGAAGAAGATCAGCTTGAACGGCAGCGACACCACGTTCGGCGGCAGCATCATCATGCCGAGCCCCATCAGCACGCTCGCCACCACCATGTCGATCACCAGGAACGGCAGGTAGATGAGGAACCCCATCTCGAACGCGCGGCGCAGCTCGCCCACCAGGAAGGCGGGCAGCAGGGCGCGCCACGGCGCGGCGTCGGCCTTCGCCGGGTTGGGGAGGTGCGCGAGGTCGAGGAACAGGCGCAGATCGTCGCCGCGCGTGCTCGCCGCCATGAATTTGCGGAACGGCTCCGCCGCAAGCTGCAACCCTTCGATGTTGCCCACGTGCCCTTCGCTCATCGGCAGCAGGCCGGCATGCCAGGCCTGGTCGAGCACCGGCTGCATGACGAAGAACGTCAGGAACAGGGCGAGCCCGATCAGCACCATGTTCGGCGGCGTGCTCTGCGCGCCGAGCGCGCTGCGCAGCAGCGACAGCACGATCACGATGCGGGTGAAGGCGGTCGCCATCACGAGCAGGCTGGGCGCGAGCGACAGCACCGTGATCAGCGCGGTGAGCTGCACGATGCGCGACGTGGCGCCGGGACTGCCGGCGCCGAGATCGAGCGAGACCGATTGCGCAAGCGCGAGCTTCGGCAGCAGCAGCACGAGCAGCGGGACCGTGACGCGCAGCATCGGGCGGATCATGGCGGCGGGTTCGGGGTGCGCTCGGCCGGCGCGTCCAGCCAGCCGACGACGAGGTCCTGCGCGCCGCCGGTCAGCAGCACCAACTGCCGCGCCCCGCAGCGCGCGAGCACGAGGCGGCGGCGTGCATCGAGCGCGACGACCTGTTCGACCGCCAGCGCCCCGCTGCGCGCCGGGCCGGTCCGCTTCGCGTCGAAGCCGAGCCGCCCGAACAGGCCGGGAAACGCGGAGAGGGCGTGCCGCGACGCCCAGATCAGCGCGAGCACCAGCGCCAGCGTGCCGAGCACGAGCAGCGGCGACGGCCCGCTCATGCGCGGGCACCGCGTGCGATCGCCTCGCCGAGCGCATCGAGTTCGGCGAGCAGGGCGGCGACGCGCGGACGCAGCGCGCGGCCCTGCTGCGGCGGCAGATCGAGGCAGGCGGCGCAGGCGCGGCCCACCAGCGTGTCGAGCCCCTCGAGATCGAGGGGGCGCCGCGCCTGGACGAGCGCGCGTGCGAGCATGAGCAGATGCGTCGCGGCATCGAGCAGACCGGCGGCACGGGCTTCTGGCGCCATGTGTCGGCGCTTACGCCGCCGCGGGTTTACAAAACCTTTCCCGCCCGGCTCGGCCCACCGGCGGCATCCCCGCCGCCTTTACCGTTCGTTGACCAGCATGGGCCAGGATCGCGCCGCCATGATGGATTTTGCGCATATCCCGCTGTTCGCGCTCGCCGACAAGCGGCTGGCCTGGATCGACCGGCGGCAGGAGCTGCTGGCCGAGAACATCGCCAACGCCGACACGCCCGGGTGGCGGGCGCGCGATCTGCTGCCTTTCGTCAAGACGCTGCAGCAGGCAGGCGTTGCGCTCGCGCGCACCGATCCGGCGCATTTGGTGGGCGACGCGGGGGGCGACCTGCGGGCGGAGCAGGACAGGACGGAGCGCGCGCCCGACGGCAACGGCGTGGCGATCGACCAGGAGCTGAAGAAGGTGGCCGACACCGACAGCGCGCATGAGCTCGTCAGCCTGATCGACATGAAATATCTCGGCCTGTTCCGCACCGTGATCGGGAAGTAGGGAGGCAGACGCATGGAACTCGGGCGCGCACTGGACATCTCGGCCGCCGGCATGATGGCGCAGACCTCGCGGCTGCGCGTGATCGCCGAGAATCTCGCCAACCAGGACACGACCGGCAGCACGCCGGGCGCGGCACCGTACCGGCGCAAGACCATCACCTTCGCCAACCGGCTCGACCGCGCGCTCGGCGTGGACCTTGTCGGCGTCAAGCAGATCGGCCAGGATCGCAGCGCCTTTCCCACCCGCTACGACCCCGCGCATCCCGCCGCCGACGCCAACGGCTATGTCCGCACGCCGAACGTCAATCCGTTCATCGAGATCATGGACATGCGCGAGTCGGAGCGCAGCTACAATGCCAACCTCGCGGTCATGCAGTCCACGCGCGGCATGCTGACGCGCACGATCGAACTGCTGAAATAGCGGTGGCGATCATGCCGCTCCCGCTCGCGCCTGCCGGCGTCTCGGCGCAGGACGCCGCGCGCGCCTACCGCACCGCCGACGGCACCACGGCGGGCACCACGGCGGATGGCGGCGGCGATTTCGGCGGCATGCTGCAGCGTGCGCTGAAGGGCGCGGTGCAAGGCGGCGAGCAGGCGGAGGCGATGGCCGAGAATGCCGTTGCCGGCCAGGGCAACCTCACCGAAGTCGTGCAAGCCGTCTCGCGCGCCGAGCTGACGCTGCAGACCGCGACCGCGATCCGCGACCGGGTGGTGCAGGCCTATCAGGACATCATGCGAATGCCGATGTGAGCGTTCGCGGCGGGGGCACGGCAGGCATGGGCGAGGGCGATGTCGGCGCGGCGATGCGCGAGGCGGTGATCGTCGTGCTGAAGCTCGGCGGCCCACCGCTCGTCGTGGCGCTGCTGGTGGGCCTCGTCGTGTCGCTGTTGCAGGCGGTCACCCAGATCCATGAGCAGACGCTGGCGGTGGTGCCGAAGATCGCGGCGGTGATCTGCACCGTCGTGGTGCTCGGCCCGTTCATGCTGACCACGCTGAACGACTTCGCGCGGCTCGTGTTCGACCGGCTGGTGGCGGTCGGCGGGTCGTGAGCGCCGACGACGGGGCGCTGATCGCGCGGCTGCCGGACTGGTCGTTCGCCTTCGTGCTGGTGCTGGCACGCGCCGCCTCCGCCTGCATGCTGATCCCCGGCGTGGGTGAGGCCGAATTGCCGGCGA
The DNA here is from genome assembly GCA_017307335.1 of Alphaproteobacteria bacterium. Taxonomy (GTDB): domain Bacteria; phylum Pseudomonadota; class Alphaproteobacteria; order Acetobacterales; family Acetobacteraceae; genus JAFKFJ01. The sequence continues at coordinate 12,635 of JAFKFJ010000244.1, read as the reverse complement.
TGATCCGGGCCGGCTTCGCGCTGGCGCTGGCGATGTTGCTGGTGCCGGTGCTGGCGCCCGCGATGCCGGCGCCGCCGGCCGATGTGTGGCGCGGCTTCGCGATGGTCGCGGGCGAGGTCGCGACCGGCCTGTTCCTCGGCTGGCTCGCACGGCTGCTGATGGCGGCGCTGCCGCTGGCCGGGCAGATCATCGCCGACCTCACCGGGCAGGCGAGCGTGCTGCAGCCGGACAGCGTGCTCGGCCCGCAGGGGGCGGCGCTGGGGCGGCTGTTCGGGTTGGCCGCGCCCGTGCTGCTGCTCGCCTCCGGGCTCTATGCGCTGCCGCTGGAGGCGCTGGCCGGCAGCTACCGGCTGGTGCCGCCGGGCAGCCTGCTGCCGGCGGCCGATGCGACGCAGACCTCGGTCGCGGCCGTCGAGCAATGTTTCGCGCTGGCGCTGCAACTGGCGGCGCCGTTCCTGCTCGCCGGGATCGTGTGGCAGGTGGCGCTGGCGGCGCTGGCGCGCCTCGCGCCGCAGATCCCGGTCTTCTTCCTCGCCGCTCCGGCGCAGCTTCTGGGCGGGCTGGCGCTTCTCGCCGCGCTCGGCGCGTCGCTGCTCGGCGTCTGGCAGGACCGGGTGGCCAGCGGGCTCGCCGCGCTGCCGGGGCTGTAGCGGTTGGCGGAGGGCGAGGACCGCACAGAGGCCGCAACCCCGCGGCGGCTGGCGCGGGCGCGGGAGGCCGGGCAGGTGCCGCTGTCGCGCGAGGCGGCGCCCGTGGCCGTGCTGGCGGCGGTCACGCTGGCGCTGGTCATGCTGGCGCCCGCGGCGTCGCGCCGGCTGGCCGGGCAGCTCGCGTTGCTGCTCGCGGGGGCGCATGCGCTCTCGCCGCTGGCGGGCGCCAAGCTCGCCGCGCGCGCCGGCCTGTTCGCGGCCGTGCCGTTCATGCTCGTCGCCGCGCTGGCGACGATCGGCGCCGTGCTGGCGCAGACCGGCGGCCTCGTGCATCTCGGCGCGCTGGCACCGGACTTCTCCCGGCTCTCACCGCAGCGCGGGCTTGCCCGCATCGTCTCGATCGGCGGGCTGCTCGAGGCCGGCAAGGCGCTCGCCAAGGTCGCCGCCGCCGGTGCCGCCGCCTGGGTGGTGCTGGCCGACGCGCTGCCGCTGCTGCCGGCCGCGCTTGCCTGGAACGCGCCGACCCTGCTCGCGCACACGACGCGCGAGGCGGTGCGGGTGCTGACCGTGGTGATCGCGGTGCAGGCGGCGATCGCCGGACTGGACATCCTGCACACGCGCATCCGCCATGCCGCCAAGCTGCGCATGAGCCGCCACGAGCTGCGCGAGGAGCACAAGGAGACCGAGGGCAACCCGCAGATCAAGGCGCGCATCCGCCGGCTGCGCATGGCGCGGGTGCGGCGGCGGATGATGGCGGCGGTACCGAAGGCGACGGTGGTGGTGGTCAACCCCACGCACTACGCGGTTGCCCTTTCATATCAGCGAGGCTCCACTGCCGCGCCGCGCGTGGTCGCGAAGGGAGTGGACGAGGTGGCGGCGCGAATCCGCGAGGTGGCTGAGCAGAGTCAGGTGCCGCTGGTCGCGAACCCGCCGCTGGCCCGGGCGCTGCACGCCGTCGAGCTGGATGCGGAAATCCCGCGCGAGCTGTTCGCGGCGGTCGCCGAGCTGATCGCCTATGTCTGGCGGCTGCGGAGCCGGGCGCTGTGATCGGGCGCTGGCGCCGCGCGCGGGCCGCCCCAGCGCCGGCGCGGCGGCTGATCGACACGCTCGCCGGCCCGCTCGACCCGGCCCTCGCCCTGCTGTTCCAGGACCCGTCCGCGGCGCGCGTGGTGGTGGACCGGCACGGCGGCATCGTGCGGGCGAGCGAGCCCCTCCGCCGGCTGGTCGGGCCGGCCACCGACCTCTCGCCCGGCCGCCCGCTCGCGCTGCTGTTCGCCGAGGCCGACCGCGAGCAGGCCTGGGCGGAGATCGCGCCGCTGCTGCGCGGGCAGGCGAGCCCCGGCCCGCCGCACCCGATCAGCGTCCGCCTCGCCGCGCCGGCGCCGGAGCCGGTCACGGTCAGCATCGCCGCCGTGCCGGTGCGCGAGGCGGATGGTACCGCGAGCGGCGCGCTGCTGGCGCTGCGCGACATCTCCCAGCAGACGCGGCTGGAGGCGCAACTGCTGCACAGCCAGCGGCTGCAGGCCGCGGGCCAGCTCGCCGGCGGCGTCGCGCACGACTTCAACAACCTGCTGACCGCGGTGCTGGGCGCCGCCGATGCGATTGCGGGGCGCGTTGGCGCCGATGCCGAAACCCGCGACGACCTCGCCCAGATCCGCGCGAGCGCCGAGCGCGGAGCGGCGCTGGTGCGCCAGCTTCTCGCCTTCGGCCGCCGCCAGACCCTGCAGCCGCGCGTGCTGGCCATCAACGAGGTGCTGGAGGACATGCGCGGCCTGCTGCGCCGCCTGCTGGGCAGCAACGTGCGCCTGGAACTCGAACTCGAGCAGCCGGGCCAGCGCGTGCGCGCCGACCGCACCGCACTCGACCAGGTCCTGCTGAACCTCGCGGTGAATGCGCGCGATGCCATGCCCCAGGGCGGCGTGCTGACGCTGCGCACCGGGCACATGACGCTCTACCGCCCGCTGCCGCGCGGACCGGAGACGATCCCGCCCGGCCGCTACGTGATGGTCGAGGTCGCCGACACCGGCGTGGGCATCCCGCCGGAGCTGCAGCCGCGCATTTTCGAGCCGTTCTTCACCACGCGGCGCGAGCAGGGCGGCAGCGGCCTCGGCCTCGCGACCGTGCACGGCATCGTCCGCCAGTCGGCGGGCTTCCTGGCGGTGGAGAGCGCGGTGGGGAAGGGGACGCGGCTGCGCCTCTATCTGCCGCGCTGGGACGGCGAGGCGGTGGCCATTCCGCATCCGCCGGCCGAGGCGGGCGGGCCGGCGCCGTCGCACCTGTCACCCGCCGCCGCCTGCATGCGCGGCCTCGTGCTGCTGGTGGAGGACGAGCCGGTGGTGCGGCGGGTGGCCGAGCGGGCGCTCGGCCGGGCCGGCTGGCAGGTGCTGGCGGCCGAGTGCGGCGAGGAGGCGCTGGCCCTGCTGGCCGGCGACCCGGTGCCGCCGATCGCGGCGATCGTGACCGACCTCATGATGCCGGGCCAGGACGGCACCGAGCTCGTCCGCGCCGTGCGGGCGCGCCTGGGCGCCCCCGCCCTGCCGGCGATCCTCGTCTCCGGCTACGCCGCCGAGGAGGTGCAGCCGTCGATGGCGGCGGCGCTGGACGACGACGCGACGCTGTTCCTGCCCAAGCCGTACGACGGAAAGGCGCTGGCGGCGCGGCTGCTGGAGGTCACGGGCGGCGCCTGACGGCCCGGTTCCGCAATCTGTTCGCATTTCTTGAACAAAAGTCGAACAAATCCTTAACGCCTCCCCGTGGCGCCCCGTTGCGGCGCTCCGCGGCCCGTGAGAGACTCCCGCCGAGTCCCGGCCCGACGGCCGCGGCGGGGGAATGGGTATGGAAAAAAACAAGGCTCTGGACGCCGCCTTGCAGCAGATCGAGCGGGCGTTCGGCAAGGGCTCGATCATGCGCATGGGCGCCAAGGCCGGCGACGAGCAGATCGAGGTGATCCCCTCGGGTTCGCTCGGGCTCGACATCGCGCTCGGCATCGGCGGCCTGCCGCGCGGGCGGATCGTGGAGATCTACGGCCCGGAGAGCTCGGGCAAGACCACGCTCGCGCTGCACGCCATCGCCGAGGCACAGAAGCGCGGCGGCACCTGCGCCTTCGTCGATGCCGAGCACGCGCTCGACCCGGTCTATGCGCGCAAGCTCGGCGTGGACGTGGACAACCTGCTGATCAGCCAGCCCGACGCCGGCGAGCAGGCGCTGGAGATCGCCGATACGCTGGTGCGCTCCGGCGCGGTCGACGTGCTGGTGGTCGACTCCGTCGCCGCTCTGGTGCCGCGCGCCGAGCTTGAGGGCGAGATGGGCGACAGCCATGTCGGCCTGCATGCGCGGCTGATGAGCCAGGCGCTGCGCAAGCTCACCGGCAGCGTCTCGCGCAGCAAGACCATGCTGATCTTCCTCAACCAGATCCGGCTGAAGATCGGCGTGATGTTCGGCAACCCGGAGACCACCACCGGCGGCAACGCGCTGAAGTTCTATGCCTCGGTGCGGCTGGAGATCCGGCGCATCGGCGCGATCAAGGACCGCGACCAGATCGTGGGCAACCAGACGCGCGTGAAGGTGGTGAAGAACAAGCTGGCGCCGCCGTTCCGGCAGGTGGAGTTCGACATCATGTACGGCGAGGGCATCAGCAAGGTGGGCGAGCTGGTCGATCTCGGCACCAAGGTCGGCGTGGTGGAGAAATCCGGCGCCTGGTACAGCGTCGATTCGCAGCGCATCGGCCAGGGCCGCGAGAACGCCAAGCAGTTCCTGCGCGAGCATGCCGAGACGGCGGAGGTGGTCGAGCGGCGGGTGCGCGAGCAGTCCGGCATGATGGCGACGGTGATGCTGGCGAGCGAAGAAGAAGCCGAAGCGGCAGACTAGGCCCGTGCTCGACGCTTCGCCCGACCCGGCCCAGGGGTTGCCGCTGGACGCGGAGGATCATGCGCTGATCGCCGCGGCGCGCGAAGTGCTGAGCGAGCACTACCGGCCGTTGCGCCACATGGTGGCGGCCGCGCTGCGCGCGCGCGACGGGCGCATCTGGACCGGCCTGCATCTGGGTGCCACCGTGGGCCGGCTCTCCGTCTGTGCGGAGGCGGTGGCGCTGGGCCGCGCGCTGCTGGAGGGCGACGGGTCGGTGGCGACGGTGGTGGCGCTGCGCCACCCGAAACCGGAGGAGGACGACCGCGCACTGGCGGTGGTCGCCCCGTGCGGCGCCTGCCGCGAACTGATCGTCGACTACGATGCGGAGGCGATGGTGATCGTGCCCGGACCGCTGGCGCCGCTGAAAATTCCCGTGCGGTCGCTGCTGCCGCTGCCGTATCGGCGCTGACCTTCCATGTCGGCGACCGACGCCCCGGCGCGCGCAAAATTCTCCGACCCCTACCGCACCGCGCGCGGCGAGACGCGGGCCTGGGTGGCGCCGGACCGGCTGCATACGCTGTGGTTCAACACCGGCACGCTCTGCAACCTGACCTGCCGGACCTGCTACATCGAATCCTCGCCGCGCAACGACCGCCTTGTCTATCTCAGTGCTGCGGAGGTGGCGACGTATCTCGATGAAGCCGTGCGCGAAGACCTGGGCACCGAGCTTGTGGGCTTCACCGGCGGCGAGCCGTTTTTGAACCCCGCGCTGCCGGCGATGCTGGAGGCGGTGCTGGCGCGCGGACTGCGCGCGCTGGTGCTGACCAACGCGATGCGGCCGATGCGCAAGATGGAAGCCGCGCTGCGCGACCTGCGCCGTTACGGCGAGCGGCTCGTGATCCGCGTCTCGCTCGATCACTACACGCGCGCGGTGCATGAGGCGGAGCGCGGCGCCCGCAGTTTCGCGCCGACGCTGGCGGGCCTGCGCTGGCTGGCCGCGCAGGGATTCCGCGTGCATGTCGCGGCGCGGCGCCTGACGGACGAGCCCGAGGATTCGCTGCGCGCCGGCTTCGCCGCCCTGTTCGCCGAGCTCGGCGTGCCGGTCGACGCGCAGGACCCGGTGGCGATGACGCTATTCCCGCAGATGGACGAGACAGCGGACGTGCCGGAGATCACCACCGCGTGCTGGGAGATTCTCGGCCGCGCGCCGAGCGAGGTGATGTGCGCCTCCTCCCGCATGGTGGTGACGCGCCGCGGCGCCGCCATGCCGGTCGTCGCAGCGTGCACGCTGCTGCCCTACGACGCGCGCTTCGAACTCGGCGCTACCCTGCGCGAGGCGATGCGCCCGGTGCCGCTGAACCACCCGCACTGTGCGCGGTTCTGCGTGCTGGGCGGGGCGGCGTGCAGCCGGGGGTGACGATGGCGCGCGCGACCCGAGTCCGGACCGCGCTAGCCGCGGCGGCGGCAACTTCGCGCCCGTGCGCGCGCCGTACTCCCGTGCGGCCGTGATGCAGCCGCATGCCGGCCGTAGGGAGCAACGCAGGACAGCCCTCACCCCGACCCTCTCCCGCAAGCGGGAGAGGGAGAAGTTCAGCCTTGCTGTCCCCTCTTCCGCAGGCGGGAGAGGGAGAAGTTCAGCATTGCCGTCCCCTCTCCCGCTTGCGGGAGAGGGTGGTGAGCGAAGCGAACCGGGTGAGGGTGCGCGCGAGCGTGCGACGTCTGCGCGGCGCTTCGGCGAACTGCGCGATCGCTACGCCGGAACCGCGATGCGGTCGACGACCTTGCGGTACCTCTCGGCCGGATGGACCTGCATGACGCTCGGCAACATCGCCTTGCGGGCGGCCTCGAACGCCTCCCATTGGCCCGCATCCGGCAGCGGCGGGATAGTGATCGTCTCGCGCCGGTCGAAGCCCACCAGCGCCGCATCGACCAGTTCGCCCGTGTCCATCACGCCGGACAGCGCGTTCACGTCGCGGCCGGAGCGTCCCCAGATCTCGGTGCGCGTGGCCGCAGGCAGCACGGCCTGCACATAGACGCCCTTGGGGCCGAGTTCGAGGTGAAGCCCCTGGCTGAGGAACGTCACGAAAGCCTTGGTGGCGCCGTAGACGGTCAGCCCGATCTCGGGCGCGAAGCCCACGATGGAGGCGATGTTGATGATCGCGCCCGCGCCCGCCGCGGCGAACCGCGGTGCGACGGCGCTCGCCAGCCGGGCCAGTGCCACGGCGTTGAGGGTGATGAGGCTCGCGACCTGCTCGGGGCTCTGGTCGAGAAAGCTGCCCGGAAGGGCGGCGCCGGCATTGTTCACCAGCACGCCGATGCCCGCGTCGCTGCGCAGCCGGTCCTCCACTTTGGCCACGTCATTCGCATCGGTCAGGTCGGCCCGGATGATGTCGGTCGCAACGCCGGTCTCGCCCCGCAGCCGCTCGGCGAGGCTTTCCATGCGCCCGCCGTCGCGTGCCACCAGGACGAGATCATGGCCGCGACGGGCGAAACGGTCGGCATACACGGCGCCGATCCCCGAGGAGGCGCCGGTGATCAGCACCGTGCGCGCGAAACTGTCGTTCATGGGGTTGGGTACTCCGAGAAGGGAAGGACCAGGCGGCCGCGGCGGCGCCGAAGCCGGCCTGATCGGCTGGGCGTGACGCTAACCCCCCTGGCGCGCGTCTCAAATGTCGTATATGCCACTTTTCAGGACATAGGGGCAGCGGCAATGCACCGCGTCGGACTGGTCGTCTCGCCTGGCTTCCTGATGCTGACCCTCGCCGCCGTCTCGGCGTTCGAGTTCGCCAACGTAGCAGCGGGGCGCGCCGTGTACGACGTGCGCCTGCTTTCGGAGACGGGCGGCCCGGTCCGCTCTTCCCTCGGCGCCGCGCTGGAAACCGCGCCGATGGAGGAGGGGGTGTACGACACGCTGCTGTTCGGGGGCGGCCTGAGGCCGTTCCAGCCGACGCCGCGCCTGCTCGCCTTCGTCCGCCGGTCGATGGCCAGCACGCGGCGGGTGGCGTCGATCTGCATGGGCGCGTTCGTGCTGGCCGAAGCCGGCGTCCTCGACGGCCGGCGCGCGACCACGCACTGGGCGGCCGCACGGGATTTGCAGGCGCGCTTTCCGAAGGTCCGCGTCGATGCGGATCGCATCTTCATCGTCGACGGCCCGGTCTGGACGTCAGCGGGCGCGAGCGCCGGCATCGACCTCGCGCTCGGCATGGTCGAGCAGGATCTGGGGCCGGAGCTTTGCCGCGCCGCGGCGCGCAGGATGGTCATCTATCACCGCCGGGCCGGCGGACAGTCGCAGCACTCCGCGCTGCTGGACCTCGACGCGAAGTCGGACCGCATCCAGTCGGCGCTCGACTATGCCCGGCGGAACCTCGACAAGCCGCTTGCGGTCGAGGACCTTGCCGAGGCCGCGCATCTGAGCCCGCGCCAGTTCAGCCGCGCGTTCCGCGCTGAAACCGGGCAATCGCCCGCCAAGGCGGTGGAGACGCTGCGGATCGAGGCGGCGCGGCTGCTGATGGAGCAATCCAGCCACCCGATCGAGGTGATCGCGGCGCGGACGGGCTTTGCCGACCGGGAGCGGATGCGCCGCGCCTTCCTGCGGGCCTTCGGCCAGCCGCCGCAGGCCATCCGGCGCACCGCGCACGGCGCGTCCGCACCGGCGCGCCGAAGCGGAGGTCAGCCCGGCATCACTTCACCACCGCCACCCTGAGCGCGTTGGTCGAGCCGGGATGGCCGAACGGCAGGCCGGCGATGACGACGATATGGTCGCCGTGCGCCGCCAGCCCCTCCTGCGCCGCCAGCCGCGCCGCGCGGCCGACGGTCTCGCTCATCGAGTGCGTCACCGTCGTCACCACCGGATGCACGCCCCAGGCGACCGCGAGCCGCCGTCCCGTCGCCTCCGACGTGGTGAGCCCGATGATCGGCGCCTCCGGCCGCTCGCGCGAAACCCGCAGTGCCGTGCTGCCGGATTCGGTGAAGGCACAGATCGCCCCGGCGTCGATCGTGTGCGCGATCTGCCGCGATGCGGCGGCGAGCGCGTCGGCGATGGCGTGTTCGGGCGCCGGCCGCGATGCCTCGATCACGTCGCGCCAGCCGGAATCCTGCTCCACGCGCGCGACGATGCGGTCCATGAAGTTCACCGCCTCGAACGGGTACTGTCCCGCCGCGGTCTCCGCCGACAGCATCACCGCATCCGCGCCGTCGAACACCGCCGTCGCCACGTCGGAGGCTTCGGCGCGCGTCGGCGCGGGCGCGTTGATCATGCTTTCAAGCATCTGCGTCGCCACCACCACCGGGCGGCCGAGCATGCGCGCCGCGCGCACGATGCGCTTCTGCGCCAGCGGCACCTCCTCCGGCGGCAGCTCCACGCCCAGGTCGCCGCGCGCCACCATCACCGCATCCGACAGGGCGAGGATCGCGTCGAGATTCTGCAGCGCCTGCGGCTTTTCCAGCTTGGTCATGATCCAGGCGCGCCCGTCGGCGATCGCCTTTGCCTCCGCGACATCCTCCGCCCGCTGCACGAAGGAGAGCCCGATGAAGTCGGCGCCGTGGTCGAGCGCGAAGGCGAGGTCCTCGCGGTCCTTCGCGGTCAGCGCCGGGATCGGCAGCACCATGTCGGGCACGTTCACGCCCTTGCGGTCGGAGAGCGGGCCGCCGACGACCACCTCCGTCTCCAGCCGGTCGTCGCGGCGGTGCACGACGCGCAGCCGCAGCTTGCCGTCGTCCAGCAGCAGCGTGGTGCCGATGCCGGCGGCGGCGATGATCTCCGGATGCGGCAGGTTCACGCGCCGCACGTCGCCCGGCGTGGGATTGAGGTCGAGCGTGAATTCCTGGCCGGTCTGCAACTGCACGCGCCCGCCGCCGAAGCGGCCCACGCGCAGCTTCGGCCCCTGCACGTCGGCGAGAATGCCGATCGGGTGGCCCTCGCTGCGTTCGATCTCCCGGATGAAGCCGATGCGCCGCGCGTGGTCCTCGTGCGTGCCGTGGCTGAAATTGAGGCGGAAGATGTCGGCGCCGGCGTGGAACAGGCGCAGCAGGATCTCGGCGGTGGAACTGGCGGGGCCGATCGTGGCGACGATCTTTGTGCGGCGGCGGCGGCGCAGCTTCTGGCGCAAAAGGGGCCTCGCGTGGGTGCTGGTGGTGTCAGGCGATCAGGATCGCGCGGAAGTCGTTTACGTTGGTCAGCGTGGGGCCGGTGACGATGAGGTCGCCGAGCGCCGAGAACAGCGCGAAACTGTCGTGCCCGGCGAGCAGCGCGCGGGGGTCGAGCCCGTGGGCGCGGGCGCGCGCCAGCGTGTCGGGCGTCACCATCGCGCCGGCCGCGTCCTCGACGCCGTCGATCCCGTCGGTGTCGCCGGCCGCCGCCCAGATGCCTGGCGCGCCAGCGAGCGCGAGCGCGAGGCCGAGCAGGAATTCCGTGTTGCGCCCGCCGCGCCCGGCCGGGCCGCTGCCGATCGTGACCGTGGTCTCGCCACCCGAGAGCAGCACCGCGGGCGGGGCGAGGGGGGTCGCGTGCGTCCGCACCGCGCGGGCGATGCCGGCGAGCACGGTGCCCATCTCCCGGCTCTCGCCCTCCAGCGCATCGCCCAGGATGAGCGGCGCGAGCCCGGCCTGCCGCACCGTCGCCGCCGCGGCCTCCAGCGCCATCTGCGGGGTCGCGATCAGCGTGAAGTGCACGTGCGGCAGGCTGCCCGGCTTCGGCGTCTCCTCTGCCGCGGCGGCGAGGTGCACGGCGACCGAGGGTGGTGGGGTGATGCCATAGCGGGCGAGGATGCCGCGCGCATCGGCGAAGGTCGTGGGGTCGGGCACCGTCGGCCCGCTGCCGATCACCGCCGCCTCGTCGCCGGGCACGTCGCTGATCGCGAGCGTCACCACCTGCGCCGGCGCCGCCGCGGCGGCGAGGCGGCCACCCTTGATGGCGGAGAGATGCTTGCGCACGCAGTTCATTTCATGAATCGTCGCCCCCGAGGCGAGCAGCGCGCGGTTCACCGTCTGCTTGTCGGCGAGCGTCAGCCCCGGCGCCGGCAGCGGCATCAGCGCGGAGGCGCCGCCAGAGATCAGCGCCACCACCAGGTCGCCGGCGCCGAGCCCGCGTACCGCGGCGAGGATCGCGGCGGCGGCGGCCTCGCCATTGGCATCCGGGACCGGGTGGGAGCTTTCCAGCACCCGGATGCGCCGCGTCGGCACGGCGTGGCCGTAGCGGGCGACGACCACGCCTTCCAGCGGCACGTCGGGCCACGCGTCCTCGAGGGCGGCGGCCATCACCGCGGCCGACTTGCCGGCCCCCACGACCACACAGCGCCCGCGCGGGCGCGCGGGCAGGTGGGCGGCGAGCACGCGGCGGGGATCGGCCGCGGCCACCGCCGCATCGAACGCCGCGCGCAACAGGTGCCGCGCGCGGGCATCGTCCCAGTCCATGGAAATGCTCTCCCCGGCCGCGCGGCGGAGTATGGCGAAGCGCCGCCCCCCGCGCCATGTGTGGCGGCAGGAAGGAGACCCGATCATGCCGCAGGAAGCGATCGACCCCGCCATCCGCACCGAGCTTGAGGCCGCCGCGTTCCGCCGGCTGGTGGAGCATTTGCGCGCGCGTACCGACGTGCAGAACATCGACCTGATGAATCTCGCCGGCTTCTGCCGCAACTGCCTCAGCCGCTGGTATCGCGAGGCGGCGGCGGCGCGCGGGCTGGCGCTGCCCGACGCCGAGGCACGCGAGATCATATACGGTATGCCATATAAGGAATGGCAGGCGCGCCATCAGCGCGAGGCGACGCCGGAACAGAAGGCCGCGTTTGCCAGCGCCCAGCGGGAACAGTAAAATTTCGGCCATGGCGATCGAACCGGATAGTCTCGCGCTCGAGCATCTGCGCCACATCCGTGGGAGCGTCGATGCGCTTCGCGACGATGTGCGGGAGATCAAGCGAAGGATGACCGCAGTGGAGGTTCAACTCGCGAACGTCCACAGCGATTTCGCGGGGCAATCGGGTCGGATCGACCGGATCGAGGACCGGCTGGAACGGATCGAGCGGCGTCTCGATATCGCGCCGGTCGCGTAGTCCGGGGACCGGTTGACCCCTCCATCCCGCACCGCTAAGCCCGCCCGCCCGCAACGAGGGGAGGCGCGCATGGCGCTCGATGCCACCAGCAAGGCTGCAACCGACGAGCCCGCGAAATGGGGCAACATCGCTGCCGACCGGCTGCGCACCCTGGTTGAGCGCATCGAGCGGCTGGAGGAGGAGCGCCGCGCGCTCGCCGGCGACATCAAGGACATCTATGCCGAGGCGAAGAGTGCGGGGTTTGACACGAAAGTGCTGCGCGCGCTGATCGCGCTGCGGCGCAAGGAGCCCGCGGAGGTCGAGGAGCAGGAGACGCTGCTCGATGTCTACCGCCGCGCGCTCGGCATGTAGGGGCCGCACAAACCCCTTGGCAGGGCGGCGCCGGCACTGGTCAGATGACAGTCTGAGGACGGCGCGCGGCCTGGCACGCCCGGCCAGGCGAGGCGGCAAGCGCCGACCCGGGAGGAGCTTGCCATGTCCCACACGCCATCCGGTCCCCGCACCGTCGCCCTCGTCGGCCCCTATGGCAGCGGCAAGTCGACACTGTTCGACGCCCTGCTCACCACCGCCGGCAGCCCGCCCCGGCGCGGTGCCGAACGCATCGCCGGCGAGCTGCGGCTCGCCCACGCGACGTTCATGGACGAACCCTGGGCGCTGATCGACGCGCCGGGCTCGGTCGAGTTCGCCTACGCCGCGCAGTCCGCCCTCGCGGTCGCGGACATTGCCGTGCTGGTCTGCGAGCCAGATCCGGCCCGCGCCGCCACCGCGGCCCCCATGCTGCGCCTGCTGGACAGCTACGGCGTGCCGTTCATCGTGTTCATCAACCGCGTCGACATGCTCGGCGGGCGCGCGCGCGACACCGTGGCGGCGCTGCAACTGTTCACGCAGCGGCCGCTCGTTCTGCGCCAGGTGCCGATCCGCGAGGACGCCGACGTGGTCGGCTATGTCGATGTCGTCGCCGAACGCGCCTACCGCTATCGCCGCGGCGCCGCCTCAGACCGCGTCGACGTGCCTGACAGCATCGATGAGCGCGGCCGGGAGGCGCGGGCCGGGCTGATCGAGGTGCTCGCCGACCATGACGATGCGCTGCTGG
>JAFKFJ010000243.1 GCA_017307335.1 Alphaproteobacteria bacterium | reverse complement strand
GGGTCCGACAAGGCGGCGGCGGATGCGGTCGGCAAGCTGATCGCCGAGCGCGCGATCGCGGCGGGCGTGAAGGAAGTCGTGTTCGACCGCGGCGCTTATCTCTACCACGGCCGCGTCAAGGCGCTGGCCGAAGCCGCCCGTGAGGGCGGACTCGCGTTCTGAGGGGAAGCAGCATGGCACGGGAAGCGCGCGAAGGCCGGGGGCGCGACCGCGAGCGGGATCGCGACGGCGGCGACGAGCTGATCGACAAGCTGGTCACGATCAACCGCGTGGCGAAGGTGGTGAAGGGCGGCCGGCGCTTCGCGTTCGCGGCACTCGTGGTCGTCGGCGACCAGAAGGGGCGCGTCGGCTATGGTGCGGGCAAGGCGCGCGAGGTGCCGGAGGCGATCCGCAAGGCGACCGAGCGGGCCAAGCGCGGCATGATCCGTGTGCCGATGAAGGAAGGCCGCACGCTGCACCACGACGTCGAGGGCCGCTACGGCGCCGGCGCGGTGCAGCTGCGCTCGGCCGCGGCGGGCACCGGCATCATCGCCGGCGGGCCGATGCGCGCGGTGTTCGAGACCCTGGGCATCGGCGACGTGGTCGCCAAGAGCCTCGGCAGCCGCAACCCGCACAACATGGTCAAGGCGACCTTCGCGGCGCTCGCCCGCTGCGCCAGCCCCCGTTCGGTGGCGTCGCGGCGCGGCAAGAAGGTGTCCGACCTGCTCGGCCGCCGCGATGCGGCCCCCGCGCCCGCCGCCACGCCGGCGCAGGAGGCGTCCGATGCCGGCTGAGGGCAAGCGGCTGCGGGTGACGCAGATCGCCTCGGGGCACGGGCGCAAGCCGGGGCAGCAGGCGACACTGATCGGCCTGGGCCTCAACAAGGTCCGCCGCGTCCGCGAAGTGGTGGAGACGCCGAACGTGCGCGGCATGTTGCGCAAGGTCGCGCATCTGGTGAAGGTGGAAGAGATCTGAGGGCGCGATGAAGCTCAACGAATTGCGCGACAATCCGGGCGCGCGCCACAAATCCAAGCGGCTCGGCCGGGGCATCGGCTCCGGCAAGGGCAAGACCAGCGGCAAGGGCGTGAAGGGCCAGAAGGCGCGCACCGGCGTGGCGCTGAACGGGTTCGAGGGCGGGCAGATGCCGATCTACCGGCGGCTGCCCAAGCGCGGGTTCAAGAACCCGTTCCGCAAGGAATACGCCCCGGTGAATCTCGGCGCCATCGCCCGCGCCATCGAGGCCGGCAAGATCGACCCCACGCAGCCGATCACCGAGGCGACACTGCGCAGCGCGGGCCTCGTCCGCAGCGGGCGCATCGCAGGGGTGCGCCTGCTGGCGAACGGCGAACTGGCGCGCGCGGTGACCATTACGGTCAGCGGCGCCTCGGCCGCGGCGGCGGCCGCCGTGCAGCAGGCGGGTGGCAGCGTCACCACCACGGTCGCCGCCAAGCCGGCCACTGAAACGCCGGCCACCGCCTAGGCCGACCGTGCGTGCATCGCTGGCGCGGGCGCACTATACTTTTGCTGCGGCGTCTCACGGCCTCGCGCGCGAGCCCGGCGGCGCCGCCTGCATGACAGGCGGGCGCCGCGCGGCGTCGGCGACGGGCACGGAGTAGCGGATGGCCTCGGCGGCCGAGCAGCTTGCTGCGAACCTTTCACTCGGCACGTTCGCCAAGGCGACGGAGCTGAAGAAGCGCATCTGGTTCACCCTCGGTGCGCTGCTGGTCTATCGCATCGGGACCTACATCCCGGTTCCGGGCGTCGACGCATCCGTGCTGGGCGAGCTGATGTCCGCGCGCGGCGGCGCCGGCATCCTCGGCATGTTCAACATGTTCTCGGGCGGCGCGCTCGGGCGCATGACCGTGTTCGCGCTGAACATCATGCCGTACATCAGCGCCAGCATCATCATCCAGCTCATGTCGGCGGCCATTCCGTCGCTGGAGGCGCTGAAGAAAGAGGGTGAGACCGGGCGTAAGCGGCTCAACCAGTACACGCGCTACCTCACGGTCGTCATCGCGATGTTCCAGTCCTACGGCATCGCCGTCGGGCTGGAGGGGATGCGCGGCAGCTTCGGCGCGGCGGTGGTCGATCCGGGCTATTTCTTCCGCCTCTCCTGCGTGATCTCGCTGGTCGGCGGGACGATGTTCCTGATGTGGATCGGCGAGCAGATCACCGCGCGCGGCATCGGCAACGGCACCAGCCTCATCATCTTCGCCGGCATCGTCGCCAACGTGCCGCATGCGCTGGCGAGCCTGCTGGAACTCGGCCGCACCGGGGCGCTGAGCCCGATCTTCATCCTGGGCTTCGTCGTGATCGCCTTCGCGGTGATCGCCTTCATCGTGTTCATCGAGCGGGCCCAGCGGCGCATCGTCATCCAGTATCCGAAGCGCCAGGTCGGCACCCGCATGTTCGGCGGCGATGCGACTCACATGCCGCTGAAGATCAACACGTCGGGCGTGATCCCGCCGATCTTCGCGAGCTCGATCCTGTTGATCCCGGCGACCGTTGCCGGGTTCTCCGCCCGCAGCGGCGACGCCGGCTGGCTCGGCTGGATCGGCAACGCGCTCGCGCACGGCCAGCCGGCCTACATGGTCGCCTATGCGGCGATGATCATCTTCTTCAGCTACTTCTACACCGCCGTCGTGTTCAATCCGCAGGAGACCGCGGAGAACCTGAAGAAATACGGCGGCTTCATTCCGGGCATCCGGCCGGGCAGCGCGACCGCCGACTATTTCGACCACGTGCTCACCCGGCTGACCACGATCGGCGCGATCTACCTTGTCGTGGTCTGCCTGCTGCCCGAGTTCCTGATCAGCAACTACGGCGTGCCGTTCTATTTCGGCGGCACCAGCATCCTGATCGTGGTCTCGGTGACGATGGACACGGTGACGCAGATCCAGTCGCACCTGCTCGCCCACCAGTACGAGGGCCTGATCCGCAAGGCGCGGGTGCGGGGGAGGGGCCGTTGAACCTCATCCTGCTCGGCCCGCCCGGCGCGGGCAAAGGCACGCAGGCCAAGCGTCTGCAGGATCGCTTCGGCATCGTGCAGATCTCCACGGGCGACATGCTGCGCGCGGAGGTGGCGGCGGGCTCCGAGGTCGGTTTGCAGGCCAAGGCGGTCATGGAGTCGGGCGCGCTGGTATCGGACGACATCCTGATCCGCATGCTCGGCAACCGCATTGCCCGGCCGGACTGCGCGCGCGGCTTCATTCTGGACGGATTTCCGCGTACCGTGCCGCAGGCGACGGCGCTCGACCGGCTGCTGACCGAGCGGGGAACGAAGCTCGATGCGGTGATCGAGCTCGTGGTGGACGCGCCGGTCCTGGTCGAGCGGATTGCCGGCCGCTTCACCTGCGCCCAATGCGGTGCCGGCTATCACGACGCCTTCAGGCGTCCCGCGGTTGAAGGCGTGTGCGACAAATGCGGCGGGCGGGAGTTTGTCCGCCGGGCCGACGACAGCCGGGAGACCGTACAGGCGCGACTCGATGCCTATCAGCGTCAGACGGCTCCGATTCTGCCGTTCTATGCCGCCAAGGGCCTGCTGCACCGGGTGGACGGGATGGCGGAGATCGACGCCGTCACAGCGGAAATCCTGGCGCTGCTCGCGCGCCTGCCGGCGGCGACTGCCGCCTGATGCGCGGCTGACCTGATATCACGGCGATTTGAACAGCGCACATTGACTTTAAGGCGATGGGGTTTATATCTGCCGCCCTTGGCGGTGCCCGCCCTGCGTGGGGCCGTGCTGGCGTGTTCCCTCAAGGTTCGAAGACCGTCAGGAGCGAATTCGGCTCGGTGCCCGTGCGCCGCGCCGGCCGATAGCGGCCCGGGATCGGCCGGGCGAAGGAGTGCAGGCGTGGCGCGCATTGCCGGTGTGAATATCCCGACCAACAAGCGGGTCGTCATCAGTCTCCGCTACATTTACGGCATCGGTCCCACCAAGGCGCGCGAGGTCTGTGAGCGCCTTTCGATCGCGGACGATCGCCGGGTCAACCAGCTCTCCGACGATGAGGTGCTGCGCATCCGCGAACTGATCGACCGCGAATACCGCGTCGAGGGCGACCTGCGGCGTGAAGTCGCGATGAACATCAAGCGGCTGATGGATCTCGGCTGCTATCGCGGCCTGCGGCACCGGCGCGGGCTGCCGGTGCGCGGCCAGCGCACCCACACCAATGCGCGCACCCGCAAGGGCAAGGCGGTCGCGATCGCCGGCAAGAAGAAAGTCACGAAGTAGCCGCGACCGGCGCCACCGCGAACTGAACAGGACCCAGAATGGCGAAACCCGCATCCGGAGCCGCGCGCACCCGCAGGAAGGAGCGCAAGAACATCATCTCCGGCGTGGCCCACGTGGCCGCGACCTTCAACAACACCATGATCACCATCACCGACGCGCAGGGCAACGCCATCGCGTGGTCCTCGTCCGGCAGCCAGGGATTCAAGGGCAGCCGTAAGTCTACGCCCTATGCCGCCCAGGTCGCGGCGGAGGATGCCGGGCGCAAGGCGCGCGAGCATGGCATGGAGACGCTGGAGATCGAGGTGAGCGGGCCCGGCTCGGGACGTGAGAGCGCACTCAGGGCACTGCAGTCGGTCGGTTTCGCGATCACCGCCATCCGCGACATGACGCCGATCCCGCACAACGGCTGCCGCCCGCGCAAGCGGCGGCGCGTCTGAGGCGCAGCGCGGCGCGGTGCGCTCCGGCGCGCCGCCTGCGCTATCGGGAGGCATGCACTCCCTATCCCCATGAGGCTCAGTGTGATCCTGCAGAAGAATTGGCAATCGCTCATCAAGCCGGAAAAGCTTGAGATCGAGCCGGGCTCCGACCCTTCGCGCGTGGCCACCGTGGTGGCGGAGCCGCTGGAGCGCGGGTTCGGCATGACGCTCGGCAACGCGCTGCGCCGCATTCTGCTCTCCTCGCTCCAGGGCGCCGCCGTGACGGCCCTGCAGATCGACGGCGTGCTGCACGAATTCTCCTCGATCGCCGGCGTCCGCGAGGACGTCACCGACATCGTGCTGAACGTGAAGCAGCTCGCGCTGCGCATGCACGGCGACGGGCCGAAGCGCATGACGCTGGAGGCGACCGGCCCCGGCGAGGTCCGCGCCAGCCAGATCCAGCCCGGCCACGACATCGAGATCATGAACCCCGATCTCGTGCTCTGCACGCTGGACGAAGGCGTGAAGCTCGGCATGGAGTTCACCGTGCAGAGCAACAAGGGCTACTGGCCGGCAAGTGCGAATCGGCCGGAGGATGCGCCGATCGGGCTCATTCCGGTCGATGCGATCTACTCCCCCGTGCGCCGCGTTTCCTACAAGGTCGAGCCGACCCGTGTCGGCCAGGTCACCGACTACGACAAGCTGCTGCTGACGGTGGAAACCAACGGCGCGGTGACGCCGGAAGATGCCGTGGCGCTGGCCGCGCGCATCCTGCAGGACCAGCTCGCCATGTTCATCAACTTCGAGGAGCCGCAGGCGGTCCGCGCCGAGGAGCCCGAAGAGCATCTGCCGTTCAACCGCAACCTGCTGCGCAAGGTCGACGAGCTCGAGCTGTCGGTGCGCAGTGCCAACTGCCTGAAGAACGACAACATCGTCTATATCGGCGATCTCGTGCAGAAGACCGAGCAGGAGATGCTGCGCACCCCGAATTTTGGGCGCAAATCCCTGAACGAGATCAAGGAAGTGCTCGCCAACATGGGGCTCACGCTCGGCATGACGGTGGCGGGCTGGCCGCCGGAGAATATCGAAGATCTGGCGAAGCGGCTTGAAGAGCCGTTCTGAGCCGCACCAGGGGGACGACCGATGCGCCACGGAGTTGCTGGCCGCAAGCTCAATGTCACCAGCAGCCACCGGCTGGCGATGTTCCGCAACCTTGCCCATGCGCTGCTGAAGCATGAGCAGATCACCACGACGCTGCCGAAGGCGAAGGAGCTGCGGCCGGTTGCGGAGAAGCTGATCACGCTGGGCAAGCGCGGCGGGCTGCACGCCCGAAGGCTCGCCCATGCACGTCTGCGCGACGACATCGTGGTGGAGAAGCTCTTCACCACGCTCGCCGAACGCTACAAGGGTCGGGCCGGCGGCTACACGCGCGTGCTGAAGGCTGGCGTGCGCCACGGCGATGCGGCGACCATGGCAGTGATCGAGCTGGTCGATCGCGACCCGGCCGCGAAGGGCCTGGACAGCGGCCCGAAGCCCGAGGCGGACGAGGAGGCGGAGGCGGAATAGGGCGCCGCGCGCCCTATCACCCTCTCTATCCCTCGGCGACCACGGCCATGCCGTCGGTCGCATCCACGGGCGGGCTGACGATCACGCGGTCGCCCGGCTTCAAGCCCGCGCGCACTTCCGTCCGGGCACCGTCATCGGCAGCGATGTCGAGCGTGCGCAGCCGCAAGCGCCCGTTCTCGACGACCGCCGCCTGCAGCCCGTTCTGGCTGAAGATCACAGCCTCCGACGGGATGATGACGACCGGTTGCTGGCGCGGCACCGCGATGTGCACCACGCCGTAGAGCCCCGGCCGCAGCGCGCCGTCGCGATTGTCGAGATCGACCTCGGTCAGCATCGTGCGTGTGCCGGGCTCGAGCGCGCTGGCGTTGCGCGTGATCGGGCCGCGAAACACGCGGCCGGGCAGCTCCGGCACCGTCACATCCGCCTGCTGCCCGTCGTGCAGGCCGAACACCACCTCCTGCGGCACATACACCTGCACCCGCAGCACCGCGGTCCGCGCGATCGAGAACAGCGGCGTGCCGCTCGTCGGGTCCGCCGTCACCAGGCTGCCCAGGTCGATCGCGCGGCTGGTGATGACGCCGCTGAAGGGGGCCACGACCCGCTCGAAGTCGGTGAGTTGCTGCAGGCGGCTCACCTGCGCCGCCTGCGCGTCGAGATTGGCCTGCGCCACGCCCACGGCGGCGACCTGGGCAGCGAGGTTCAGCCGGTCCGTGTCGCCCTGCTGCTTGCTCTGCCAGCCGTCCTTGACCAGCCGCGACGTGCGCCCCTCGGTCACGCGGGCCAGATCGGCGTTGGCCTGGGCCTGCACCAGGGCGGCGCGCATCTGCGCCAACTGGGCCTTCGCCTGTGCGAGCTGCTGGTCGAGGTCGGGGGCCGCGATCACCGCCAGCACGTCGCCCTGGGCCACGCGCGAGCCGATATCGACGTTGCGCTTGGCGATATAGCCGGTCGCGCGCGCATAGAGGGTCGCGCTGTCGAACGCCTGCAGCGTCGCGGGCAGTTCGACCGTGCGCGGCCCGTCGACGGACTTGGCGACGATGGTGCGCACATGCCCGGCGGCCTCGCGCTTCGCGGCGAGCGTGGCGAGGCGCGCTGCGCTCTGCTCCGCGTGGCCCCAAGCGCCGGCGCCGATCAGCGCCGCGAGCGCGGTCAGCGCCCCGCCCGCCAGCAGCCGTGCCGTCCGTCGCCGCTGGCGGTCGCGTCCGGGCGCCTCGCGGACCGAGGTGCGGCCCTGCGCCGGGGCCGCTTCGGTGATCACGTCGTTCATGCCGTCACTCCGTCGGGAAGCGGCGCCGTCCGCTCATAGCGGCCGAACACCGAGTAGAGGTAGGGAACGAACAGCAGCGTGGTGACGGTGCCCATGGCGACACCGCCGATCACCGCGCGCGCCAGCGCCGCGTTCTGCTCCTCGCCGGGGCCGCCGATCGCCATCGGCAGCATGCCGACGACCATCGCCGCCGCCGTCATCAGCACTGGCCGCAGCCGCGTCGTGCCGGCGGAGAGCGCCGCCGCAAACGCGCTCATCCCTGCCACCCGCTGCTCGCGCGCGAAGGTCACCAGCAGGATCGAGTTGGCGGAGGCGACACCCACCGCCATGATCGCGCCCATCAGCGACGGCACGCTGAGCGCGGTGCCGGTCGCGAACAGGGTCAGCACGATGCCGCTTCCCGCCCCCGGCAGCGCCAGGATCACGGCGAGCGGATCGAGGAAGCTCTGGTAGTTCACGACCATCAGCAGATAGACGAACACGGCCGCGAAGATCAGGCCGATCGAGAGATTGCCGAAGGCCGCGTCCATGCTCTCGATCTGCCCGCGGATGACAATCCGGTTGCCCGGCTTGAGCTGCCCGCGCATCGCATCAACGATCGTCTGCAGCGACGCCGCGGCACTGCCCAGGTCGCGGTCCTGCACGCTCGCATACACGTCGTAGACCGCCTGGATGTTCGACTGGTTGAACACCGACTGCACCGAGCGGCGCTCCGGCGTCGCCACGTTGCCGAGCACGCCGGGAACGGGCGCGGCGGCGGAGATGCTGCGCGTGATCGGCGTGTTGCCGAGCTGGTTGAGGTTGGCGATCCGCCATTCCGGCGTCTGCACCGCCAGGAAGTACGGAATCCCGTTATGCGGGTCGGTCCAGAAATTGGGTGACACCTGCTCGGACGAGCTCAGGCTGATGTTGATGTCGTTGGCGACGTCGTTGACCGTGAGCCCGAGCTGCTGGGCGCGCGTGCGATCGACCGTGTAGTAGAGCTCGGGCGCGTCAAGCTCCTGCTGCAGGTGCACGTCGGCGAAGCCGGGTGTTCCAGCCAGACGCCGCCGGATCTCCTTCGCGATCGCGATGTTGCCCGCGCGGTCGCGGCCCTGCACCTGCACGTCGATCTGGGTGGAAATGCCGAAGTTGAGGATCTGCGTCACCAGATCGGCCGGCTGGAAGTAGAACTGCACGTCGGGGAACGCCGCCGGCAGCGCGGCGCGCAGCCGCTTCACGTACTCCGCGGTCGGACGGTGGCCGGGGGCCAGCGAGAGCAGGATCTGCCCGTCGTTCACCCCGATCGTGCTGCCGTCGGTGAAGGCGAGGTTGTAGACGCGCTGCGGCAGCCCGATATTGTCCAGCAGCAGGTCGAGGTCGCCTGCGGGTATGACGGCGCGGATCCGGTCCTCGACCGCCTGGAAGATCTGCTCGGTCCGCTCGATGCGCGTGCGCGGCGGCGCGCGGACGTGAAGCTGGATCAGGCCGGCATCGACCGCGGGGAAGAACTCCCGCCCGACATAGACGAACAGCACGCTTGCGCCGAGCACGAGGCCGGCGCCCACCAGCGGCGTCAGCACGCGGCGGCGCAGAATGGCGGTCAGCAGCCAGGCATAGAAGTCCCGGAACCGGTCGAAGCCGGCGTTGAACCGGGCATGGAACCGCTGCAGCGCGCTCGGCGAGCCATGCGCCGTGTCGCCATGCTCGGCGCGCAGCAGCAGGCGGATGGCGATCGGCGTCAGCGTGCGCGAGATCGCGTAGGAGGCGAGCATCGCGAACACCACGGCCATCGCCAGCGGCGTGAACAGGTAGCGCGCCGCGCCCTGCAGGAAGAACACCGAGACGAACACGCAGCAGATCGCGAGCGTGGAGATCAGCGTCGGCACCGCGATGCCCGCCGCGCCCTCCAGCACCGCGCGTTCGAACGGCGTTCGCTCCTCCAGCAGCCGGTGGGTGTTCTCGATCGTGACGGTCGAGTCGTCGACCAGGATGCCGACGGCAAGCGCCAGCCCGCCCAGCGTCATCGTGTTGATCGTCTGCCCCAGCGCCGCCAGCACGGCGAGCGAGGTCAGCAGCGAGAGCGGGATGGAGATCATCACCACCAGGGTCGACCGCCAGGACCCCAGGAAGACGAGGATCATCAGCGCCGTCAGCCCGGCCGCGATCGCGCCCTCGCGCAGCACCGCCGAGATCGCCTGGCTCACGAACATCGACTGGTCGAACAGCATGTTGATCTTCATGCCCGGCGGCGCGGCGCGCTGGATCTCGGGCAGCGCCGCCTTCACGCGCCGGACCACGTCCAGCGTCGAGGCGTCGCCGTTCTTGATGATGGTGAGCAGCACCGAGCGCCGCCCTTCGGTGCGCACGATGTTCTGCTGCACCGCCCAGCCGTCGCGCACATGCGCGACATCGCGCAGATAGACGGTGACGCCGCCCACCTGCCGGATCGGCACGTCGTTCAGGTCGCGGATGGTCGGCGCGTTGGCGTTCACGCTGACGATGAACTGCTTGTTGCCCATCTTCGCGTCGCCGGAAGGCAGCGTGAGGCTTTGCGCGTTCACCGCGGTCACGACCTCGGCCGGCGTCACGCCGCGCGCGCGCAGCGCATCCGGGTCGAGATCGACCATGATCTGCCGGTATTTGCCGCCGTACGGCGTGGGCAGCGTGATCCCAGGGATCGGCGCCAGCGCCTGGCGGATCTGATAGATGCCGTAGTCATAGAGCTGCTGCTCGTTCAGCCGGTCGGAACTGAGGCTGAGTTGCAGGACGGGTACGCTGGAGGCGTTGTACTGCACGATGATCGGCGGCTGGATGCCCTGCGGCATCAGCGCGCGGATCGCGTTGCTCGCCGAGACGATCTGGCTGATCGCGAGGTCGATGTTGACGTTCGGCTGAAAGAAGATCTTCTCGACCGCGACCCCCGACAGCGTCTGCGATTCGACGTTGCGGATGTTGCTCACGTTGGAGCTGATCGCGTACTCGCTATAGGTGGTGACGCGCTGCTCCATCTCCTCCGGCGTCAGGCCGGTGTACTGCCAGATGACGGTGACGACGGGGATGTTGACGGAGGGGAAGATGTCCTTGGGCGTGACCAGCACTGCGCTGATGCCCAGGAAGAGCATCAGGATCCCGACCACGTAGAACGTGTGCGGGAACCGCAGGGCAAAGCGCACAATCCCCAAGCCGCTCTCCTGTTGCAGCGCAGCACGAGGAGGGTAGGTGGCGCACGGCCGCTTTTTGAGAAGTCGTGCTGCATAGCAGCATGGCCCGCGGCCTCAATCACGATTTCGTGAGGTCACGTCCGGCGGCCGGGCATGCCCCTGAGGGGCGCCGGGCGCTCAGAGAATGCCGTATTTCGCGAACACTTCGGCCAGCGAGACGCCGGCCTCCAGGTCGGCGAGCGTCGTCCGCTCGCCGGACAGCTTCTCCAGCGCCAGCGTCACGGCGCGTGCCTCCACCGCCTGTGGCACCACGATCACACCGTCGGCGTCGCCGAAGATGAAGTCACCCGGGCGCACCATGACCCCGGCGCAGGCCACCGGCACGTCGATCGCTGCCACCTTCCCGCGTCCCTTGCAGTCCAGCGGGCCGATGCCGCCATGGAACACCGGGAAGCCCATGCCGCGGATCGCGCGCACATCGCGCACCATCCCGTCCATGAGTGCCCCCGCCGCGCCCCGCACTTTCGCCGCGGTGCTGAGCAGCTCGCCCCAGGGCGCGATCCGGCCGCTTGCGCCGCAGGCGAAGACCGGGATCTCGTCGCGCTTGAGGCTGTCGATCAGCGCGATTTCCATGGCGTACGGGTTCTCGCCCTCGACCACCTCATAGATGTCCATGAATAGGGCGGTGCGTGCCCGCCCGGCGAGCACGTGCCCGTCGTCGAGCGGTCGGATCGCTCGCCCCAGCACCTGCTCGCGCCAGCCCATGCCGTCCAGCACGTCCGAAAGCAGCGCCGTGTTCAGCCGCGTCCGGCAATCCGCGAAGTCCAGCATGTTCGTCTCCTCCGTTCGGCCTCGGATTTGCCTTCCGCGCAGGCCTGTGTGTCAATCGCATCCCGGTCCGGGGGGCTTGGCCGTTCATGGAACCGTCATGCCGGGCAGCCGCCCTGGCATGCGACGTGCTGCATGAAGGCGGGGGTTGCCCGCGGCCCGCTCTGGACCGGACCGGCACAGCAAACTGACAAGAGAAACACTGGGGGACTGGGATGGTGCGACTTGGAATGCGGGCCGCCGCGATCGGTGCGATGGTCGCGGCGCTGCTCGTGGCGGGGGCGCCCGCGCGGGCGCAGGAGCCGGTGAAGAGCCCGACGCTGGATGCGGTGAAGAAGCGGGGCGAGCTCATCTGCGGCATCGACACCGGCATCCCCGGCTACGCCTATCAGGATTCGAGCGGCGAGTGGCAGGGGCTCGATGTCGCCTATTGCCGCGCCATCGCCGATGCGATCCTGGGCTCGCCCAAGAAGGTGAAGTTCATCGGCACCACCTCCAAGGTGCGCTTCTCGGTGCTGAAGTCGGGCGAGATCGACGTGCTGATCCGTGATTCCGAGCACAGCTTCATCCGCAACACGCAGCTCGGCCTCGATGAACCTGCGGTGAACTTCTTCACCGGCCAGACCTTCATGGTCAAAAAGAGCCTCGGTGTCTCGCATCTGAAGGAGATGGACGGCGCGACCGTGTGCCTGCTCACCGGCACCACGCTGGAGACGAACATCGCCGACTACAACCGCGCCAACAACGTCAAGATCAAGACGCTGCTGTTCGACCGTCCGGAGGAGGCGTTCGCCGCCGCCGATTCCGGCCGTTGCGACGGCTACACCGACGATGGCGGCTCGGTCGCCGCCGCGCGCTCGACCATGAAGAAGCCGGCCGACTGGATCTTCCTGCCCGAGACGATCGGCGGGCTGGAGCCGCTGGGCTCCTTCACCCGCCAGGGCGACGAGGCGTGGACGCGGCTGGTGAAGTGGGTGCACTTCTCCATGCTGGAGGCGGAGGTGCTCGGCATTACCCGCGCCAACGCCGATCAGATGGCGAAGAACCCGACCAATCCCGACGTGCGCCGCTTCTTCGGCGTCGAGGGCGATTTCGGCAAGCTGCTCGGCGTGGACAACGGCTGGTCCGGGCGGATCGTGAAGGACATCGGCAACTACGGCGAGGTGTATGAGGCCACGTTCGGCACGAAGGGCCTCGGCCTGCCGCGCGGGATGAACAATCTCTACGACCACGGTGGCCTGCAGACGCTGCCGACCTGGCACTGACGCGCGGGCACGGCTTCCCGCATGGTCCGGCGGCCGTCACCGCGTGCCCGCGCAGCGCAATGGGTGCTGCTCGCGGGGGTGGTGGCGGTCGCCTGGGTGCTTGGCTCGATCGCGGCGGCCAATCTCGACCGCCGCAACATGGGCTTCGGCTTCGGCTTCCTCGGCGACCACGCCAATTTCGACATCCCGTTCCACCTGATCGGCTGGGCCGACGGCGACACGTACGGACGGGCGCTGCTCGTCTGCATCCTCAACACCCTGCTGGTCTCGGCGATGGGGATCGTGGCGGCGACGCTGCTCGGCCTCGTCGTTGGCGTCATGCGCCTGTCCCGCAACTGGCTGGTGCGCAACCTGGCGCTCGGCTTCATCGAACTCGTGCGCAACACGCCGCAGCTCGTGCAGATCGTGTTCTGGTATGTCGCGGTGTTGCAGACGCTGCCGCCGCCGCGGCAGAGCATTCTGCTGCCGGCCGGCTTCCTGTTGAACATCCGCGGGTTCTACCTGCCGAACCCGGTGCCGGGGCCGCTCGCGCCTGTGCTCCAGCCACTGGCGCTCATCCTGCTGGCGGCAATCCCGCTCATCTGGAACCGCCACCTGCGCGGCCGGCCGCTCGGGTCGCGGGCGCTGCTGTTGGCAATTCCCGCGGCGGCGCTGGCAGCGGCGAGCATCGTGACGGTCGAGCGGCCGGTGCTGCACGGGTTCAACATCGCCGGCGGCGTCCAGGTGCCGCCCGAGCTGGTCGCGCTGTGGGCGGGGCTTTCGGTCTACAGCGCGGCGTTCATCGCGGAGATCGTGCGCGCCGCGATCCAGTCGGTGGACAAGGGCCAGCGTGAGGCGGCGCTGAGCCTCGGCCTGCGCCACGGGCAGGTGCTGCGCCGCGTGGTGCTGCCGCAGGCGCTGCGGGTGATGGTGCCGCCGCTGACCAGCCAATACCTCAATCTCATCAAGAGCAGCTCGCTCGGCGCCGCCGTCGCCTATCCCGAGCTGTTCCAGATCTTTGCAGGCACGGTGCTCAACCAGTCGGGGCGTGAGCTGGAGACGATCATCATCCTCATGGCGGTGTTCCTGTTCATCAGCCTCGCCGTTTCAGCCTTGATGAACTGGTACAACCGCCGCGTGGCGCTGGTGGGTCGCTGATGCGGGTGGGGCGCTGATGTCCGGGCGCGCGCTGCCCTGGCTGCGCCCTGCCGGCACCGGCGGCTTCGTGCCGCGTTCCACGGGCGGCCCGCTCTGGCGCGCGTTCGACTGGTTGCGGCGCAACCTGTTCGACACGCGGATGAACGCGCTGCTCACGCTGCTCGTGCTGGCGTTTCTCGCGCTGATCGTGCCGCCGCTGGTGCGCTGGGGGCTGGTGCATGCGTCCTTCGGCGGCGTCACCCGCGCCGCCTGCGGGCCGGACGGGGCGTGCTGGACCTTCATCCGCGTGCATCTGCCGCTGTTCTTCTTCGGCCGCTACCCGGCGGCGGAGCGTTGGCGCGTGATCGCGGCCCTGCTGTTGCTGGCGGGCTTCGCGGTGCCGGTGCTGCGGGAGCACGTGCGCCGCCGCTGGCTCTGGGTCCTCCTGCTGTTCACGCTCATGCCGCTGCTCGCCGGCATCCTGCTTGCCGGGGGCGTGTTCGGCCTCACGCCGGTCGACACCAACCAGTGGGGCGGGCTGACGCTCGACGTGCTGATCTCCTTCGTCACCGTCGCCGGCTCGCTGCCGCTCGGCGTGCTGCTGGCCCTCGGCCGCCGTTCGCGCCTGCCGGTGGTGCGCGTGCTGTCGATCGGCTTCATCGAGCTGTGGCGCGGCGTGCCGCTGCTGACCGTGCTCTTCATGTCGGCGGTGATGGTGCCGCTGTTCCTGCCGGAGGGCATGTCGATCGACCGGCTGGTGCGCGCCCTCGTGGCGCTCATTCTGTTCAACGCGGCGTATATGGCGGAGGTGGTGCGCGGCGGGCTGCAGGGCGTGCCGGAGGGGCAGGACGAGGCCGCCCATTCGCTCGGCCTGCGCTGGTGGCAGGTGCAGGTGTTCGTGGTGCTGCCGCAGGCGTTGCGGATCGTGGTGCCGGCGATCGTCAACACGGTCGTCGATCTGTTCAAGGACACGACGCTGGTGACGATCATCGGCCTGTCCGATCTGCTCGGCGCAGTCACGCAGGCGCTGAAGGACCCCGCGTGGCTGGGCTTCGCCACCGAGGGCTACGTATTCTCGGCGATCGTGTTCTTCGTCTGCTGTTTCGCCATGTCGGCCTACGGCCGTAGCTTCGAGCGGAGGCTGGCGCCGGGACAGTGAGGCATGGCGCCGGCGCTTCGTCGTTGCGTGTGCGCGGAGTAGCCTGCCGGGATGCGCGCCCCCACTCGCTCTGCGACGACGGCTCCTTTGGCCGACCGGCTGCGCCCGGCGACGCTCGAGGACGTGGTGGGCCAGGATCATCTGCTCGGGCCGCAGGGCACCATCACGCGGATGCTGGACCGCGGCAGCCTTGCCTCGCTGATCCTCTGGGGACCGCCGGGGGTGGGCAAGACCACCATCGCGCGCCTGCTTGCCGACCGCGCGGGGCTGCATTTCGTCCAGCTCTCGGCCGTGTTCGCGGGGGTCGCCGACCTCAAGCGGGCGTTCGAGGAGGCGGCGAAGCGCCGCGCCGCGGGGCAGGGCACGCTGCTGCTGGTCGATGAGGTGCATCGCTTCAATCGCGCCCAGCAGGATGCGTTCCTGCCGGTGGTGGAGACCGGGACCGTCACCCTGGTCGGCGCGACCACGGAAAACCCGTCCTTCGCGCTCAACAGCGCGCTGCTCTCCCGCTGCCAGGTGCTGGTGCTGCGGCGGCTCGACGACGCGGCGCTGGAACGCCTGCTGGAACGCGCCGAAGCCGCCCTCGGCCACGCGCTCCCCGTCACCGCCGAGGCGCGTGCCAGCCTGCGCGCCATGGCCGACGGGGATGGGCGCTATTTATTCAATATGGTTGAACAAATCGCCGCGCTGCCGGAGGGCCCGCCGCTCGACGTCCCGGGCCTCGCCGAGCTGCTTGCCCGCCGCGCCGCGCTCTACGACAAGGACCGGGAGGAGCACTACAACCTCATCTCGGCCCTGCATAAATCCCTGCGCGGCTCGGACGCCGATGCGGCGCTCTACTGGTATGCCCGCATGCTCGCCGGCGGCGAGGACCCGCGCTACATCGCCCGCCGGCTGGTGCGTTTCGCGGTGGAGGATGTGGGGCTCGCCGATCCGGCGGCGCTCCCCCAGGCGCTGGCGGGATGGGAGGCGTATGAGCGGCTGGGCAGCCCCGAGGGTGAATTGGCGATCGCGCAGTCGGTGATCTATCTCGCGACCGCGCCGAAATCGAACGCCGCCTATGTGGCGCTCGGCGAGGCGCGGGCGGCGGCGCGGGAGACCGGCAGCCTGATGCCGCCCGCGCACATCCTCAACGCGCCAACCACGCTGATGAAGCGTCTCGGCTACGGGCGCGGCTACGAGTACGACCATGCGCAGGAGGAGGCATTCTCCGGCCAGAACTATTTTCCGGAGGGCATGGCGCGGGCGCAGTTCTATCGGCCGGTGGAGCGCGGGTTCGAGCGCGAGGTAACGAAGCGCCTCGCCTATTGGGCGAAGCTGCGCGAGGGGCGGGGGCGATGAGCGCCGATGCACGCGCGGTCGCGGAGGACGAGGCCGGCATCCGCCTCGATCGCTGGCTGCGGCGGCAGTTCCCGGCGCTGACCCAGGGCGTGATCGAGCGGCTGTGCCGCACCGGGCAGGTGCGGGTGGACGGGCGGCGCGTGGTGGCGGCGACGCGGCTGGCGCCCGGCCAGGCGGTGCGCGTCCCGCCGCTGCCGGCCGCTGCCGCGCCGGCGCCGCCGGCCGCTGCCGACCCCTCTGCCGCCGCCGCGCTCGCGGCAATGGTGCTGTATCGCGACGACAAGCTGATGGTGCTCGACAAACCGCCCGGCCTGCCGACGCAGGGCGGGCCGGGCATTGTCCGCCATCTCGACGGCATGCTGGCCGCGTTGCCGGGGCGCGGGCGCCTCGTGCACCGGCTGGACCGCGAGACCTCCGGCGTGCTGGTCGTGGCGCTCACGCCCGGCGTCGCCGCGAAGCTCGCCGCCGCGTTCCGCACCCGTGGGGTGGAGAAGACCTATTGGGCGGTGGTCGTCGGCCGGCCGGTGCCGGTCGCGGGGCGCATCGACCGCCCGCTGGTCCGCTTGGGACCGGACGCCGGCGCAGCCCGCGTGGCGCTGGCCGAGGGAGAGGCGGCGGCTGCGGCGCGGGCGATCACCGACTACCGCACGCTCGACCACGCCGGGCGCCGCTTCGCCTGGCTGGAGCTGCGCCCGCTCACCGGGCGGACGCACCAGTTGCGGGTGCATTGCGCGGCGCTGGGCACGCCGATCCTCGGCGACCCCGCCTATGCCGAGGCGGCGGCGCACCCGGCGGGGTTCGCCGAGCGGCTGCACCTGCACGCGCGCCGGCTCGTGCTGCCGCATCCCGACGGGGGAACGCTCGCGGTCGAGGCCGCGTTGCCCGCACACATGCAGGCGACGTTCCGCGACCTCGGCTTCACGGCACCGGCCCCGAAGCCGTTCGAACGCAGATAAGCCAACGCAGATGAGAACGGCGCGCGGGTGACGTGTCCGCAAGTCACGGTGTAGGGTCGCGCCGTTGGAGCAAAGACGAGGACGAATGGCCCGACGCCGCCGAGGTTTCCTGCTCCGCTTCGTGATCGGCGCAGTTCTCGTGCTGTTGGTCGCGGCGGTCGCCGCGGTTGGCGCGGCAGCCTGGCTGATCGACCCGAATGCCTTCAAGCCGCAGATCGAGGCCGCCGTGCAGCGCGCGACCGGGCGTGCGCTTGCGTTGCGCGGACCGATCCGCATCGCCTATCGCCTGCCGCCCGGCATCGTGGCCAAGGACCTCACGCTCGCCAACCCGCCCGGCTTCTCACGCCCCGACATGGCGCGGATCGGCACGCTCGAGGCGCGCGTCGCGCTGCTGCCGCTGCTGCACGGACGGGTGGAGATCACCACCATCGACCTGATTGGACCGGACGTGCTGCTGGAGCGCGACGCCGCCGGCCACGACAACTGGCATTTCACCCCGCCGGCGCACGCGGCCGCCGCGACGCCCGCAACGGGGGAGGCGACCGGGTCGCGCCCGCCCCGCTTCGCCGTCGGCGCGGTGCATATCCGGCAGGGCCAGCTCGGCTGGCGCGACGCGGCGAGCGGGCGCACGGTCACGCTGGGCGTGCCGCGGCTGGACCTGACCCCCTCCGGCACCGAGACGATCGCGGTCGCCGGCGACCTGCTCGCCGAGCGGCGGACGCTGGCGCTCACCGGCGAGGTGGGCAGCGTGGCGCATCTGCTCGATCCTGCGGCGGCCACGCCCTGGCCGGTGCAGCTCGTGCTGCAGGGCGAGGCGGCGCGGCTCGCGGTGCGGGGCACGATCGCGCACCCGTTGCAGGGCACGGGGTACGCGCTGCAGGTCGACCTCGCGGCCACCGACCTCGCGCCCTTCGCCGCCTTCCTGCCGGTGCCGCCGCCGAAGCTGCATGACGCCTCGTTCTCGGCGCGGCTGGCCGATTCCGGCGCGAAGCTGCCGGACGTGACGGCGATGACGCTGCACGTGGCCGGGCTCGCGCTCGGCGGGGTGGCGATCGAGCGCGCCGACATCACCGCGCCGGGCCTCAAGGAACCGCTGAACGCCGAGGTGCATGGCACCGTCGCCGGGCAGAAGCTGGCGATGAAGGCGACCATCGGCGCGCTCGCCGCGACGCTCGGCCTGCCGGGCGCGAAGCCGGCGCCGGTGCCAGTGGAGGCGTCCGGCACCGCGGGGGCCGCGCAGTTCGTGGTGAAGGGCACGCTGGCGGACCCGGCGCGGCTCGCTGGCGCCGACCTCGCCTTCGCCCTGCGCATAGCCGACTTCGCAGAACTGCGCCCGCTCGCCGGGCGGGACCTGCCGCCGTGGAAGAACGTGGCGCTCGACGGGCGGATCGGGGGCGACCTGGAGGGGCGGGGGCCGCTCACGCTGCGCGGGCTCGCGCTCACCACGCCGCCGGTGCAGGCGACCGGCGATCTGACGTGGCAGCGCGGGCCGCGGCCCGGCCTGCGCGGCACGATCGCGGCGCAGCACCTCGACCTCGATCCGCTGCTGGCCGCCTTCGCGCCGCCGCACGCCGCGGGGGGAGCGGCCGCTCCCCCGGCCACTCCCCGGGCGAAGCCCACGCACCTGATCCCCGACACGCCGATCGACTTCAGCGCCCTGCGTGCGGCGGATGCCGACCTGCAGCTCGCGGTCGCCGCGCTGAACGCGGGCGGCGTGCGCTATTCCGACATCGCCGGGCACCTGGTGCTGAAGGACGGGCACCTCACGCTCGACCCGATCGCCGGCACCGCGCCGGGCGGGCGGGTGGAGGGGCGGCTGAGCGCCGATGCCGCCACGTCCGACGTCGCGCTGACGCTGCGCGCGCCGGCGCTGGCGTTGCAGCCG
>JAFKFJ010000242.1 GCA_017307335.1 Alphaproteobacteria bacterium | reverse complement strand
CGGCCAGCAGGGCGGAAAGCGGCCAGCAGACGGTGCTGGCGAACCCGCCCCACAGCGTGACGCCCGTGATCAGCGAGCGCGCCTCCTCGCCGTAGATATGACCGAGCGTGGAGAAGGCCGGGTCGTAGAGCCCGGCGCCCATGCCGAGCCCGATCACCCCCCAGGCGCCCGCATAGGCCGTCAGCGTGGGTGCGAGCGCGAGTGCCAGCAGGCCCGCCGCCAGCAGGACGGCGCTCGCGGCCAGCACGAGGCGACCGCCCACCCCCTCGATCGCGCGGCCGGCCAACGGCGAGACGAGGCCCGAGACGAGCAGCCCGACCGACAGCCCGCCAAGGACCCAGGCGAGCGGCCAGCCGGTATCGCGCGCGATCGGCCCGGCGAGCACCGCCGGCAGGTAATAGCTGCTGCCCCACGCGAAGATCTGGCACAGGCCGATCACGGTGACGACCAGCCCGCGCTTCCGCACCGGCGTCACGCCGCGGGCGTCAGTGCCGGCGCAACGGATGGCGGCCGGCGGTGACGGCGATCAGGCCGCCGGTGGCGCGGCGCCGCCAGATCCGGCCTCGTGCGCGCCGAGCGTCGGCAGCAGCGTCGTCACGTCTTCCTCCCGTCGCGCGACGGCATTTCCATCGCGCTCTTATGCCGGGCGCAACCCACGAGGGCAATCCGCAGAAGGGGCCATCCGGAGAAAGGTAAAGTCACTGCCGCTCGCGCACCGGGCGGGAGACGTTGCTGACGATATTGCGTAGTTCGTTCAGCAACTGCCGCCCAGCCTCGGTGCGTTCCACCAGCACGCTGCGCCGGTCGGCGGGGTCCGGGATGCGGCGCGCCAGTTCCATGTCGCCGAGCTTGTCGAGCGAGCGCGTGATGACCGACTTCGACACGTTGAGTTCGGCGGCGAGGCCGCGGACGGTGTGGTTGCCGTCCTTCAGGTAGCAGGTGAGGTACACGGCCAGTTGGTGCGCCGAGAGTGCTGGGCCGTCCCGCCGCACAAGGGCGACGATGACTTCACGCAGCGTCTGCACGGCCAGATCGTGCGGCGAGTTCTGGTCCATCAATAGGTCCTCTTCGTCGTGGCGCGGGCTGCACCTGTCGCTGCGGTGCGCTGCGGCGCGGCCGGCAGCCGATGTCACGGGCGGGGGCGCCCTCGGCCGCCGGATCCCTCCGGGGCCACGGAATCGCTTCCGCCCAGCGTAAAGCGCGTGAGCACTCTGCGCCAGAGGTCCTGACCAAATAAAAACGCTCAGCGCGACATCGTCAGCGCGACATCGACGACACCGGGTGACGCCCCGGCCTGCGACGCTCGGCCTACCCCGGGCTCAGGCACCGTAACGCGGTGCGCGAGCGAAAGGTTTCGCCCGGACGCAGCACCGTGGACGGGAAGTCCGCGTGGTTGGGACTGTCCGGAAAGTGCTGGGTTTCCAGGCAAAGTCCGGTCCGCCGCGCGAACGGCGCGCCGTTCAGCCCGTTGCCGGTGTAGAACTGCACGGCGGGCTCGGTGGTCAGCACCTCCAGCGTGATCCCGCCGGCCGCGACATGGGCCGCGAGAGCGGGTGCCGCGCGCGGCGCGTCGGCGAGGATGAAGCAGTGGTCGTAGCCGTTGCCAAGGCGAAGCTGCGCGTCGTCGGCGTCGATGCGGGCGCCGATCACCCTCGGCGTTCGGAAATCGAACGGCGTGCCGGCGACCGCCCGCCGCTCGCCGGTCGGGATCAGCGTCGCATCCACCGGCAGGAACGCCGCCGCCGGGATGGTCAGCTCGTGGTCGAGCACCGTGCCCGCGCCGGCAAGGTTGAAATAGGCGTGGCTGGTGAGGTTGAGCACGGTCGGCGCGTCGGTGCGGGCCGTGTAGTCGATGCTCAGCGCGTCGCCCTCGATCGCGTAGCGCACGCTGACCTCCAGCCGGCCGGGAAACCCCGCGTCGCCGTCGGGGCTGATGAGGGTGAACACCACCTCCTCGCCGTCCGACGCCGCCTCCCACAGCAGCGTGCCGAAGCCGTGCGGGCCGCCGTGCAGCGTGTTGGCGCCGGCGTTGGCGGGCAGCCGCACCTCCCGCCCGTCCAGCACGAACCGGGCGCCGGCGATGCGGTTGGCATACCGCCCGGCGATGGCGCCGAGATGGGCGTGGTCGGCCAGGTAGGACGCGAAATCGGCATGGCCGAGCACGATGTTGCGGGTCCCGGCCGCCACCGGCACCTCGAGTGCCGTCAGCCGGGCGCCGTATTGCATGACGGTGGCGCTGAGCTCGCCCACGCGGCCGAGCGTGAAGGCATGCACTGGCCTGCCGTCCGGCATGCGGCCGAACAGTTGCGATTGCATCGCTTTCCCCCTTGCTGTTCCCCGCAGCGTAGGTCTGCGCTGCCCGGCACGGAAGGGACTTGGACGGCGGGCGGGAAAGAGCGACCATGCCGCCAGGAGGGCCGCCAGATGAACATCCAGACCCCGATCGAAACCGCGCCCTTGCTGCGGCATGATGCGGCGGGCGTTGCGTGGCTCACGCTCAACCGCCCGGCGGCGCGCAACGCCCTCTCGTCCGACATGATGAGCCGGCTGCAGGCGGCGCTGACCGAAATCGCCGGCGACGCGAGCGTGCGCGTGGTGGTGATCGCGGGCGCCGGCCCCGGCTTCTGCGGCGGGCACGACCTGCGCGAGATGCGCGCCAACCGCGACCAGGCGTTTCTCGACCGGCTGTTCGCGCAGTGCTCGGCGCTGATGACGCAGATCGTGCGCCAGCCGCAGCCGGTGATCGCGCGCGTGCACGGCATCGCGACCGCCGCCGGCTGCCAGCTCGTGGCGAGCTGCGATCTCGCGGTCGCCAGCACCGCCGCGCAGTTCGCGGTGTCGGGCATCAATGTCGGCCTGTTCTGCTCGACGCCGATGGTGGCGCTGTCGCGCGTGGTGGGGCGGAAGGCGGCGCTGGAGATGCTGTTCACCGGCGCGATGGTCGACGCGCACCGCGCGCGCGAACTGGGGCTGGTGAACACCGTCGTCGCACCCGAGGCGCTGGATGATGCCGTCGCCGCGCTCGCCGCCGCGATCGCGGCGAAAAGCCGGCACGCGATCGGCCTCGGCAAGGAGGCGTTCTACCGGCAGGCGGAGATGGGGCTGGACGAGGCGTATCGCTACACGGCCTCCGTCATGACCTGCAACATGCTCGCCGACGACGCCGCCGAGGGGATCGACGCGTTTTTCGAGAAACGGGCGGCGCACTGGAAGGACGCCTGAGGGAGCAACCATGGACCAAGCACACGCCGCCACGCCGGCCTACGACCGCACGGTCGAGGATGTCGGCAACATCGTGGAGTTCGGCCACGTCAATGTCCGCGTGCCGGACCAGGCGCTGGCGACGCTGTTCTACGTGAGCGGGCTCGGCCTGACGCGCGACCCGTATCTCATGACCAGCACCGACAACATGTGGATCAACGTCGGCTGTGCGCAGTTCCACCTGCCCACCGGCCAGCCGCAGGTGGTGCGCGGCGTGGTGGGGATCGTGGTGCCGGACCTCGGCGCGCTGGTCCAGCGGCTGAAGCGCGTCGCCATGAAACTCAAAGGTACCAGCTTCACCTATGCCGAACGCGATGGCGCGGTCGAGGTGACGTGCCCGTGGGGCAACCGGATGCGCCTGCATGCGCCTGCCCCGCAGTTCGGGCCGATCGTGCTCGGCATGCCCTACGTCGAGCTCGACGCGCCGCGCGGCAGCGCCGCGCCCATCGCGCGCTTCTACAAGGAGATCCTGGATTCGCCCGCGACGTTGGAAGAGGGCGGCCTGCGGGTGGGCGCCGGCATCTACACCGCGCTGCGCTACCGCGAGACCGCGGCGCCGATGCCGCCGTTCGACGGCCACCATGTGCAGATCACGCTTGCTGACTTCTCCGGCCCGCATCGCCGGCTGCTGGAGCGCGGGCTGATCAGCGAGGAGAGCGACCAGCACCAGTATCGGTTCGAGGCGCTGACCGACCTCGACACGGGCGCGGAGGTCATGCGCGTCGAGCATGAGGTGCGCAGCATGCGCCACCCGCTGTTCAACCGCGCCCTGGTCAATCGCGACGCCACCCTGACCAACCGGTTCTATTCGCCGGGGCACGATGAATTTACCTGGACGGCGGCACCGGCCTGACGAGAGCCGTGCCGCCGGCGCGGCACGGCGTTCAATCCCGATCGGGCGCTCCCAGGGGAAAGTATGACCGGTACGGTCGTGCCTCCTCCACCGCACGGGCGAAGGACGGGCGGGCGAGCAGCCGCGCCCGGTAGGCGCGCAGCACGGGCAAGGTCTCGGGAATCCGGTGCGTCCAGTCCGCGTAGAACAGCGCGGGCGCCGCGGCACAGTCGGCCAGCGTGAAGTCCGGGCCGGCGGCCCAGGGGCCGGCCGCCAGCCGCCGTTCGAGCCAGGCGTAGGCGCGCTCCAGTTTCTCCGTGGCCAGCGCCACTCCCTCCGCACGCTTCGCCGGGTCCCCCGTCAGCGCGCCGCCCACCGCGTGCTGCATGGGGCTCATCACGTGCAGGTCGAAGAAGCGGTCGAGGAAGCGCACGTCCAGCGCGGCCATCGGGTCTGCGGGCAGCAGGCGCGCCGGCCCGGGATGCGCAAGCTGCAGATATTCGATGATGATGCTGGTTTCGGCCACGTCGCGTTCGCCATCCACCAGCAGCGGGAACTTGCCCAGCGGCCAGCGCCGCCGCCACTCCGCCGCATGCTGCGGCGTATCCGCCTCCAGGCAGCGGAACTCGAAGGGCGTGCCGTTCTCGTGCAGCGCGATGAGCACCTTCTGCGTGTACGAGGAGAAGGGATGGCCGTAGAGCGCGAGCGACATCCTGGTCCTTCGCAATGGACCGGCTCCAGCGGTGCGGTTGGTCTGGCATGCTCGGCCGGCCAGGGAGCACCGGGGCCGGGACGAAAAGGGGGCGGCGCCAAACGTCGACGCCGCCCTAGTCAGGTAAGGGAACGCCTCGAAAGGCGGACAGGCGGCCAGGGCCACCCTGTCGGCGACAATGTAGGGTAGAGGCGGCCACTTGCAAATGAACTCGTGGCAACCGCTCGGACAAAAACTCCTGGTGCGCGACACGGAAATCCGGCCCGAGGGACCGCGAAAGGTTCACGCGCCCGTCAATGCGTGGCGGCCGGTCGCAGACACACCGAAGCCCGATGCGTTTGACTTTCGGGGTGCACCGTCGAATTTAACAGGCCCTCGTCGATTACATTCGTCGATTACATTCGGTTACTCCGCTTGGATCAGGCGTCTTGCCGTGGGGCCCCGGCCTGCGAATCAAGGAGATAGCGGCGGAAACGCTGGCGCAGGGTGAGCTTGCTCACCTTGCCCGTGGCGGTATGCGGCAGCTCGGACAGCGTGATGACCGCGTCCGGCATCCAGTATTTCGGCACCTGTCCCACGAAGCGCGCCAGCACTGATGCCGGGTCGATCGCGCGTTCGGGCTTCGGCACGACGATCAGCACCGGCCGCTCCGCCCAGCGCGGATGGTCGGCCGCGACCACCGCCGCCTCCGCCACGTCGGGGTGGGAGACGGCGATGTTTTCCAGCAGGATCGAACTGATCCACTCGCCACCTGACTTGATGACGTCCTTCGACCGGTCGGTGATCTCCATGTTCCCGTCCGGGCTGACGGACGCCACGTCGCCGGTGGTGAACCAGCCCTCGGCGTCGCTCGCGCTGCCCGGCGGATCGCCGTAATAGGCGCTGCACACCCACAGCCCGCGGATCTGCAGATTGCCGGAGGCCTTGCCGTCCCAGGGCAGCTCGGCGCCCATGTCGTCGGTGATGCGGATGTCGAGGCCGAAGATGGTATGCCCCTGCTTCGACTTGCGCCGCAGCGCCGCCGCCTCGTCCTCGCCCGGGATGTCCCTGGGCGTGTTGAAGGTGCCCAGCGGGCTGGTTTCCGTCATGCCCCAGGCGTGCTCGACGGCGATGCCGTATTCCTTCTCGAAGGCCTCGATCAGCGCGGGCGGGCAGGTCGAGCCGCCGATGATCAGCCGCCGCACCGTCGCCAGCCGCTCCCCGCTGGTGCGCAGATGCTGCAGCAGGCCGAGCCAGACCGTCGGCACGCCGGCGGAGACGGTGACGCGCTCCGCGTTCATCAGCGTGGTGAGGCTCGCGCCGTCGAGGTGCCGGCCGGGCATGATCAGGGCCGCGCCGGCGGCGGGCGCCGTATAGGGCGTGCCCCAGGCGTTGACGTGGAACATCGGCACCACGGGCAACATGCGGTCGCCGGGGCGCAGGCCGAACACCGCGGCGGAGTTGACCGCATAGGCGTGCAGCACGGTCGAGCGGTGGCTGAACAGCACGCCCTTCGGCCGCCCGGTGGTGCCGGAGGTGTAGCAGAGGCTGGAGGCGGTGCGCTCATCGAACACCGGCCAGGCGAAATCCTCGTCCGCGCCGGCCATCAGCGTCTCATAGCAGAGCAGCGAAATGCCGGGCGCCACCGCGAGCTGCGGCATCTCCGCCGCCGTGCACAGCATGACGATGCCGCGCAGCCCGCCGGTGAGCTGCGGCGCGACGGCGTCGAGCAGGGCCACGAAGCTGGAGTCGGCGAACAGCAGGCAGTCCTGCGCGTGGTTCAGGATGTAGGCGATGTCCTCGGTGGACAGCCGCGGGTTGACGGTGTGGCAGATCGCCCCCATGCCGGAGACCGCGTAGTACAGCTCCAGGTGGCGGAAGCTGTTCCAGGCGAGCGTCGCCACCCGGTCGCCGTCCTTCACGCCGAGGCGTTGCAGCGCCCGCGCCAGCCGCCGCGCGCGCCGCTCGATCTCGGCATAGGTGGTGCGATGGATGCTGGTGTCGGGCAGGCGCGACACGACCTCGGTCGCGCCGTGGTGGCGCGCCGCGTAGCGGATGATCGACGCGATCAGCAGGGGCTGGTCCTGCATCAGGCCGAACATGACGAACCTCCTCCCTGTACGGGCCTTCGGCCGGTTTTTGGGGCGGCGAGACTACGCCGCCGCGGCCCCTGGCGCGACGGTTTCCGCCGTCACCGGTGGGCGGCGACGAACGCCGCGATCTGCGGCGCGATCTCGCCGCGGAAGCGGCTGCCGTTGAACAGCCCGTAGTGCCCCACGCCGGTCTGCTCGCGATGCTCGCGCTTGCCGGGGGAGAGGTGCGGCATCAGCCGATGCGCCGCCCGCGTCTGGCCAAGGCCGGAGATGTCGTCGCGCTCGCCCTCGATCGTCAGCAGGGCGGTGCGGGCATTCGCTGCCGGCTCCACCCGCTCGCCGTGCCAGGTGAACAGCCCGCGCGGCAGCAGGTGCTCATGGAACACCGCCTGCACCGTCTGGAGGTAGAAATCCGCCGACAGGTCCATCACCGCGCGATATTCCTCGTAGAAGGCGCGCTTGGCCGCCAGCGTCTCGCCGTCGCCCTGCACGAGGTGCTGGAACATCTGCCAGTGCGCCTCCAGGTGCCGGTCGAGGTTCATCGCCATGAACCCGGCGAGCTGCAGGAAGCCCGGGTAGACGCGCCGCATGAAGCCGCGATGGCCGAGCGGCACCGGGTGGATCGTGTTGGCGCGGAACCAGTCGAGGTCGTGGCGCTTGGCGAACTCGTTGACGGCGGTCGGCGCCTCGCGCGTGTCGATCGGCCCGCCGATCAAGGTCATGCTGCGCGGGGCGATCGCGGGCTCGTTCTCGTTCAGCAGCGCGACCGCGGCCAGCACCGGCACCGCCGGCTGGCAGACGGCCACCACATGCGCCTCCGGCCCCAGCAGGCGCAGGAAGTCGATGACGTAGTCGATGTAGTCGTCGAGCCCGAAATCCGGCTCCATGAGCGCCACGTCGCGGGCGTCGCGCCAGTCGGTGATATAGACGTCGTGGTTCGGCAGGAAGGCCCCCACCGTGCCGCGCAGCAGCGTGGCGTAGTGGCCCGACATGGGCGCCACCAGCAGCAGCGGCGGATCGTCCGGCCGCGCCACGTCCCGCCGGAAGCGCCGCAGCTCGCACCACGGGCGGGTCGCAACCACCTCCTCAGTCACCGGCACCGTTTCGCCGGCGATGGTCGTCGCCGCATGGCCGAAGTCGGGCTTGCCGAAGCGGCGCGTGGAATGCTCGAAACTGTCGAGTGCCGCGACCGCGAGCCGGCCCATGGGCGTCGGGCGCAGCAGGTTGAACGGGGCGTCCATGAACGACAGGGCGCCGTGCGCGAGCATCCGCATCGGCCCCAGCGTCGCCCGCTGCAATTCGTAAAGCTGATAAAGCATGCGCATCCTTCCGTGGCGGCGTCGGTCCACGGGGCGGCCGGGAAGGACGCTGGGCTGCCTGCTCGGCTGCGACGGCTCGCCCGATTCTGCAACACCGAACATTACCCAGGGCGAAACCGAGGGCAAGTAGGCAGACTCACGAATTCGTGAGGGTCCGCGTGCCGAGTACCTCGACCGACATCGACTTCACCAGCGCAAGCACCGGGGAGCCGGGGGCGAGGCGCAGCCGTGCCACCGCGTCGGGCGTGACGCGGGAGAGCAGGGGGGCGCCGCCGGCCTCGATCTCGACCATCGCGGCGCCGTGCTCCGCGTCCTCGGCGATCGCGCGGACAGTGCCGGGCAGGATGTTGTGCAGGCTGAGCGCCGCGCCGATGGCCGCCGCCTCCATGCGCGCCAGGATCACCTCGCGCGCCGGCACGCGCACCCGCACCAGGCTGCCCAGCGGCGCCGCCTGCCCCGGCACCAGGAGCGACAGCCCGTCGCGCTCCAGCCGGCTGAGCCGCCGTGCCGTGTCGTGCTCGGCGACGCGGCAGGTCAGCACGGCGCCGGCATCGTCGCGCAGCGCCAGCGGCGTGTCCGCACGCGCGGCGATGGCGTCAAGCGGCCCGGCAGCAACGACGCGGCCCGCGGCCAGCAGCACGACGCTGTCGGCAAGCTGCGCGACCTCGTCCAGCGCGTGCGTGACGTAGAGGATCGGCAGCCGCAGCGCGGTATCGAGCCGGGCGAGATAGGGCAGGATCTCGTCCTTGCGCGCGGCATCCAGGCTCGCCAGCGGCTCGTCCATGAGCAGCAGTCGGGGTTGTGCGAGCAGCGCCCGGCCAATCGCGACCCGCTGCCGCTCCCCGCCGGAGAGCGTGTGCGGGCGGCGCGCGAGCAGGGCGGACAGGCCGAGCAGCGCGACCACCTCGTCGAATCCGGTCGCGCCGGCGCCCGCGCGGCGCAGCCCGTAACGCAAATTGGCGGCCACCGAGAGGTGCGGGAACAGGCGCGCATCCTGGAATACGAAGCCGACCCGTCGCCGCTCGGTCGGCTGCCAGATGCCGGCCTCGGTGTCGGCCAGCCGCTCACCGTCCAGCGTCACGCGGCAGGCGTCGGGCCGCAGCAGCCCCGCGATCGCCGCCAGCACACTCGACTTCCCCACGCCCGAGGGGCCGAACAGGGCCGTGACGCCGGGGGTCGGCACGTCGAATGCGATGTCGAGCGTGGCGGTGCCGAACCGATGGCGCAGCGCCACCGCGAGCGTCACCGCCCCACCGCCACCCGCAACCGCCGGCCGAGCCATTCCGCCAGCAGCAGGCCGGCCAGCGCGAGTGTCACCGACACGCCGGCGAGCCGGGCGGCGGTGGCCTCGCCACCAGGCACCTGCAGCGCGGTGAAGATGGCCAGCGGCAGGGTCTGCGTCTGGCCCGGAATGTTGGAGGCAAAGGTGATCACGGCCCCGAACTCGCCGAGGCAGGTCGCATAGCCCACGATCGCGGCGACGAGAATCCCCGGCCCGGCGAGGGGCAGCGTGACCGTCACCAGCCGGTCGAGCCGCCCGGCGCCGAGCGTGCGCGCCGCCTGCTCAAGCCCCGGGTCGATCGCCTCGATCGCGAGGCGGACGGAGCGGACCATGATCGGAAAGCTCATCACGCCGGAGGCGAGCGCCGCGCCACCGGTCGTGAACGCCAGCCGCACCCCGAACCAGTTGAGCAGCACGGCGCCGAGCGGCCCGTGAATGCCGAAGATCAGCAGCAGCAGCCAGCCGGTCACGACCGGCGGCAGCACCAGCGGCAGGTGCACGAAGGCATTCAGCAGCGCGCGGCCGCGAAACCGCCCGCGCGCCAGCACCCACGCGACCGCGACCGCGACCGGCAGCCCGACGCCGACGGCACGGGCCGCCACCGCGAGCGTGAGCCGCACCGCCTCCCATTCATCGGGTCCGAGGATCGCGTCACTCCATGATGAAGCCGCGCTTGATGAAGACCTCCCGCGCCGCCTCGCTCTGCATGAACGCGAGCAGCGCGCGCCCGTCCGGCGTGTCGCCGGCATGGGTGAGGGCGAACGGATACACGATCGGATCGTGGCTGTCCGCCGGGAAGGTGCCGGCCACCATCACGCGGGCCGAGGCGGCGGCGTCGGTGCCGTAGACGATGCCGGCCGGCGCGTCGCCGCGCTCCACCAGCAGCAGCGCCGCCCGCACGTCGGCAGCGGGCGCGAGGCGCGGCTCGATAGCCGCCCACAGCCCGAGCTTCTTCAGCGCCTGCGCCGCATAGAGGCCGGCCGGGACATGCGAAGGGTCGCCCACCGCCAGCCGCCCACCCGGCCCCAGCAGCGCGGCGAAGTCGAATTTCGGGCCGATCCTGACATGCTGCGGGCGGTTGGCCGGCACGATCAGCACGAGGTCGTTGCCAAGCAGGTTGCGCCGCGTCTCCGGCGCGATCTGCTCGTGCTGGGCGAGGTAGTCCATCCACTTCAGATCGGCCGAGGCGAACAGGTCGGCGGGCGCGCCGGCCACGATCTGCTTCGCCAGCGTCGAGGACGAGGCGAAGACGAGGTGCGGCGCCGGATGGCCCTGCGCCTGCCACAGCGCGGCGACCGCTCGCATCGCATCGGTCAGGCTCGCCGCCGCGAACACGTTCAGCCCGTCGGCACGGGCCGCGGGGATGCCGAGCAGCAGGCAGAAGACAAGGGCGAGGGGTCTCATTGGCTCACCGCCAGCCCGCGCAGCCAGATCAGTCCCAGCAGCCGGTTGATCGAGGGCGGCTCGGCGATCCAGCCGAACGGCTGCCCCGGATCGGCGAGCACATGCCCCGCCGCGGCCGCACGGAGGCCCGGCCACGCGCGCACCTGCGCCACCGCGGCTGGATCGGCGACGATGACGTAGTCGGGGTCGAGGGCGACGACCTGCGCCGGCGTCGCCGTCCGGGCGTTGCCCTTGCCGGGCGGGGCGAGCAGTTGCCAGTGCAGCCGCTCGAACACCTCCGCCGGTCCGCTCCCGGGCGCGGACAGCAGCGCTGCGTCCGGCC
This sequence comes from Alphaproteobacteria bacterium, assembly GCA_017307335.1. Lineage (GTDB taxonomy): Bacteria > Pseudomonadota > Alphaproteobacteria > Acetobacterales > Acetobacteraceae > JAFKFJ01. The sequence continues at coordinate 14,013 of JAFKFJ010000242.1, read as the reverse complement.
CGCGCGCATAAACGACGCGGAAGCCGTGCGCGGGCGCGGGCAGGGCCAGGATCGCCTCCGCCTCCCGCGCCAGCGCCTCGGCGCGTGCCGTCCGGTGCAGCGCCGCGCTGAAGGCGCGCAGCACTGTGGGGGAGGCGGTCAGCGCGCCGTCCAGCAGCACGGTCGGGATGCCGGTGCGCGCCTGGGTCTTCTCGGCGAGCGACGCGTATTCCGGCGAGACCGTGCCGTAGTCGAGGATCAGGTCCGGCGCGAGCTTGCGCACCGCCTCGGTGACATCGGCCTTGCCGGTCAGGCGGGGCACCTCCGGCAGTTTCGCGGTCATCGGGTCGAGGGCGGCGCGGCCCTCAGGGGTCAGCTTCGCGGGCCAGCCGATCATCAGGTCGGGCGCCAACGCGGCGAGCAGGACGGCCGCGGGCGGGCCGGCGGGCAGGACGCGCGCGATATGGTCCGGCAACGCGACGTGCCGCCCCGTTGCATCGGCAAGCTCCCCCGCCCGGCCGGCGACCGGCATGAGCAGCGCGAGCGCGATCACGATCACCCGGCGCATCTGGTCCTCCGTCCGGCCGCTCGACATATGTCCAGGACGGCCGCACGATATATCCGGCTCGCTACAGCGGCAACCCGCCGTGCGGAACAGGAGATGCCAGAATGAAACTGAGCGCGCGCAACCAGCTCCACGGCAAGGTGGTGGAGGTGAAGAAGGGGCAGACGACCGCGCACGTGCGCGTCGACGTCGGGGGCGCCATCATCACCGCCTCGATCACCAACGAGGCGGTGGACGAACTCGGCCTTGCCGCCGGCCAGGACGCGCTGGCCGTGATCAAGGCCAGCGACGTGATGGTGGGCCGGCCCTAGCCGCGCAGCTTATCCATACGCTCAGGCGACCTCGAACAGCCCGGCGGCGCCCATGCCGCCGCCGACGCACATGGTGACGACCACGTGCCGCACGCCGCGCCGCTTGCCTTCGAGCAACGCGTGCGACACGAGGCGCGCGCCGGACATGCCGTACGGGTGCCCGATCGCGATCGCGCCGCCGTTCACGTTCAGCCGCCCGTCCGGAATGCCGAGCCGGTCGCGGCAATAGATCACCTGCACCGCGAACGCCTCGTTCAGCTCCCACAGGCCGATGTCGTCCACCTTCAGCCCATGCTGGGCGAGCAGCTTCGGCACCGCGAACACCGGACCGATGCCCATCTCATCCGGCGCCAGGCCGGCGACGGCGATGCCGCGATAGAGGCCGAGCGGCGCGAGCCCGCGCCGCGACGCCTCGCCCGCTTCCATCAGCACCGCCGCCGCGGCGCCGTCGGAAAGCTGACTCGCGTTGCCGGCGGTGATCGTGAACTCGGGGCCGCGCACGGGGGCCAGGGCGGCGAGGCCGGCGGCGCTGGTGTCGGGGCGGTTGCCCTCGTCCTTGCTCAGGGTCACCTCGCGGAAGCTCTCCGCCTTCGTCTCCTTGTCCACGACCTTCATGCGCGTGGTGAACGGCGCGATCTCGGCGTCGAAGGCGCCCGCGGCCTGCCCGGCGGCGGTGCGCTGCTGGCTGGAGAGCGCGTACGCGTCCTGCGCCTCCCGCCCGATCCCGTAGCGTCTGGCGACGGTCTCGGCGGTGTCGAGCATCGCCATGTAGGCGTCGCGCTGGATCTTCAGCAGGGCAGGATCGGGGTCGATGCGCAGCTTCTCGGTCTGCACGATCGAGATCGATTCCACGCCGCCGCCGACCGCGATGCGCATGCCGTCATGCACGATCTGCTTGGCGGCGGTGGCGATCGCCATCATGCCGGAAGCGCATTGCCGGTCGACCGTCATGCCGGCGACGCTGACCGGCAGCCCGGCGCGCAGGGCAGCGAGGCGGGCGACGTTCGGCGCCTGCGAGCCCTGGGGCAGCGCGCAGCCGAACACCACGTCGTCCACCTCCTCCCCGGCGATGCCGGCGCGCTCCAGCGCGCGGCTGATGGCGTGGGCGGCGAGGGTGGGCGCGGGGGTCGCGTTGAACGCCCCGCGATAGGCGCGGCCGATGGGCGTGCGCGCCTGAGCGACGATGACCGCTTCACGCATGGCGTGTTCCTCCCGAAGACCTGGGCAGGTCTAGCGCGCGGGGCCGTCCCTCGCCAGCCGCCGCAGTTCGGCCGCCACCCGCGCAACCGGCGTCGCCCAGTCGCCGGGGCGCGGCTGGCGGAAGATGCGCAGTGCGGGGTACCAGGGGCTGTCCTCCCGCCCGGCGAGCCAGCGCCAGCAATTGTCGTAGCGGTCGAGGAGGAATACGGGCTTGCCCAGCGCGCCGGCGAGATGCGCGACCGCGGTGTCGACGCTGACCACGACATCGAGCGCGGCGATGATCGCGGCGGTGTCGGCGAAGTCGGCGACGCCCGGCATCGGGTCGGTGAGGGCCATGCCAGGCGGCAGCGGCGTCGTCGGCGCGGCGGCGGGACACTTTTGCAGCGATACGAGGCTGACGCCGCGGAGGCCGCCGAGCGGCGCCAGCTCGGCGGGTTCGATGCTGCGCCGCCGGTCGAGGGCCGAGAACCCCGGCAGCCAGGGGCGCGCCTGCCCGGCCCAGGCGAGGCCCACGCGCAGCCCCCGCGCCGGCAGCAGCGGTGCCCAGGCGGCCGCGTCGTCGGGCGCGGCGGCGAGATAGGGCACCTGATCCGGGATCGACTCCAGCGTGGTGCCGAAGGCGCGCGGCAGGCTGAAGAACGGCACGTGCCAGTCGAATGCCGGCACCGGCGCGGGCGGCCCGAGCACCTCGGCCACGCCGTCGAGCGTGCGCAGCAGCCGCCGCAGCTCCGCCGGCACGAAGGCCACCACCCGCGCGCCGCGCGCGGCCAGCAGCGGCAGGTAGCGGGCGAATTGCAGGGTGTCGCCGAACCCCTCTTCGTGCCACGCCAGCACCGTGCGCCCGGCGAGATCCGGCAGGGTGTCGATGGCGGGCAGGAGGCTCGCCATCGGCAGTCGCGGCCGGCCGAGTGCGAGGCGGCTTTCATAGTCGGGCCACGCCTCCGCCATGCGCCCGGCGCGCAGCAAGGCGACTGCGCGGTTGAGGCGGATCTGCGCATCCTGCGGCGCGGCCGCGACGGCGCGGTCATAGGCGTCGAAGCTTGCGTCGAACCGCCCCTCGATCTTCAGCGCCATGCCGAGATTGGCCCAGGCGGCGGCGTCGCGGCCATTGAGGGCGATCGCCTCCTGAAACGCCGCGACTGCGCCCTCCATGTCACCGAGGTCGATCAGCGCCATGCCGTAGAGGTTGTGCGCCGGCGCGAACCGCGCATCGCTCTGCCGCACCCGGCGCAGCACCGCGGCGGCCGCGGCGGCCTTGTCGGTGTCCAGCAGGAAGTCGGCATAGGCGTAGGCGAGGCGCGGGTCGCGCGGTGCCAGCGCGCGGCAGGCGCGGAAGGCGGCGGCGACCAGGTCCGGCGCGTCGGGGCGCAGGCGCGCAAGATCGCGGCACGGGTGCGCGAAATCCGGGCGTGCCGCCGCCACGCGCTGCAACAGCGGCGCCGCCAGCGCCACGTCGCCGCGGGCCGCTGTCGCGAGACCCTGGAGCATCGTCGCCTCGGTGTCCGCGCCATCATGCGCGGCCCACGCGCCGGCCTGCCGCTCAGCCTCCTCGAACTGTCCGGCCTCGAGTGCCGCCAGGGCGCCGGCGAGCAGCGAACTGCGCAGCTCGCGGAGCCGGGTGGGGTCGCGCATGCCGCATCCCGCTGCCTGTCATTGCGGCAGGCTAGGCGGCGCGGCTTAACGGATGATTGCTCCTCAGGCGGAACGGGCGGCGTCGAACCCGTCGGGCAGCACGCCGCGCGGGCGGATCATGCCGTACGGCCCCCGCGCCAGGAACTGGCCGCTGCCCGGCTCCGCCTGCACCCGCCCGTCGCGCATCACCACCTGCCCGCGCAGCAGCGTCGCGACCGGCCAGCCGGTGACGGTCCGGCCTTCATAGGGCGTGTAGTCGATCGCCTGCTGCATCAGCGCGTTGGTCAGCGTGACCTGCTTCGCGGGGTCCCACAGCACGAGGTCGGCGTCGGCGCCGATCGCGATGCTGCCCTTGCGCGGATGGAGGCCGAACAGCTTCGCCGGGTTGGTGGCGACCAGCCGGACGAAATGGTTCACGTCGATCCGCCCGGCGGCCACACCCTCGGAGAACATCAGCGGCAGGCGCGCGGCGAGGCCGGGCACGCCGTTGGGGATGTCGCGGAACGATGCCTCCGCCCCGTTCACGCGCTTGCCGCGCGGGCCTTCAAAATTCCAGCCGCTGTGGTCGGAGCTGACGACATCGAGCGTGCCGCGCCGGATCACCTCCCACATCCGCGCATGCTCAGCCGTGTCGCGCGGCGCCGGGCTGCACATGAACTTAGCCCCCTCGAACCCGGGCCGGTCCATGTCGGCGGCGGTGAGGACGAAATACTGCGGGCACGTTTCCGCCCACACCTTCACCCCGCGCGCCTGCGCCCGCGCCACCTCCTCGGCAACTTCCTCGCAGGAGACATGGAAGATCTGGATCGGCTGGTCGACCAACTCGGCCAGCGCGATCGCGCGGTGCGTCGCCTCGCGCTCGATCACCGGCGGGCGTGACCAGGCGTGGTATTTCGGCGCCGTCCTGCCGTCGGCTAGCAGCGCCTCGGTCCGCCAGCGGATCGCCTCGTAGTTCTCGCAATGCACGGTCACCAGCGCACCGGTGCGCCGCGCGGCGGCGAGCACGCGCAGATACTGCCGGTCGTCGAGATGCAGCGGGTCGTAGGTGAGGAACACCTTCAGGCTGCGGATACCTTCCGCCACGATCTGCGGAATCTGCTCGTGCACCACCGCGTCGGTGGGGTCGGTGATGATCTGGTGGAAGCCGTAGTCGACCATCGCCCCGCGCGCGGCGCGCCGGCGGTAGTCGGCGAGCGGGGTCAGGATGTCGCGGCCCTTGAACTGGTTGGAGAAGGTGACGACGGAGGTGGTGCCGCCGGCGAGGCAGGAGCGGCTGCCGGTCTCGAAGCTTTCCTCATCCGCGTCGCCGCCGTCGCGGAGCTGCTCGATGTGGCAGTGCGTGTCCACGCCGCCGGGCAGGACGAGCAGGCCGCCGGCATCGACCACGTCCGTCCCGCTGAGGCTTTCCCCGATCGCGGCGATGCGGCCGGCGCGGATGCCGATATCGGCGCGCATGGAGTCGGTGCCCGTGACCACCGTGCCGCCGCGCACTACCCGATCATACTCGGCCATCCGAACCCCCCTCCGCGATCGTGCAGGCGGGATGATGCCAGATGCATGCCAGGGCGAGGAGGGGGCGGCCGTCAGCGCTGCGGGGGGTCCTCGCGCTCCGCCTCGATCGTCTTGATGATGTCCAGGTAGACGTTCTCCACCCGCGTTACCCGGAACCCGGCGGTGCGCACGTTGCCGACGGTGTCGCGGTTGAGCGCGGGGCCGAAGCGCTGCGAGAGGGGCGTCATCAGGTCCAGCAGCACGCCGATCGGCCCGATCCGGCTGCGCACATGCTCGAACATCAGCAGCCGGCCGCCGGGTTTCAGCACGCGATGCAGCTCGCGCAGGCCCGCCGCCGGCCGCGGCACGGAGCAGAACGTGCAGGCGGTGATGACCGTCTCGAAGCTGCCATCAGCGAAGTCGAGGTTGCAGACATCCATCTCGTACAGCGTGATGGTGCCCGCATGCTGCGGCGTCTTCAGCGCCGCGCGTTCCAGCATCTTCGGGCTGATGTCGATCGCGACGACGAACAGCCCCGGCGGGAAGAACTTGAAGTCGTTGCCGGTGCCGGCGCCGACCATGAGCGTGGTGCCGCGCGCCTTGGCGAACAGGCGCTGCCGGGGCGGGCCGAGTCTGCGGTCGTCGGCGAAGTCGAAGAAATCCATCGTGCGGCTGGCATCGTCCCATTTCCGCCGGGTCGCGACGTCGTCCATCGGCGCGTCTCCTCAGCGCCCGGCGTCGAACGCGACGCCGCGCAATGCCGCGTCGTAGACCTTCAACGCGAGCACCACGAGGACCCCGAACGCCGCACCCACCAGCACCGCGGCGCCGAGCGTGGTCGAGCCGGCATTCATCGAATCGCGCATCCCGAACAGCATGCCGCCATACATGCCGATGAACGCAGCGGGGATCATGGTCTGGAACATGCCGAGCAGGGGGGCGGCGAGAAAGCCGAGGATCAGGTGCAGCACCATCCCCGCCGCCATGCCAAGCAGCATCGCCACCACCATGTCCATTCCGGGTTCGACCAGCAGGCGCACGGCGAGCGTGGTCACGATGCCGACGAGGGCGCCGAAGCCGTAGTCTCCGAGCGCGAACAGCATGCTGGCCCTCTCTTGTGTTTGATCGCGATCTGCGGGACGCGAGTATGACACGGGGTGGACAGCTTGGCAGAGCGGCAAACAGACTGAGAAAGGCGTTAAATCAATACGTCATCCACTGAGGAATGTTCAGTGCAATTTCGGTTCCGTCGCGCTCCATCCGAATGAAAGCACGCTTACGATAGCTGTCCCATTTCAAATCCTGGTCATACTTACGAGCCTCGATTTCACCTAAGTTTTGCATGACGCGGGCTCTTATATTCACCTACCGTCATGCCATCGTTATAGAGATCAAACCGAAGCCTGCTCTTATCGCGCTTCGGATTGTGTCCTATCAGCAGGCGGATAACGTCGGAGTCGAGCGGCTCGGATTGATTCTGCACCGTCGGTATAACTCGCGACTAGGTGGCCGATTTCGCGTCAATAACGCTAGTTCATCACCGAGGTAGCAGCAACGCATCCGCAACGCTCTGGCAACAGGGCATCGACGGAAAGTTCACTGCCCTGTCGACACGAGGGCCCGGTGGTCCGCCTCAGCGGCGGCGAAGGCCAGGCACGCGCTGATATCCTCCGGCTCCAGCGCCGGAAAGTTCGCCAGGATCTTTGCTTCATCGACCAACCAGCAGCATCGCTTACGCAATGAAGCGCATGCGTGCCGGGAAGCGCGTCACAGGCAGGGTCTTGTAACATTTCGGGCGTCGCTCGAATGCATCCCGTTGTAGGCGGGCGATCATTCGCGACCGCAAGGCGCGCGCTATCGCCTGGCGCCGGGCGCGGTCGGGAGCACCGCTCCATCGACGCAGCGACGCAGGACAAGGTCCGTGTCGGTCCCGGCGAACGTCGCATCGAACGCGCAGCGCCCGTTGCCGAGCCCCGCGCGATCGAGGTCGGGGCGCCAGCGATTGGCGACGACGTGCCCATGCGGTTCGCCGTCGCGCAGCACTTCGAGCAGCACGGTCGCCGCCGGTGCCGCGGGATCGTGCGCCCAGCCCGCCACCCGGACCGTGCCGCCCGCGCGTACGATGCGCTCGACATGGCCGAGCAGGGTGCCCGGCGTTGTCGACGCGCGCGGGGCGCCGAACAGCGTCGCGCGCAGTGCCTCCAGTTCCGTCCCACCCTCCAGGCGAGGGGCGTGATGCGGGCCGGGCAGGGGGCGCCTTCCCCACTCCTCGTCGAAGCGCGGCGCTGCAGGACCGGGCATGAACGTCTCCACCGCGACGCCCTCGGCGAAAACGATGTCGTGGGTGTCGAGCGCGAGATGGCAGTAGTCCACGTCACCCGGCGGCTCGCGCCGCACCGCGGCGCCGTGCAGCAGTGCGATCGCAGGCACCAGCGAGCCCGCCAGCAGGACCGCGTGCGAGGGGGAGAGCAGCAGGTCGCGGCTCGGCCGCCCGGGCCCGAGCGCGCCGGCGGTGATGCGGACCGGGCGCAGCTCCGAGGTGCCGCGCGCATCACCCCGCCGCCGACCCGCCCAGCGCAAGCGACGCGGCCCGCGCGGGGTCAGCACGGCATCGCCCGGGCGCAGCGCCTCCACCGGCCGCGCCCCGGCCGGGGTCGCGATGCGGGTGCCGGCGGCGAAGCAGGCGAGCATGACCAGCGCCCCGCCCGTGCCGTCGGGCCGAACGCCGAAGGTGTCCCCGGCATACCGGCCGGCGACCGCGATCGTCTCGATGGCGCTGCCCGCCGCCGTCAGCGTGAGCGTGCCCGCGCTCCAGGGTCGCCCCAGCCGAAGTTCTCCAGCGTGCCGGCAAACCCGCTGCCCGGCGCGAACAGGTCGAGCGTGGCGCCGGCGCCGAGAAAGTCGGCGGTGTAGCCGGCGGCGACGGCCCCGCCGAGGAACAGCGTCGCCCCCGTGGCGATGGCAAGCGTGCCCGACCCGTTCGCCGCCCCGAACAGGGCGAGCAACCCGCCGGTGGCCCGCACCGTTCCGCCCGCACCGGCGAGGGTGGCCGCGATCCGGCCCGCGCCGCTGAGCGTGCCATCGCTGCCCAGCGCGATGGCCCCCCCGCTGCCGGCGATGCCGGTGCCGATCGCGACCCCCGAGAGGCCGTCCGGCGCCAATGTGCCGCCGGCGAGGCTCACGGCGCCGGCCGCGACCACGCCGCCGCCCAGGGCCGACAGTTCACCGGCGAGGCTGATGGTGCCCGCCGAAAGCGTGCCGCCGGCAGCGACGCTGAGATGGCCCGACTGCGTCACCCGTCCCGCCGAGAGGCTGCCGGCGAGCGCCACCGTGCCGCTCGTGGTGACGCTGCCCGCCGTGCCGCTGCCCTCGTAGAGCGTCGGCGACGACCCACCCAGGGCCAGCGCGGTGCTGAGCGTCGGCAGGCTCGCCGTACCGGCGAGGATGACCGCCGTGCCTCCGAAGGCATCGCGGACGAGGATGAAGCCGCCCGCGGCGTAGGTGCCGGCGAGGCCGAGGGCGAGCGTGCCCCCGCCGCCGCCGAGGGTCAGCGTGCCGGCGCTGTAGGTCGCGGTGGAAAAGCTGCTCGCCGTGATGTCGATCACGTCGCCCACGGCGAAGCCGCGGATCGTGGCATCGAACGGGGTCCCGGCGGTGAACAGTTCCAGCGTGCCGGCGGCGCCCTGGAAGGCCGCGGTCAGGCCGCTGCCGACCGCGCCGGCGGTGAACAGCACCGCCCCGGCGCCGATCGCCAGCGTCCCGGTGCCGCTGACCGGCCCGAACACGCCGAGCGCGCCCCCGCTCGCCGCCAGCGTGCCGGCGACGTTCAGCGGCGCGTCAATGCGCCCCCGGCCGACGATCTGCCCGTTGCTGCCGACATAGACCGTGCCCGGCAGCCACGGCGCGGTGCCGACGCTGAGCGTGCCGGTGGCAGGCAGCTCGATCGTGCCGCCGGCGAGCTGGATGACGCTGGTGAGGATCCAGCCGTTGAGGAACAGGTCCGCGCCCAGCGTGAGCACGCCGACCACGAGGGTATCGGTGGCCGTGATGCCCCCGAAGGTGCCGACCGGATTGATGGTCGCGGTGTTGGCGAACTTCGGCGGACCGGCGGGGGTCTGGCCGGTGGTGAGGTCGATCCAGTCGGCCGGCGCGCTGAGCGAGCTGCCGCCGACCCAGAGGTAGCGGTCGGCCACGGCGCCGCGTCAGCGAGCGCGGCGGGGGCGGCGGCCGGGGGCGAACGGGTGCACGCGAGGCTTCCTGCCAGGGGGCGAACCCGCTGGTTCTAGGTGGCAGGAATGAAGGTTTGGTGAGGCGGCGCGCGCTCAGCCGCGCGGCGCGCCACCGCGGTCGCCGATGCGCGCGATCTCGTCGACGAGCTTGCGGGTGATGGCGTTGCCGAAGGCGTGGAAGTCGTGGATCTCCGCCACGAAGCTGCCGGGCCCGCCGGTGACGTTCTCGCGGTAGTATTTGCCGAGCCCGCCGGGCGGCTGGACATGGGCATAGGCCCAGGCGACCGGATGGTCGTTGATGATCGCGAGCCCGTTGACCGTGATCCCGGCGGCCACCGCCTCGTCGCGCGCCGCGTCCACGTCGCGCCCGGCATTGTTGGTGCCGTCGCCACAGACGTCGATCACCTGCCGCGTCGCCTTGTAGCCGGAGCTGGCGAGGGCGTGGATGCCGGCGGTGATCCCCTCGCCGATCGCGGTGCGGCCCCAGAAGGAGCGCGGCTCGGCGTTCAGCCGGTCGGCAAACGCCTTGGCGCTCGCCGCATCGCGGATCACTGTCCAGTCGATCACGACCCGGGTCTCGCCGACCGAGGCGAACTCGACATAGGCGACGGCGATCGCGCCGTTCTGGCCGCCATGGATCGCCGCGATCACGGCGGGGTTGGTGAAGGCGTAGAGATAGCCCTGTTTCTGGAGGCGGAACTCGGCGTCGTCGATACTGCGGGACACGTCGTCGACCAGCACGAGGGCGACATCGACCGGCGGCGTCTCCGGTGCGTCGGCGGCCCTCGCGGGGCCAGCCAGCAGGCACGCGCCCAACAGGGCTATTGCCGTTCGCATCGTGCGATATTCGCAAGAAATCGCCGGCGGCGCCAGCGGGAAAAAGCCCCGGCGACCTCACCCGAGGCCGGCGCGAATCAGCAGCGCACGGTGATGGTCTCGGTCCTCGGCCTGTCGGTAATGCTGGGTTTCGAGAAACGCATCGGCGGCGAAGTCCGGCACCAGGCGCCGCACCTCCTCTGCCCGCGCCGCCGCGGCGGCGGCTTCATCGAGCGCCGCGTGCGCAGGGGCGAGGAAGGCGAGCTGGGTGAAGTCGGGCCGCGTGACCCGCCCGAACGCCTCCACCGCCTCCGCGTACCGGCGGGCCACGAACCGCGCGCGGCCGAGATGGCCCCAGAACCGCTCGGGATGATACGGATTGAGCCGCATCGCCCGCAGAATCCACTCGATCCCCTCCTCGGCGCGGCCGAGCCAGGTCAGGATCTCCCCCTGCTGCACGACGATGAGGTCATCGTTCGGATTGAGCGCGAGCGCGCGGCTTTGATGATAGAGGGCGCGATCGTAGTCATGGTCGATCGCGAGCGTCTTCGCAGCGAGGATGCGGTGCACGTCGCTGTCGTTGTCGTCGAGCGCCTGCGCGGTGTGAAGTTCCTGCGTCAGCGCCGCGCCCGCGGCATCGCGGTCCTCGCACCACGAATAGACCCAGGCCTGGCCCAGCGTGCAGGCTTTCCAGGCGCGCGCGTGCGCATAGCCGGGGTCGAGCGTTATCGCGCGGTCGAGCAGCCGCAGCGCCTCGGCGTTGTCGGCGCGGTTGGAGCGGTGGTGCAGCAGCTTGCCGGCCAGCACCAGCTCGTAGGCCGCCATGTTGTCGGTCGTCTTGCGCTTGACCCGCTCCCGCGCCGCCGCCTCGATCCGGCCCGGCAGCACGGCGACGATCGCGCGCGTGATCTCGTCCTGGATCTCGAAGATGTCCTTCAGCTCGCGGTCGTACCGCTCGGCCCACAGATGGCGGTCGCCCGCGGCCTCGATGAGCTGGACGGTAACGCGCACACGGTTGCCGGCGCGCCGCACGCTGCCCTCGACCACGTAGTGGACGCTGAGTTCGCGTGCCACCGCCTGCACGTTCACCGGCTTGCGCTTATAGACGAACACCGAGTTGCGGGAGATCACCAGCAGCTCGCGGAAGCGCGAAAGCTCGGTGAGGATGTCCTCGGTCAGCCCGTCGGCGAAAAACTCCTGCTCCGGATCGCCGCTCATGTTGACGAACGGCAGCACGGCGATCGCGGGCTTGACCGCCGCTTCGGGCGTCGCCGGCTCGGCCGCGCGGGTGGGATCGGCGGGCGGCGCGATCCGCCACACATGCACCGGCTGGGCGATGTTCTTCAGCATCTGCTCGCCCGCGTCGATGGCCACGAACGCGACCTTGCCCCGGGCGTGGTTGACCACGCTCTGCGACACGCAGATGCCGCCCGGCTCGGCCAACGCCTGCAGCCGGGCGGCGATGTTCACGCCATCGCCGAAGATGTCGCCGTTGTCGACGACGACGTCGCCGAGATTGATGCCGACGCGGAAGCTGATGCGCGAACATTCCGGCTCGTTGCGGTTGCGCTCGGCCATGCCGCCCTGCATGGCGAGCGCGCTGCGCAGCGCATCGACCACGCTTGGGAACTCCACCAGCACCCCGTCGCCGACGGTCTTGACGATGCGGCCGCGATAGCGCGCGATCTCCACGTCGATGAGGTCGCGGCGCAGCAGCTTCAGCCGTGCCAGCGTGCCTTCTTCGTCCTGCCCCATGAGCAGCGACCAGCCGGCTACGTCCGCCGTCAGTATGGCGGCGAGCCTGCGCTGGGATGCCGTCGGGTCGGGCAGAGTCGTTTCGGTCATGCGGGTCCTTCGCGAGGGCCGCGACAGTCAAAGCATAACACAGCGCGGGCGTCGCGCTAAGAGATGCGCGCTGTCGCGCAGCAGGAACGGCAGTCAGGTATCCGGAACCTGCCGCTGCTCGGACCAACTGCTGGCGCGCACCCCCGGCTCGCGCGCAAGCCGCGCCATGGCAGCTTCGACGGCCACAGCACGGCTTTGCCCCTCGGCGTGCGCGGTGAGCTGGATATCGGCGCCCGACGGCGTGCTTGCCACGCCGCTCACGAACACGCCCGCGTCATCGAGGGCTGCGACAAGCGCGCCGCGCAGCCGATCCTCCGCCTCCGGCGCGGCGGTGATGCTGGCGGCGTAGCGGGCTTTGGCCCGCCCGAGCCGCGCCAGACGCGCATCGAGCCGGTGCATCAACGGGCGCAGGACGAGGTTGGCGCCCACGACGGCGACGGTCGCCAGCACGCAGGCCACGATGGCGCCGCCGCCGGCGAGCGTGCCGACCATTGCTGAACACCACAGCGTCGCTGCGGTGTTGAGCCCCTGCACCGAGATCCCTTCACGCAGGATCACCCCGCCGCCGAGGAAGCCCACGCCGGTGACGACCTGCGCGGCGATGCGCGTGTCGTTGGGATCGGCGACGAGGCCGGCGAAACTCGCGAAGCCGGCGGCGCCGAGGGCGACCAGGCAGTTGGTGCGCACGCCCGCCATCTTCTGCCGCCATTCGCGCTCCAGCCCGATCGCGGCGCCGGCGAGCAGGCCGATCGCGAGGCGCAGCGCGACGTCGGCGAGCATCACGGGCTGGCCCCAATCATTGGCTGGCCCACACGATGCGATGCAGCCAGGCGACCTCGGCCAGCTCGAACACGTAGCTGGGATGGGCGGGATTGAGGCTGCGCAGCTCCACCCGGCGCGCCGAGCGGCGCTGCAGCTCCTTCGCCATCACCTCGCCGCCGCGCGTGCGCACCACCACGCGGTCGCCGCGCCGCACCGGCGCGTTGGGGGAGACGATGACGAGGTCGCCGTCGCGGAACACCGGCTCCATCGAATCGCCGGAGATTTCCAGCGCATAGGCGTTGGGGTCGGCGATTTCCGGCAGGCTCACCTCATCCCAGCCGGCGCCGACCGGATAGCCGCCATCGTCGAAGAACCCGTCCGCCCCGGCCTGGGCGAAGCCGATCAGCGGCACGCGGCGCGATACCGGCCGGGCGGCGGCGGGCAGCGCGCGGGCACCAAGAACGAGGGCGGTGAACTCGCTGAGGTCGGCGCCGGTGGCGGTGAGGACCTTCGCCACGCTCTCGGTCGAAGGCCAGCGTGCCCGCCCGTCCGGCATGTGGCGCTTGGAGGGGTTGAAGGTGGTGGGATCGAGCCCGGCGCGGCGGGCGAGGCCAGAGGCGGAGAGGCCCCGCTCGGCGGCGAGCGTGTCGATGGCGCGCCAGATGTCCTCGTGCTTCATGGCCGCGATGCGTTCCGCTCGGGTGCGACTCGGCACCCGGCCGCAGTGTGCCGAGGAATCAATCCTAGGGGAATAGGAAAGTTTGCTGGAACGACTTGCCCAGCGGGGCGGGTCATGCGACGGTGTTCCCATTACGTTCACGTCGCGAGGTGCCACATGCTGCCGATCCGGTCGTTCCCGCCGCACCCCTTCCTGGACCGCAAGCCGCCGCGCGGCGTGGCGCCCGAACCGTTCCGCAGCGCCGAGCAGGCCTGGCTGTGGACGATGGCGGCACTGATCGCGCGCCACGACGGCAGCAGCCGGCCGGGCACCGGAATTCCAAGGCCCTGTGAGCCCGACGACGTGATTCTGTGCCTGGACGCGCTGTACCGCCGCAAGCGGATCGTCCTGGAGCATGCGCGGGTGCTGCGCCGCTGGGGCGAGCGGGGGATGGCCCCCGACGCCCGGGTGGCGGCGGAGCGGATTGAGGCGCGGCTGTGGGAAGAGGCGATGGCGCTGCTCGAC
>JAFKFJ010000241.1 GCA_017307335.1 Alphaproteobacteria bacterium | reverse complement strand
GCGATGCGCAGCGACACGTCCTGCACCGCGAACGCCTGCGCGTGCCCGCGCCGGGCCGGATAGAGCTTCGACACCCGCTCGAACGCGAGCTTGGTCGCGGCCGCGGCGGGCGGGGTTGGTGGTGCGTTCAGTAGCCGCTCACCTTCACCATGTCCGGCGCGATCTGCTTCAGCAGCGTGAGGTCGTACAGCTCCTTCGGCGCGAACGCCTTGCCGAACCAGCCGATCTTCGGGTCGGCGCCATAGGTCAGCAGCTCGGTCGCACCCTCGATGATGGTCTGGTCGACCACCGCCGAGTAGATGTTCTGCTTCATGATCGGCACCAGGTCGGCTTCCGGCACGTTCAGCGGCTTGCTGATCAGGGCTGCCGACTTCTCGATCGGGTTGTTGTTGATGTAGGCGATCGCCTTGATCAGCGCGCGCATCACCGCCTTCACCGTGTTCGGGTTCTGCTTCAGATACGCGGCCGGGACGTTCAGCCCGGCATCGAGATACATCCAGTTCACCGGCTTGGGCGTGCCGTCGATGTAGGAGCGGTTGCCGGTGAAATAGAGCTTTCCGCCGAGCGACATGCCGGCCAGCGCCCAGGGCTGCCACACCGCCATCGCGTCGATGTCGCCGCGCGCCAGCGCCGGCGCCTGGTCGGGCGGCTGCAGGTTCACGAAGGTCAGCCTGCCGTAGTCCACGCCGTACTGCTTCGCCATGTTGCGGATCGCGATGGCGACGCCGGAGCCGGCGGCCATGCCGATCTTCTTGCCCTCGAGGTCCTTGGGCGAGGCGAGCCTGGTGTTCGGCCCGAGCACGATGCACTGCGTGCCGGCGATGTTGGCGGTCGGCATGACGTATCGGATGTCGATGCCCTTGTCGCGCAGGATGGCGGCGGTGGTCACGCTCTCGCCGGCGAAGTTGATCTGGCCGCTGGCGACCAGGCTCGGCATGTCGGTGCCGCTGACGATCCACTTGACCGTCACGTCCAGCCCTTCGGCCTTGTAGTAATCGAGCTCCTTCGCCAGCGCGATCGCCGCGGCCTCCTGCGGGTCGCGCACCGCCCAGATCTCGATGCTCTTCTGCTCCGGCGCCTGCGCCCGCGCCGCGACGGGCAGGGCGGCGAGCAGGCCGAGCAGGGTCGCCGCGAACAGGCGGCGGCGTGTCGGCGGCCGGCGGGCGTCATCACCCGCTCTGAAAAGCGCGTGGGCGCGCATGGGTCTGTCCTCCCTCGGGGGTGCGAGCCACCAGCATAGGTCCGCACCACCCCCGCGGCCAGCGTCTGCAGCGGGGAATTCGTGGCGCCCGGTCAGGCCGGCGGCGGGTGCTTCGCCATCCAGTGCCGTGCGATCTCCACCCGCCGGCAGATCCAGGCGCCGTCATGCCGCTGCACGTGGTCCATGAAGCGCGCCAGCGCGTCGGTGCGCCCGGGGCGGCCGATCAGGCGGCAATGCAGCCCGATCGACAGCATCTTCGGCTCCTGCGCGCCCTCGCGGTACAACTGGTCGAAGGCGGCGCGCAGATAGAGGAAGAAGTCCTCGCCGGACAGCCAGCCCGGGCTCAGCGCGAACTTGAAATCGTTGGTGTCGAGCGCATACGGGATGATCAGCCGCGGCTTGCCGGCCACGCGCACCCAGTACGGAAGGTCGTCGTTGTAGGCGTCGGAATCATAGAGGGTCTCGGTCTCCTCCATCACCAGCCGGCGCGTGTTGTCGCTGTAGCGGCCGGTGTACCAGCCCAGCGGCGGGGCGCCGCACAGGTCGCGGATGGTGGCGACGGTGCGGCGGATGTCCTCGCGCTCCTGCGCCTCCGGCATGCCGCGGTAGTCGATCCAGCGCCAGCCGTGGCTCGCGACCTCGTGTCCCGCCTCGGCCATGGCTTGCGCGGCCTCCGGGTTGCGGAGCAGGGCGAGGCCGACCGCCCAGGAGGTGAAGTGCAGCCGCCGCTCCGCGAACAGCCGCAGCACGCGCCAGAACCCGGCGCGGCTGCCATATTCGAACAGGTCTTCCAGGTTGCGACTGCGGGCGGGGATGGCGGGCAGGCCGACGATGTCGGGCACCAGGTAGTTCTCGGCATGCGCGTCGCCATCCGCCACGCTGCGCTCGCCGCCTTCCTCGTAGTTGAGCACGAAACTGACGGCGACCCGCGCCCCGCCCGGCCAGCCGGCCGCCGGACGCTGCCTGCCGTAGCCCGTGAGGTCCCGCTCCTCCGCGTCCTTCATCCCCGTCTCCCGTGCCGGCGCATCACCGCGCCATCAGCGCATGGGTCGGCGATGGATTGCAAACGCGGCGGCGGGGGCGGGCGTTGCGACCGGCTATCGCGCGCCGGCCTGCCGTCACGAACCGGCACTCGGTTGCGACGGCGAGCGCCAGATAGAAGCAATCATACGCCGGACGGTCGATCTCGGCCGCGATCCGCACCGCCGCGTCCGGCTCGGTCAGCCGCGCCGCATGGCGCAGGGGCCAGCGCCTCCGCCTTTCCTTCCTCCTCGCCCACCCGTTTGACCGCGCCGCTCGCGTCGATGGCGAACATCGTGCGGCGCGTGGACCTGCGGGCGAGGAGCTGGCGGCGCTACCACCTCGCCGCGTCGTCCGCGTGCACGGCGCGGCTGTCCGCGGGTGCCTCCGCACGCTCCGTCATGCCGTAGTCGCGCAGCACGCCGGCGACGCGCAGCCGGTAGTCGCGGAAGATGCCGCCGCGCCCCTCCGCCTGCGCCGCGCGATGCGACGAACGGTTGCGCCACGCCGCCACCGCCGCCTCGTCGCGCCAGAACGAGAGTGAAAGCAGCTTCTCCGGATCGCTGAGGCTCTGGAACCGCTCGATGGCGATGAACCCGTCGCTCGCCATCAGCTCGGCACGCAGGGCGGCCGCGAGGTCGAGATAGGCGTCGCGCCGCCCTTCCGCAGGCCAGACCTCGAAGATCACCGCGATCATGGAAAAATACAGTCGAGCATGGCGGGTTTCCTTCCGGCGCGTGGCATCGCCCGCGTGTAGCATCGCCGGTGCAGGCGCGCCAATCCTGTCGCAGCCGTGATCAAGCCCACCCAAGCGTGAAACAGGGCCGTTGCGGCGGGAATGATACCGTTCCGCCGGCGACCGGTGCGGCGTCCGGCCGCGGGAACCTCACGGCGCAACCATGGAACTCAACGTCCTGCTGCGCGGGCAGTCGAATGCCGACCTGCTCTCGATGTCGTCCGACTGGCCGACGATCGCGAGCACGGTGGAGCAGTTGCTCGGCTTCGACGGCGTCACCAACACCGTGACGCTGCTGGCGCGCAGCAACGACGGCGCCAACGACAACACCATCAACGGCGGCACCGCCTTCATTGGCGACTGGGTCGATCCGGCGGCCGGCGGCTGGCAGCACGGCTGGACCGACGACACGCTGGAAAACGGGCTGCTGAACTACATCAACGCGCTGCCCGCCGCGACCAAGGCGGCGCCGACCGCGGTGGTGTGGCTGCACAACGAATACGACAGCACCAACGCCAGCCTGACGACGGCGGGGTGGATGAGTGCGGTAAAGTTCGAGGCGCAGCAGGTGCGCGCGGCGCTCGGGCAGAGTGCGGCGACCGTGCCCTACCTGTTCGTCAACGCGATTCCCTACAACGCCTCGATCCCTTCGGTGAACCAGGCGATCAAGCTCGGCATGCAGCAGCTTGCCGCCGATCTCGCGTTCAATGCGCTGGTCGGCGTGCAAGCCGGCGACCTGAACATGGATGGCACGTATTTCGGCGCCAACGGCACGCCCGGCTTCTACGGCGGCGGGCACATGTCCGCCCCCGACATCAGCCTGGTTGCCGGCAGGCTGGCGCGGGCGATCGCGGAGACCTTCGCGCAGTACGCGCAGCCCGGCTCGCCGGTGGCGAATGGCACGCTCGATGCGTTCGGCCCGCAGGCGGTGGCGGCCGCGGTGGTGGCGGACAAGCAGGTGCTGGTCACGGCGGCGCTCGACGACGCCGCGCTCAGCAAGGGTTTGAGCGCGGGGGCGGCGGGCGGCATCGGCTGGTCGATCATCGACGGCGGCGTGACGCTGAATGCGACGGCGGCGCAGGTGACGGACGGCGCGCACGTGCTGCTGACCTTCGGCACGACGGTGCCGCTCGACGGCACGGCGCGGCTGTACTACGCCTGGGGCTACGGCCGGCTCGGCACCGGCAGCGGCGATCCGGGCGAGGGCAACGCGATCTACGACACGCAGCTCATGCCGATCTTCACCGCGGCGAGCGGTGTCGCGCTGACGGCGGCGGTGGCGTGCTTCGTGGCCGGCAGCGACATCCTGCTCGCCGACGGCCGCGTGCGCGCGGTGGAACGCCTGCGCCCCGGCGACGTCGTGCGCACCGTGCAGCGCGGGCGCGGCGTGGTGAAATGGATCGGCCAGCGCAGCGTGCGCTTCGCGAGCGCGGAGGATCGCGGCCGGCCGGTGCGCGTGCGTCCGCACACGTTCGGGCCGGGCATGCCCGCGCGCGACGTGCGGCTGTCGCCCGACCATGCCGTGTTCGTGGCCGGCGTGCTGATCCCGGTGCACAAGCTGATAGACGGCACCAGCATCCTTCGCGACACGCGCTGCGCCGCCGCGCATTACGTGCACGTGGAGCTTGCGCACCACGACCTGCTGCTGACCGAGGGGCTGCGGGTGGAGAGTTTTCTGGACACCGGCAACCGCGGCCAGTTCGACCGCGAATGCGGCGTACGCCCGATGCACGACACGCAGCGCGAGGACGGCGACGGGCTGGCGGCGTCGCTGCGCGCCTATGCGGAGCGCGGCTGTGCCCCGCTGTGCCTAGACGGCCCGCTGCTGGACGCCGCGCGGGCGATGCTGCGGGCGCGGGCGCGCCGGGACGGCGGCGCGATGCGCGGGCGCGCGGAGGCGGTGGAGTGCGCTATAATTCGGGCCTGAGGAGGTCCGGATGGACACCACGGTGGAAATCGCCCTGCCGGTCGATGCCGAGGCCGCCAAGGTGCTCGACAGCCCGGCACGGCGGGAGGCCGCGGGCCGCTACCTGAGCGGCGTGCTGATGGGCGGGCGGATCGGTGAGGTTCTTGCGGAGGCGATCGCCGAGGCCAAGCGAGGGCCGGGCGAGCGGCCTGACGGACGATGACATCGGCGCCGAGCTTGCGGCGTGGCGCGGCGAGCGCAAAGCTTGATTGTCGTCTTTGACGCCTCGACGTTCGTCTCCGCCGCCCTTAAAGCCAATAGCGTTCCGGAGCAGGCGTTGCTACGCGCCGTGAGCGCGCCGCACCGGTTGCTTCTCTCGCAAGCGGTCGAGGACGAATATCGTGAGGTTATCTTCCGCCCGAAGTTCGACCGCTTCGTCGCTGTCGAACGTCGCCAGCGCATCCTTGACATTGTCGTCGTCGCAGCCGAGCGGGTCGAACCGACCGAAGCCGTGCGGTAGTGCCACGATCCGAAGGACGACAGGTATCTGGCATTGGCTGCCGCCGGTGGAGCGGACGTCATCGTGAGCAGCGACGTGCGCCATTTGCTTTCAATGCACTCCTGGCGCGGGATTTCAATTCTCTCCCCGGCCGATGTTCTGGCCCGCAGGTGACTCGGTTGAACAGCAAGAAGGTTCAGCAGGAGCATGTCGCAGAGTGACGGACCGGATAGCCCGCCACTCACGCCACCGCCACGATCACATGCGCCTGAACCTTCGCCGCGATCTCGCCGCAGCCATGCCTGTCGGTGAGGGCGGCTTCGGCGTAGTCGGTCGCCGCTTCCAGCTTCCCCGGCTCCCGCGCCTCGATCTCATTGCGCAGCAGCGTGCCCTGGCAATACGCGACAGCGGGAAGGCGTGGCGAGGGGGCGCGGCTCTGTTCGGTGCGGGTCTCGATCTCCACGCGGGTGAAGCCGGCGGCCTCCAGGTCGCGGCGGATCCGGGCGGTGTCGTGGTAGCCGTGCGGCGTGCGCGCCAGGAAGCGCGGCGGATCATCGGGAAAAATCCTGGCGAGCGCGTTCGTCACGTCGTCCGCGAACACATTCTCCTCGATGCGGTCCCACACGCTGAACAAAAAATGTCCGCCGGGTTTCAGGGCGCGCTTCGCCTCGCGATAGGCCGAGGCGCGGTCGGGGAAGAACATCGCGCCGAACTGGCAGCACACGAGATCGAAGGCGGCATCGTCGAACGGCAGCGCCAGCGCATCCGCCTGCCGCCACGTGATGCGGCTGTCCGGGCCCTGTCGTGAAGCGGCGTAGTCGATCATCGGCTGGTTGAGGTCGGTGACGACATAGCGGGCGTCGGGCGAAAGTTTTGGCGCCAGGGCGCGGGTGACGACCCCGGTTCCCGCGGCGACTTCCAGAACCGCGCGCGGCGACAATGCGGCGGCGCGTTCCGCGAGATCAGCGGCGTACGGCTCGAAAATCAACGGCACCATGTACCGGTCGTAGTTTTCCGGGATCGAGCCCGCGAACAGCTTGTCCGTCTCCAGCATTGAAATCTCCCCCGCTTTTTTTGATGGCGGGGGAAATTACCATGAAATTTATCCGTTGTGGGTTGTTTTCGATCGGGAAGAACGCGCGGGCAGGCGCTACGGAACCACCGTGGTGAACAGATAGACCGCGAAGATCACCAGATGCACCGCGCCTTGCAGCACCGTCGTCCGGCCGGTGCCGAGCGAGAGCGTCGCGACCAGGAGCGAGAGGCCCAGCAGCACCATCGCCTTGAGGTCCAGCCCCAGCACCAGCGTCCAGCCGCCGATGAGCGCGACCGCGGCCACCGCGGGGATGGTCAGCGCGATCGAGGCCAGCGCCGAGCCGAGGGCGAGATTGAGGCTGGTTTGCAGGCGGTCGGCGCGGGCCGCGCGCAGGGCGGCGAGGCTTTCGGGCAGCAGCACGATGCCCGCGATCACCACGCCCACCACCGCCTTCGGCGCGCCGAGCACGTCCACGCCGGCCTCCAGCGTCGGGGCGAGCCCCTTCGCCAGCAGCACCACGGCGCCGAGCGCCACCAGCAGCAGGAGCAGACTGAGCGCCGCGATGCGCCCGCTCGGGGGTGCCGCGTGCGCGTGCGGGTCGTGCGCCGCCGGGCCGGCGGGCAGGAAGTAGTCGCGGTGGCGCACCGTCTGCACCAGCACGAACACGCCGTAGAGGATCAGCGACACGACGCTGATCATCGCGAGCTGGCTCGCTGAGTAGACCGGGCCGGCGGCGCTGGTGGTCGCGTTCGGCAGGATGAAGGTGGTGACGCACATCGCGGCCAGTGCCGCGAGCATGGCGCTGACGCCATGCAGGCCGAACTCCTGCTCGCCATGGCGCGAGCCGCCGGCGAGCAGGCAGAGGCCGACCATGCCGTTGAGAATGATCATCACCGCGGCGAACACCGTGTCGCGCGCCAGCGCCGCCGTCGCCGCGCCGCCGGCGATCATCAGCGAGACGATCAGCGCGACCTCGATCATGGTGACGGCGATGGCCAGCACCAGCGTGCCGAACGGCTCGCCCACCCGGTGCGCCACCACCTCGGCATGGTGCACGGCGGCGAGCACGCAGGCGATCAGGCCGAGGCCGAGCGGCACCGCGAACAGCGGATGGTGCACGGCTGACTTGGCGGCGATGAGAATCCAGCCGGCGAGCGGGGCAAGCCAGGTCCAGGCCGGCAGACGATTGTCGGTCATGCCGGTTGTTTCGGGCGAAGCGCGGCGCGAGGCAAGCCCGCGCGCGGCGGTACGGTCAGGCCGGCACCGGCGCGGGGGTGGCGCCCGCCGCCTCCAGCATCTCGCGGCGCACGCGCACCGCGAGCAAGGATTCGTCCAGCGTCACGTCCTCGGTGCTGAGGATGGCGCCGGCCGGCACCGCGCGGCGCAGGCGCACGCCATGCGCGAGCCCGATCGGCAGTGCCCGCTCCCGCAGGCTGCGGGCGGCCGGCACGAGCTTGCCGTAGACGGTGTAGCCGCCCTCGCCGTCCAGCATCTCGCCGCTGCCGAGCGGGCGCTTGGCGACCGCCACGACATCGCCGCGCCATTCGCGCGTCATCCCGGTCGGCTGCCCGTTCAGCGCGGCATGCAGCACCGAGATGGAGAGTTCAAGGCCGATCAGGTGATAGGGCCGGTGCATCGCGGCGTAGCGGCCGCTGGGATCGGTGGCGAGGCCGTACTGCCTGAAACAGTCGGCGGCGTAGTCGTTGGTCGCCTTGAACACGACATAGACGCCCCAGCGCAGGTTGCCGATCACCGGCCGGCCGTCGCGCTCGACCGACGAGATCACCTCGACCATGCCCTCGTGCGCAAGCTGGCCGCCGGCGGCGCGCGGGCGCAGCGCGAGCGGCAGGTGTTCGGCGCCGCAGGGCGGGAAGCCCAGCCCGTCCTCCGGCACGTCGAGGCCGGTCGCGTTGGCGACGGCGGCCATCTCCAGCGCCGATTTCGTGCCGTCGAGGAAGGAGTTGAACATCTGCGGGTTCATCCCCGCGCGCTTCGCGGCCTCGGCACTCAGCCCGTAATGCGACCACACGTCGTCCGGCGTCACGGTGTGATAGGCGGGCAGGTATTTCGTGCCCTTGCCGGCGGCGACGACCTGGAACCCGGCGGCGCGCGCCCAGTCCACCAGCTCCACGATCAGCGCCGGCTGGTCGCCATAGGCCATGGAATAGACCACGCCGCGCTCGCGGGCTTTCTGGGCGAGCAGGGGGCCGGCGAGCACGTTGGCCTCGACATTGACCATGACGATGGCGCGCCGCGCCTCGATCGCGGCGAGCGCGTGGGCG
This sequence comes from Alphaproteobacteria bacterium, assembly GCA_017307335.1. Taxonomy (GTDB): domain Bacteria; phylum Pseudomonadota; class Alphaproteobacteria; order Acetobacterales; family Acetobacteraceae; genus JAFKFJ01. Next base: position 10,585 of record JAFKFJ010000241.1, on the reverse strand, counting down.
ATCCCGGCGGCGGGGCTGCCGGTGGCCTCCACCACCACGTCGACGTCCTCCGCGGCGCAGGCGTCGGCGCCGCGCTCGACGAAGCGGGTGCGGGCGATGCGCGCCGCGTCCCACCCCACGGCGGCGCAGGCGGCGCGGGCGCGGGCGGGGTCGAGGTCGGCGATCACCGGCACGTCGAGGCCCGGGATGGTCGGCACCTGGGCGAGGAACATGGAACCGAACTTGCCCGCGCCGATCAGGGCGACGCGCACGGAGCGGCCGCTGGCGCGATGGGCGGCGAGGAGGTGGGTCAGGTTCATCGGCGTCTCGGCTCCCGTTGCATGAGGGTGTTGTCCCGGGTTTCGGCGGATGCGTCGCGCTAAAACGCGGACGGCCGCGCCGCGTGCAGCGGGCCGGCGGCGGCGCTGCGCTCCGGCTCGCGGAACAGCAGCTCGCGGTCGCGCATGAACTTGGCGAGGAAGGGCAGGCTGGCGCCGCCGATGGCGCGGGCGCTGCCGCCGATCGTGCCTTCCAGCACCGTGAACTGCGGCAGGCCCTTGCGCTCCAGCGCGCCGAGCGCCATGCGCACCGCCGCCACCAGCCGCGCGCGCACGGCGGCGGGGAAGGCGCCGTCGATCACCACGGCCTGCAGCTCGACCACCGCCACCGCCGCCACGATCGCGTGCGCGATGCCGGCGGCGGCCTGCGCGATCCAGCCGTCGAGATGCGGGCCGATCGTGCGCCAGTCGTCCGGCGACTCCCAGATCGGCCGCGGATCGCCGCCGGAAGCGGCAATGCGGCGGGCGAGCCCGTAGAGCGAGGCGGTGTGCAGCAGCGGGCGCGCCGTCCCCGGCCCATCCGGCACCGGCACCTGGCCGAGCGAGCCGGCGTAGCCGGTGCGGCCAGGGAACAGGTTGCCGTCGATCACCAGCCCGCCGCCGATGAACCAGGCGATGAAGACGGAGAGGAACTCCCGGTGCCGCGGCGCCGCGCCGAACAGCAGCTCCGCCGCGCAGGCGGCGGTGGCGTCGTTGCAGAGATAGACCTGCAGGCCGCAGGCGCGCCCGACCGCGCCGTGCAGGTCGAAGTCGCGCCACGCCTGCATGGTGCCGGCCGGGGCGCCCACCTCCTCCTCCCAGTTCCACAGCTCGAACGGGGTCGCGACGCCGATGCCGGCCAGGCGCGCGCGGCCCTCCTGCGGCAGGGCGGCGGCGAGCGCCCGGCAGCCGTCGACCACGAAGTCGAGGATCGGGCCGGGGCGGGGATAGCGGTAGGTCTCGTGCCGGCGGCCGCGCACGCGGCCCACGAAGTCGATCAGGACCAGCTCGCAGCTCCGCCGCCCGATCTTGGCGCCGACGGCGAAGGCGCCGTCGGGGTTGAGGGCGAGCGGCACCAGCGGCTGGCCCACGCGCCCGCGCCGCGGCGCCTCGCGCACCAGCAGCCCGTCCGCCTCCAGTTGCCGCACGATCGCCGAGACGGTGGGGGGCGAGAGGCCGGTGAGGCGGGCGAGATCGGCCTTCGGCAGCGCGCTATGGCGGCGGACGAGGGAGAGGACGAGGCGCTCGTTGTAAAGGCGCACACCGGTCTGCCGCGTGCCGCGATCGAGCCGGGGCGGAGGCTGCGGGTCGTCCAGCAGGGCGGCGGCGGAGGTCATTCGCGCCTCAGCGTGCGCGGCGGCACGGGCCGCGGTCAATAATTTAGTTAATCTAAATTAAGCATTGACCGGGTTATGCGCCTGCGGTTCGATCCGCCCCGGACCGGCGCCGGCCGCCCAGGCCGCGCGCGAAGAATCCGGCCAAACGGGGGAGACAGACGATGCACACGAGATCCTGGTTCCTGCGCTGCGTCGCGGCGGGCGCGTTCACGGCGCTGGTCGCCGGCAGCCTGCCGGCGCACGCCGACGGCATGATCGTCGGCCTCATCACCAAGACCAACAACAACCCGTTCTTCGTGAAGATGCGCGAGGGCGCCGCCGCGAAGGCGAAGGAGCTGGGCGTGACCCTGCAGACCTTCGCCGGCAAGTACGACGGCGACAACGACAGCCAGGTGGCGGCGGTGGAAAGCCTGATCTCCGCCGGTGCCAAGGGCATCCTGATCACGCCGAGCGATACCAAGGCGATCGTGCCGACGATCCGCAAGGCGCGCGAGGCCGGGCTGCTGGTGATCGCGCTCGACACCCCGCTCGACCCGATCGACGCGGCGGATGCGACCTTCGCCACCGACAATTTCAAGGCTGGCGTGCTGATCGGCGAATGGGCCGCGAAGACGCTCGGCGCCAAGGCGAAGGACGCGCATGTCGCGTTCCTCGACGCGCTGGAGTTCCAGCCGACCGTCGACCTGCTGCGCGACACCGGCTTCATGACCGGCTTCGGCATCAAGGTCGCCGACCCGATGCACTACGGCCACGAGACCGACAAGCGCGTCGTGGGCCATCAATGGGGCCAGGGCGCGGAAGAGGGCGGGCGCACCGGGATGGAGAACCTGCTGCAGAAGGACCCCGACATCAACGTCGTCTACACCATCAACGAGCCGACCGCCGCGGGCGCGTGGGAGGCGTTGAAGGCCGCGGGCAAGGAGAAGGACGTGCTGATGGTCTCCGTCGACGGCGGCTGCCCCGGCGTGAAGAACGTGAAGGCGGGCGTGATCGGCGCCACCTCGCAGCAATACCCGCTGCTGATGGCATCGCTCGGCGTGCAGGCGGTGGTCGACTACGCGAAGACCGGCAAGAAGCCGCAGCCCACGCCGGGGCTGAAGTTCTTCAACACCGGCGTGAACCTGGTGACCGACCATCCGGTGCCGGGCGTGCCCTCGATCAGCACCGACGAGGGCCTGAAGAAGTGCTGGGGCTGAGCGGCACCAGCGCGCGCGCCGCGGCGTGAGCGGCGAGGCGGTGTCCGCGGGCGTGCCGCATGAGGAAGGGCGGCACGGCCCGCAATGGCGGCTGCACCAGTTCCTGCACGACAACCCGACCGTCGTGCCGTTCCTGGTGCTGGCGCTGTCGGTGGCGCTGTTCAGCGCGGTGGTGGGGCGGCGGTTCTTCCACCCGTTCAACCTCACGCTGGTGCTGCAGCAGGTCACCATCATCGCGATCATCGGCACCGCGCAGACGCTGGTGATCCTCACCAAGGGCATCGACCTCTCGGTGGGTGCGATCATGGTGCTGGCCTCGGTGGTGATGGGCCGGCTCGCGGTGCATGTCGGCCTGCCGGTGGAGGTGGCGTTCGCCGCCGGCCTGCTGGTCGGCATCGCGTGCGGCGCGGTGAACGGCCTGCTGGTGACGGCGCTGCGCCTGCCGCCGTTCATCGTCACGCTCGGCACCTGGAGCATCTTCGGCGCGCTCAATCTCTGGTACTCGAACAGCGAGACCATCCGCCAGCAGGAGGTGGAGGCGGCGGCACCCTTCCTGCAATGGCTCGGCACCGCGCTGCGCTTCGGCGGCGCGCGGCTGACCTATGGCTCGCTGCTGATGCTCGGGCTCGCGGCGCTGGTGTGGTACCTGCTGCACCGCACCGCGTTCGGGCGGCACATCTACGCGACCGGCGACGACCCGGACGCGGCGCGGCTCGCCGGCATTGATGTCGGGCGGGTGACGGTCGCGGTCTATACGATCGCGGGCCTGATCTGCGCCATCGGCGGCTGGGCGCTGATCGGGCGGATCGGGGCGATCAGCGCGATCTCCGGCAACAGCGCCAACCTGGATTCGATCACCGCGGTCGTGATCGGCGGCACCAGCCTGTTCGGCGGCCGCGGCTCGATCGTCGGCACGCTGGTGGGCGCGCTGATCGTGGGCACGTTCCGCAACGGGCTGGCGCTCGCGGGTGCCGATGCGCTGTGGCAGGAATTCGCGATCGGCGTGCTGATCGTGATCGCGGTGGCGATCGACCAGCGGATTCGCGAGGTTGCGTCGTGAGCGCGCCCGTTCTCTCGGCCCCCGTTCTGTCTGCGCGCGGCCTTACCAAACGCTTCGGCCGTGTCGTGGCGCTGAACGAGGCGGATTTCGACCTGAGGCCCGGCGAGATCCTGGCCGTGATCGGCGACAACGGGGCCGGCAAGACGACGCTGATCAAGGTGCTGACCGGCGCCGTGGTGCCCGATGCGGGCGAGATCTTCCTCGACGGCCGCGCGGTGCACTTCCGCTCGCCGCTGGAGGCGCGCGCGGCGGGGATCGAGACCGTCTATCAGCACCTGGCGCTGTGCCCGGCGCTGTCGATCGTGGACAACCTGTTCCTCGGCCGCGAGCGGCGCCGGCCGGGCCTGCGCGGCACGCTGCTGCGCTCGCTCGATCGCGCGGCGATGGAGCGCGAGGCGCGCGAGCACCTGACCGGGCTCGGCCTGCTGACCATCCAGAACATCCGCCAGTCGGTGGAGACGCTGTCCGGCGGGCAGCGCCAGGGGGTGGCGGTGGTGCGCGCGACGGCGTTCGGCAGCCGCGTGGTGATCATGGACGAGCCCACCGCGGCACTGGGGGTGAAGGAGAGCCGGCGGGTGCTGGAACTCATCCTCGACGTGCGGCGGCGCGGGCTGCCGATCGTGCTGATCAGCCACAACATGCCGCATGTGTTCGAGGTGGCGGACCGCATCCACATCCACCGGCTGGGGCGGCGCGTCGCGCTGATCGACCCGAAGCAGCACACGATGTCGGACGCGGTCGCGATCATGACCGGCGCGATGCCGCCGCCGGATGCGGCAGTGGCGGCATGACACGCCATGGCGTGCTGACCGGCGGCACGTGGTGCCACGACCGCAACCTGATGGTCGATGTGTGGCCGGCGGAGGATGGTCGCGCCGACGTGATCGCGGAGGAGAGCGGCGGCGGCGGCTCCGCCTGCAACCTCGCCGTCGGCATCAGGACCCTCGACCCGGCGCTGCCGGTGGCGACCATGGGGCTGATCGGCGACGATGCCGACGGGCGGTTCCTGCTGGCGTTCGCCGACCGGCACGGCATCGACCGCACGCGCCTCGCGGTGACGCGCGAGGCGGCCACCGACTACACGCTGGCCTTCAGCACGCAATCCTCCGGGCGGCGGACGCATATCAGCGCCTTCGGCACGAGCGGGCTGCTGACGCCCGAGCATTTCAATTTCACGCAAGTGACACACCGCATCTTCCATCTGGGCCTGCCGGGCGTGCACCGGATCATGGACGCGCCCTGGCAGGGCGAGGCGAACGGCTGGGTCGACACGCTGAAGCGGGCGCGCGCGGCGGGGCTGCAGACCAACCTGGAACTGGTCAGCATCGCGCCGGAGGCGAATGCGGCCCTGGTGCGCCCGTGCCTGCCGCATCTCGACCTGCTGGTGGTGAACGACCACGAGATTGCCGGCATCGCGGGCATTCCCACCGTCCAGGCCGGGCGGACGGATGTCGCCGCCTGCATCGCCGCGGCACGCGCGGCGCTGGCGGCCGGGGCGATGCAAGTGGTTGCCGTGCATTTCCCGCGCGGCGGGGTCGTGGTGACGCGCGACGGCGGCCTGTTCGTGCGCGGCTCGGTCCGCGTGCCGCAGGCGCAGATCGCCGGTGCCAACGGCGCGGGCGATGCGTTCGCGGCCGGGTTCGTCTACGGCATGCACGAACGATGGCCGATCGAGCAGGCGCTGGCGCTGGGCCACGCCGCCGCGGCGGCCTCGCTGCGCCGGCTCTCGACCACCGACGGGCTGGAACCCTGGCGCGAATGCCTGCATCTTGCGGCGTCGTGGGGCTGGCACGAAGACCCATGAGCGCCGGACGCCGGCCCTGACAGGAGACACGCATGCGCACGCTCGACCGTAAACTCGCCAGCATCCGCGCCGGACGATACACGCCCGCCGACTTCATCATCGCCGATGCCAAGGACGGCGACATCGGCTTCGGCCGCGCGGCGCCGGTGCCGGATCGCGAACACCCGGGCCGGTTCACGCCGCGCGCGACGCACCTGCAGGCAATCCGCGAAATGACGCGCTCGGGCCTCGTCGACGTCATGCTGATGTCCGCCTCGACCTGCGAGCGGCTGGCGGAGGAGGGGCTGTTCAGGGACAGCCCGGTGACGCCGGCGATCCGGCTGAATGACGCGACCGACATCTGGTCGGCGCGCGGCGCGCGCTATCGTGAGGAGCCGTCGCGCTACCACCGCACGGCGCGCGTGGAGCAGGCGCGCAAATACGCCGACATCGGGCTCTATTCCGTCACCTACTCCAACCAGCGTGACATCGACGCGATGAATTCGGAGGCGTATTCGGCGTTCCGGGCCGAGGCGGGCGCGCACGGCATGCGGCACTTCCTGGAAGTGTTCAATCCGGCCTTCGACATCCGGCTGACGCCGGGCGCGGATATCGGCGCGTTCATCAACGACAACATCGTGCGCACGCTCGCCGGCGTGATGGCGGCGGATTTCCCGCAGTTCCTGAAACTGCAATACAATGGCCCGCGCGCGATGGAGGAGCTGGCCTCCTACGATCCCACGCGGCTGATCGTCGGCATTCTCGGCGGCGCGGCGGGCACCGCGCGCGACACGTTCGAGCTGCTGAGCCAGGCCGAACGCTACGGCGCCCGCGTCGCACTGTTCGGCCGCAAGATCCATCTCGCCGAGGCGCCGATCGAGATCGTAAAACTGATGCGCGAAGTCGTCGCGCGCAATGTCGGCGCGGAGGAGGCGGTGAAGGCCTACCACGCGGCGCTGCAGAAGCAGAACATCCGGCCGGTGCGCGCGCTCGCCGAGGACCTTGAGCTGACGGAGATGCCGCTCAAGCGGGCTGCCTGAGCGCGGCGCCGCCATGCCCGTGCGCATCGCCGCCCCCGTTCGCCCTGGGGGCGGCGGACGGTGCGTCTTTGCACATGTTGCCACGCCTGCCGGGGTATGCAACCATGAAGCTGCGGCTCAGGCCGTTCCTCCAACGCATGCGGATGCGGGTGATGCCATGGCGAAAGTGTCGATCAATTGCGACATGGGCGAGGCGTTCGGCATCTATCGCATGGGCGATGATGACGCCTTCTTCCCGATCATCACGCATGCCAACGTCGCGTGCGGCTTCCATGCCTCCGACCCGCGGGTGATGTGGCGCACCGTGCGCGCGGCGAAGGCGCACGGCGTGAAGGTGGGCTCGCATCCCGGCCTGCCCGACCTGCAGGGCTTTGGCCGCCGCGCGATGGTGATGGACCGCGAGGAGATCGCCGCCCTCGTCATCTATCAGACCGGCGCGCTGTACGGCACGGCGCAGCGCGACCCGGAGGTGGCCGAGGCGATCGCCGACGCGGCGGAGGTGTTCGGCGTGCCGGTGCTCGCCTTTGCAAACTGTGCGATGTCGGACGTGTTCACCCGGCGCGGCATCCCGTTCGTGTGCGAGTTCTTTTCCGACCTGGATTACAACGACGAAGGCCGCAACATCATCTCGCGCGAGCATCCCCCGGTGGTGGCGGCAGATGCGGCGGCGCGGGTGCTGCGGGCGGTGACGGAGGGGCGGACGCGCGCGGTCTCCGGCAAGGATGTCGCGGTGGTGGCGGAATCGATCTGCGTGCACAGCGACACGCCGGGGGCGGTGGATATCGCGCGCGCCGTGCGCAAGGCGCTCGCTGACTTTCTTTGAGCGCGGCGCGTCGCGGCGGGGGCGCAGGCCCGACTTCTGGGAGCGGTAGGGAGAGGTACATGAAAAAGCTCATCGTTGGCGCGGCCCTGGCCGCCGCCGCACTCTGCGCGGCGCCGGGCGCGCGGGCGGCGGATCAGTGGTGGCCGGTCAAGGTCTACGACATGGACTCCGGCAAGCCGGTCGAGGCCGAGTACGCGCCGCTGCCGAAGGCGGACAAGCCGTGGAACGTGTGCGTGCTGTTCCCGCACATGAAGGACACGTTCTGGGTCGCGGTGGACTACGGCATCGTCGAAGAAGCGAAGCGCATGGGCATCAACATGACGCTTTACGAGGCCGGCGGGTACGAGAACCTGCCCAAGCAGCTCTCGCAGTTCGACGACTGCATGGCCGCGAACTTCGACGCGATCATCGTCGGCCCGATCTCCGAGGCCGGGCTCACGCGCAAGATGCGCGAGGCGCAGAAGGCCGGCAAGCCGGTGATCAGCACGGTGAACCCGCTGCCCAAGGCGCCGGCGGCGGCGCGCATGTTCGTCGATTTCACGCAGATGGGCGAGCAGACCGGCACGTTCCTGGTCGACTACATGAAGGGCAAGCGGGCGCAGGTGGTGAACTTCCCGGGGCCGGCCGGCTCCGGCTGGGCCGAGCAGTTCAACGACGGCTTCAAGAAGGCGATCAAGTCCGACAGCATGATCAAGCTGCTGGGCGAGAAGTTCGGCGACAGCGGCGTGGCCGTGCAGCTCGGCCTGATCCAGAACGCGCTGCAGGCCTATCCCGACATGAACGTGATCTGGGGCTGCGCGCCGGCGGCGGAAGCGGCGATCGGTGCCGTGCGACAGGCCGGGCGCAAGGACACGCTGATCATCTCGTCCTATGAGAATCAGGCGATGCTGGACGCGCTCAACAAGAACGAGATCCTCGCCTTCGCGACGCAGTATCCAGTGCTGGAAGGGCGCGTCGCCATCGACACGGCGGTGCGCATCCTGGAGAAGAAGCCGTACATGAAGTACGTGGCCCCGATCCCCTCGATGATCGACAAGGCCGACCTGAGCAAGATCAACATGAGTCTCGTGCTGGCGCCTGCCGACTTCAAGGCCGAGTACTCCGTCAAGGCGCCGTAATGGGGCAGGCGGCGTCCGAACTCCCGCTCGCGCGCGACGCGCGGGCGGGGTCGCACGCCGCGGATGCGGCGGTGCCGGGCGAGGCGCTGCTGGCGATGACCGGCATCTGCCGGCGCTTCCCCGGCGTGCTGGCGCTGGATCAGGTCGATTTCGACCTGCGCGGCGGCGAGGTGCATGTGCTGTTCGGCGAGAACGGGGCCGGCAAGTCGACGCTGATCAACATCATCGCCGGCACCTTCCCCGCCGATGCCGGCGAGATGCGCTACCGCGGCAGCGCCCTCGCCGATCTCACGCCGCACCGCGCCCGGGTGATCGGCATCAGTCCGGTGTTCCAGGAGTTCAGCCTCGTCCCTGACCTGACGGTCGAGGACAACCTGTTCCTGGGCCGCGAGAGGAGCACGTTCGGCGTGCTCGACCGCGGTGCGATGCGGCGGCAGGCGCGCGCGACGATCGCGGAGCTGGGCTTCGACCTGCAGCCCGAGCGGCGCGTGCGCGAGCTGTCGCGCGCGCACCAGCAGATGGTGGAGATCACCAAGGCGCTGCTGACCGATGTGCGGCTGCTGATCCTGGACGAGCCCACCGCGTCGCTGACGGAGGCCGAGGCCGGGCGGCTGTTCGCGCTGATCGCACGGCTGAAGGCCGCGGGCGTGGGCATCATCTATGTCTCGCACCGGCTGGCCGAGATCCGCCGCCTTGCCGACCGGATCACGGTGCTGCGCGACGGGCGCAAGATCACCACCGTGCCGGCCGCCGACGTGACCGATCAGGCGCTGATCGAGCTGATGACCGGCCGCCCGGTCGGCGCGCTGTTCCCCGAGATCCGCAGCAGCCCCGGCGAGGTGGCGTTCGCGGTCGAGGGACTGTCGCTGGCCGACGGCTCGGTGCGCGATGCCACGCTTTCCGTGCGCGCGGGCGAGGTCGTGGGCATCGCCGGCCTGGTCGGCTGCGGCAAGTCGGAGCTGATCCGCGCGGCGTTCGGGCTCGAGAAGATTGCCGCCGGCACCATTCGCTTTCGCGGCCGCACGCTCGCCAAGCTGTCGCCGCGGGCGGCACTCGCCGCCGGCATCTGCTACTTCCCCTCCGACCGCGTGGCGGAAGGCCTGGCACTCTCGCGCCCGGTGCGGGAGAACGTGTCGATGGCCTCGCTCGACTGCGCCGCCTTCGCGTTCGGCCCGGTGCTGCGCCGGGTGGAGGAGCGGCGGGCGGTGCAGAAGATCGCCGCCAAGCTGCGCCTGCGCCCGCCGCGGATCGAGCAGAGCGTGGTCGCCCTCTCCGGCGGCAACCGGCAGAAGGTGGTGCTGGCGCGCGCGATGACGCGGCCGCTGAACGTGTTCCTGTTCGACGAGCCGACGGTCGGGATCGACGTCGGCGCGAAGCAGGAGGTCTACGAACTGATCAGGGAACTCGCGGAGGCGGGCGCCGCGGTGGTGGTGGTGTCGTCGGAGCTGCCGGAGGTGATGAACCTGTCGCACCGCGTGTATGTCATGCACCGCGCGCGCGTCGTCGCCGAGCTCGCGGGCGCGGACATCAACGAGGGACGCATCCTCGCGCACTTCTTCGCCGAGGCCGGGCATGGCGCCTAGCCGGCCCGCGCATGTGCGCCTGCGCCGCGCGCTGCTGTTCGGCGAGGCCGGCGTGCTGCCGACCCTGTTCGTGGCGCTGGTGATCGCGCTGAGCATCGCGCAGCCGTACTTCCTCGCCGGCCAGAACATCGTCAACGTGCTGCGCAACGCGTCGTTCCTGATCATCGCCGCGTCCGGGCAGATGCTGGTCCTCATCGTCGGCGGCTTCGATCTTTCGATCGGCGCGGTGATCGCGCTGACCAGCGTCGTCTCCGCGAGCGTGATGGCGGGGCTGCCGGGCTGGGGCGTGCACGGCACCGGCCTGATCATCCTGCTCGGCGTGTTGGCCGGTCTCGGCTGCGGGCTCGCG
>JAFKFJ010000240.1 GCA_017307335.1 Alphaproteobacteria bacterium | reverse complement strand
TCGCGCGAGGCTTCCAGCGCCTTCGCCTCCCAGTCGTGGCGGAACTCCTTGAAGCGGTTCAGCATCGGGAACAGGCCGAAATTCATCGAGCCCATGTTCAGCGACGCCACTTCCGGCTTGAACGTCGCCGCCGGGCGCACGCGCTCCTCGACCGTCATGAACGGCGCGCCGCCGGTGGTCAGGTTCAGCACCGCGGCGGTCTGCTGCTTGATGCGCGAGAGGAACCGCCCGAACGCCTCCGGCGACTGGTCGGGCCGCCCGTCCTCGGGATTGCGCGCGTGCAGATGCACGATGGCGGCACCCGCCTCCGCCGCGCCCACGGCCGCTGCGGCGATTTCCTCCGGCGTCACCGGCAGGTGCGGCGACATCGACGGCGTGTGGATGGCGCCGGTGACGGCGCAGGTGATGATGACTTTGCGGCTCTGTGCCATGCCTGCCGGCCCTTCCTACGATCCGATCTCGCGCGCGGCGCGCCGCTTGTGCGCGGCGAGCGCCATCAGCCGGCGGTCGCGCCACGCCTGCCGGTCCATGAGCTTGTCCGCCGGCAGGGTGCGGCGACGATCCGCCTCGACCGATTCCAGCACCGGCCCGGCCCAGTCCACCCGGCGCGTCATCGACGGGTGGATGCGGGTGTAGACCTGCTGGTACCGCTCCACGTAGTCGCGCACGCCGCCGGGCGCGTTGAGGTCGATGGTCTCGAACGGCCCCATGAACGACCAGCGCAGTGCCAGGCCTTCGCGCAGGCCGATATCCACGTCCTCCGCGCTGGCATAGCCGTCGGCGACCAGCCGGAAGGCTTCCTCCAGCAGCGCGCCCTGCAGCCGGTTCATCACGAAGCCGTCCAGCTCGCGCTGCATCACGATCGGCGCATGCCCGGCCGCGCGCAGGAACGCCGCGGCGCGCTCGGCCACCGCCGGGTCGGTCCAGGGCGCCGGCACCACCTCGGCGGCCGGGATCGCATAGGGCGGGTTCAGCGGGTGGACGACGAGGCAGCGGCGGCGGCCGGCGAGGTCCTCGGTGAACAGCGAGGGCAGGATCGCGGAGGTGGAGCTGGCGAGGATGGCGCCGGGCGGGGCCAGCGGGTCCATGCGTCCGAAGATCTCGCGCTTCACCACCACGTCCTCGAACGTGTTCTCCTGCACCCAGTCGACGCCGTCGAGCGCGGCCGCGAGCGTGGGCGCGACGCTCATGCGCGCGCGGAGGGCCGCGGGCGGCTCGTCGATCAGCCCGTTGGCGGCGAGGTCGGGCAGCAGCGCGTCGATGTAGGCGAGCGCCGCGGCCGGGGCCTCCGGCTTCGCGTCCCAGAGCGCGATGCTGTGGCCGGCGCGGGCGTAGCTGATCGCCCACGCGCGGCCGATGAATCCCGTGGCAATGATGGCGACGCGGGCCATGGGCGCCGTTTCCTCCCGCTTTGGTGTGACCTGGCCCAGGGTGCGCCGCTCCGCCGCGTCTGCCAAGCGGGCGCGCCGCGCGCTATGAGGCGGCGGGTCCCAGGGAGATGCCCGTGCCGCACCGCGCCGAAGCCGAACTCCGCCGCCTGCTCGACATCATGGCCGCGCTGCGCGACCCGGCCGGCGGCTGCCCCTGGGACCGCGAGCAGACCTTCGCCACCATCGCGCCCTACACGATCGAGGAGGCGTATGAGGTCGCCGACGCGATCGGGCGCGGCGACATGCCGGCGCTGGCCGATGAACTCGGGGACCTGCTGTTCCAGGTCGTCTATCACGCCCGGCTGGCCGAGGAGGCGGGGCGGTTCGACTTCGCGACCGTCGCGGCCGCGATCGCCGACAAGATGGTCCGCCGCCACCCGCATGTCTTCGGCGAGGCCGCCGCGCGCAGCGCCGGCGCGCAGTCGCTCGCGTGGGAGGAGCAGAAGCGGGCCGAGCGTGCCCAGCGTGCCGAGACCGGAACCCTCGCCGGCATCCCGCACGCCCTGCCGGCGCTGACGCGGGCGGAGAAGCTGACGGCGCGGGCCGCCCGCGTCGGCTTCGACTGGCCGGACGCGGCCGCCGTGATGGACAAGTTCTCCGAGGAGATCGACGAGCTGCGCGCGGAGCTGCCGGGCGCCGACCCCGCGCGCCTCGCCGACGAGGTGGGCGACCTGCTGTTCGTGCTGGCGAACCTGGCGCGCAAGCTGCGGCTCGATCCCGAGACGTGCCTGCGCGCCGCGAACGACAAGTTCGCCCGCCGCTTCGGCGCGGTGGAAGCCACCCTCGCCGCCGCGGGACGGCTGCCGGCGGAGGCGACGCTGGAAGAGATGGAGGCCGCCTGGCAGGCGGCGAAGGCGCGCGAGCGCGCGGCGGCCGAGTGAGCCTCAGCCCGCCGCCACCCGCTCGAACCGCGCGCGGTCGGAGGGCAGCAGGCGGACGCGCACGCGGATCGCCTCCGGCGCGTCGTCGCGGGCGATGACCTCGCCGTGCTGGTAGAGCCAGGCGAGCCGCGCGCCATCCGCGGGCGCGATCGCGTAGTCGGCGATCTCCATGCCGGCGGCGATGCGCGCGTCGATCGCACCCAGCAGGTCGGAAAGCCCCTCGCCGGTCACCGCCGAGGTCGCGACCGCACCGTTGCGCACCGTCACCGCGGCGACGCCGCCGGCGAGGTCAGCCTTGTTCAGCACCTCGATCGTCCGCGACGGCCAGCCGGCGTCGAGCATGCCATCCGTCACCATGTCGTCGAGCACCGCGACGACGTCGGCGCGCTGCGCGGCGGTGTCCGGGTGGGCGATGTCGCGGACGTGCAGGATCACGTCCGCCTCCGCCACCTCCTCCAGCGTCGCGCGGAAGGCGGCGACCAGCTCGGTCGGCAGCTCGCTCACGAAACCCACCGTGTCCGACAGGATCGCCCGCCGCCCGGAAGGCAGGCGCAGGCCGCGCATGGTCGGGTCGAGGGTGGCGAAAAGCTGGTCGCGCGCCGCGACGCCGGCACCGGTCAGCGCGTTGAACAGCGTGCTCTTGCCGGCATTGGTGTAGCCGACCAGGGCGACCACCGGGAACGGCACCCGCCGCCGCGCCTCGCGGTGCAGCGCGCGGGTGCGGCGCACCTGTTCCAGCTCGCGCCTGAGCTTGACGATGCGCTCGCCGATCAGCCGGCGGTCGGCCTCGATCTGCGTCTCACCGGGCCCGCCGAGGAAGCCGAAGCCGCCGCGCTGGCGTTCCAGGTGGGTCCAGGACCGCACCAGCCGGCTGCGCTGATAGTCCAGGTGCGCCAGCTCCACCTGCAGCGTGCCTTCCCGCGTGCGGGCGCGGGCGCCGAAGATGTCGAGGATGAGCCCGGTGCGGTCGATCACCTTGCAGCCCCAGGCGCGTTCCAGGTTGCGCTGCTGCACCGGGCTCAGCGCCGCGTCGATGATCGCGACCGTGACACCCTGGGCCCGCAGCGCGCCCTCCTGCGCCGCGACCTGTCCCTCGCCGAGCAGGGTCGCGGGCCGGCGCGCGCGCAGCGGCAGGATGGCCGAGTGCACGACGACGAGGCCGATCGAGGCCGCGAGCCCGATCGCCTCCGCCAGCCGCGCCTCGGCCGCCCGCGCCGCCTCGCCGTGGTGCTCGGGCCGTTCCCATGGCAGGATGACGGCCGCGCGGGTCGGACTGCCCGCGGGTTCAGACATGGATGGGATCAGCCACCGGCCGCGGCGGCCTCACGCTGCGGGATGGTGAGCGTGGTGGACGAGCCCTCGGGCTTGCTGCCGTCGAAAAGCTGGATCGGCGCCCCCGGCATCACGGTGCTGATGGCGTGCTTGTAGACGAGCTGCGTATGCCCGTCGCGGCGAAGCAGCACCGAAAAATTGTCGAACCAGGTGATGATTCCCTGAAGCTTGACGCCGTTCACCAAGAATACAGTGACCGGAGTCTTGTTCTTGCGCACATGGTTCAGGAATACATCCTGAACGTTTTGCGCCTTTTCATTCGCCACGAGGTGATCCTCTTCTTGTCCTTGTTATCGACCGACTCCGGCGCTGCGCCACATACCGCTATCTGGTCGCGGTTGCACCGCCAGGATACTCACCATCCGACCCCACGCAAGCTCACGAACCCGTGTGCCCCGGGCCGGCAGTTGCCCCAACTATACCCGGCGGCGGGGGGGGACCGCGAGTCCCCCCTGACGCCGTTGACATGCCAATGTCGGAACGATTGCGATTCTCGCACACTTCGTCGGGAACCCGGCGGCCTTGGGAAGGTTTCTCTCCCGGCACACCGGGAGGCCTTAAATGGCTGAAACAACTAGCGATTTTATCGTCCAGACATTGCTCAACTGGGGCGTGAGCGTCGTCTTCGGGATCCCTGGGGACGGGATCAACGGCTTCGTGGAAGCGTTGCGTAAACGGAGCGACGACATCGCGCTGGTGCAGACGCGCCACCCCGCCGCGGCCGCCCTGGCCGCCAGCGGCTATGCCCGGTACACGGGCCAACTGGGGGTCTGCATGGCGACATCGGGGCCGGGCGGCGTGGGGCTGCTCAACGGCCTCTATGACGCCAAGCTCGACGGGCAGCCGGTGCTGGCGATCACCGGCATGCAGCATCACGACCTGATCGCGACCGATGCGCAGCAGGACGTGGAGATCGACCGGCTGCTCGCCGATGTCGCCTGCTACAGCGCCCGCGTGATGGGCCCGGCGCATGCCGAGACCGTGGCCGAGCGCGCCTGCCGGATGGCGCTGGCGCGGCGCGCGGTGGCGCATGTCGCGATCCCGCTCGACGTGCAGTTCGCCTCGCTCGGGCGCGCGGCCCGCAGCCAGCGCATGGGGCCGCGCCAGATGCCGCAGGGAAGCCAGGCGGCGCCGATCCCGGCCGAGACGTCGCTGGCGCGCGCGGCCGACGTGCTCAACGCCGGGCGGCGCATCTGCATCCTCGCGGGCCGCGGGGCGCTGGGGGCGCAGAACGAGCTGGCGGCGCTGGCGGCGCGGCTGGCGAGCCCGGTGGTCGAGGCGCTGCTCGGCAAGGGCGCGCTGCCGGACAGTCATCCGGCCGTGGTCGGCACGCCCGGCCTGCTCGGCAGCCGTCCGGCGCAGGATGCGATGGAGGGCTGCGACACGCTGCTCATCGTCGGCAGCGGCTTTCCGTACCTCGAATACTATCCGCGGCCGGGGCAGGCGCGGGTGGTGCAGATCGACCGCGACGAGGCGCGCATCGGGCTGCGTACCCCGGCCGAGGTCGGCATCGTCGGCGAGACCGTGGCCGTCCTGCGTGCCCTGCTGCCGCGGCTGGAGGCGCATGACGACCGGCTGTTCCTGGAGACCGCGCAGAGCGGGCTCGAGGAATGGCGGGAGGAACTGGAGAAGCAGGCGACGCGCGGCGATACGCCGATGAAGCCGCAGCTCGTCCTGCGCGAGCTCGACCGCCATCTGCCGGAGAACGCGCTGCTGGCGGTGGACAACGGCGCCGGCACGACCTTCGCCGCGCGCTACCTGCGCATGCGCGGGAGCATGCAGTTCGCCTGCTCCGGCACGTTCGCGACCCTCGGTGCCGCGGTGCCCTACGCGCTGGCCGGGGCGATTGCGCATCCCGGCCGCATGGCGGTCTGTGTCGTGGGTGACGCGGGGCTCGCGGCGTCGCTCGCGGATCTCGCGACGCTCAAGAAATACGAGCTCGACGTGAAGATCGTGGTGATCCGCAACGACACCCTGGGCGAGGTCAAGTGGGAGCAGCTCGTCACGCTCGGCAACCCTGACTACGGCTGTGACCTGCAGCCGATCGACTTCGCGGCGGTGGCACGCGGCTTCGGGCTGACGGCGTTCACGATCGAGCGGCCGGAGGAATGCGCCGAGGCGCTGGGGATCGCGCTCGCGACGCCGGGCCCCGTGCTGATCGAGGCGATCGTCGATCCGAACGAGCCGCCGCTGCCGCCGAAGGCGACGCTGACCCAGGCGGCCCATCTGGCCGAGGCGCTGGCGCGCGGCGCGCCCAGCCGCCGGCGGATGGCGCTGACGCTGGCCTCGGACACCGTGCGGCAGGTGGTGTGAGCAGCCCGCCGCGCGCTCAGTTCAGCTTGGCCCGCTCGGGCAGGAACTGGGCGCGCGGCGGCTCGTGCTCGGGCAGCATCAGGGCGCGGCCGCGCGGCGTCGCGGCGGGGCGGGCGGCGGCGAGCGCGCCGGGCCGCACGCTCACCGGGCCGATCGCCGCGGCGCGCAGCAGGGTGGCCACGAAGGCGCGGCCCCAGGCCAGCGGCGAGCGGCGCTCGATCGTCGCCCACAGCGCCTCCCACCGCTCCTGCCGCTCGGCGAGCGGCATCGTGAGCGCGCGCAGCATCGCCTCGGCCAGGGCGTCGGTGTCGTGCGGATTGATCAGCAGCGCGGCGTCGAGCTGCTGCGCCGCGCCCGCGAACCGCGACAGGACGAGCACGCCGGGATCGGCCGGGTCCTGGGCGGCCACGAACTCCTTGGCGACCAGGTTCATGCCGTCGCGCAGCGGTGTCACGAGCCCCACGCGCGCGAGGCGCATGTAGCCCGCGATCAGCGTGCGGTCGACGGCGCGCGAGACGAGGCGCAGCGGCTGCCAGTCCGGCTCGGCGAAATCGCCGTTGAGCCGCCCCGCCTCGCGGTCGAGCGTCGCGCGCAACGTGCGGTAGAGCCCCACGTCCTTGCGGGATTCGGCGGCGATCTGCAGCAGCGTCGCGCGCCGCACCCAGGCCGGGTGCTGCTCCAGCAGCCGACGCAGCGCGGCGAGGCGCTGCAGCAGCCCCTTGGTGGGGTCGAGCCGCTCGACGCCGAGAATGAGATCCTGCCCGCGCAGGCTCGCGCGCAGGCGCTCGGCCGCGCCGTTCGTGGCGCTGCGGGCGGCGATCTCGGCGAAGCCGTGCGCCTCGATCTCGACCGGGAACACGCCGAGGCGCACACGGCGCCCGTTGACCATGACGACGTTGGCGGCAAGCCGCGTGGCGTCCGCGAAGGCTTCGGCGGCGGCGGCAAAGTTGTTGAGGTCGTTCTCGGTCTGAAAGCCAATCAGGTCGGCCGCCAGCACGTCGCGCACCAGGCTTGCCATCGCCGGCGCCGCGGCCAGCACGTCGGGGCTGGCGAAGGGGACGTGCAGGAAGAATCCGATCGGGTGGGTGACCCCGAGCGCGCGCAGCGCGGCGGGCAGCGGCAGCAGATGGAAATCGTGCAGCCAGACGAGGTCGTCCGCGCGCAGCAGGGGCTGCAGCGTCGCCGCCATGCGCGCGTTCACCGCGCGATAGACCTCGGCGTCGCGGCGGTCGAACGACATCAGCTCCGGCATCGTGTGCAGCAGCGGCCACAGCACGGCGTTGGAGAAGTTGTTGTAGTAGCTCGCGTACTCTTCCTCGCTGAGGTCGATCGTCGCGTAGTCGATGCCGGTTTCCTGGCGCACCGTGACGCGGCAGCCCGGATCGGTGGCGACGACCGCGCCGCTCCAGCCGAACCAGAGCCCGCCGCGCTGCTCCATGAGCCCGTCGAGGGCGACCGCCAGCCCGCCGGCCTGTGTGCGGCCGGGGGGCAGCGGCACGCGGTTGGAGACGACGACCAGGCGGTTCATCTTCCCTCCAGAACGGCGACCGAGGCGCCGTCGCCACGTTTGCCGCCGACCATCGTCCGCAGCGTTGCATGCGCCGATCGGACGCGGAGGCATGTCCACCAGTCTCCTGTGGCGAGATTGCGGCGGAAGTGGCGGCGCAATGAGGCGCCTGCGGTGCGCCCCGGCGGCCCAAGGCATCAGGCGGCCTGCAGCACCAGCGTCGCGAGCGGCGGCAGGGTCAGGACGGCGGAGGCCGGCAGGCCGTGGCTGCCCTCGGCCACCGCGTCAACCCCGCCGCCGTTGCCGACATTGCCGCCGCCATAGGTCGCGGCGTCGCTGTTCAGCACCTCGCGCCAATGCCCGGCGCGTGGCAGGCCGAGGCGGTAGCCGGTGCGCGGCACCGGGGTGAAGTTGCACACCACCAGCACCGGCGCATCCTCCGGCCCGCCGAGGCGGAGATAGGCGAAGACGCTGCGCTCGCGATCGTCCACCACCACCCAGCGAAACCCCTCGGGCGCGTCGTCGTAGCGATGCAGCGCGCGGATTTCGCGGTAGTGGCCGTTGAGGTCGCGGACCAGGCGCTGCACGCCGGCGTGGCGCGGATCGTCGAGCAGAAACCAGTCGAGTTCCGCATCGTGGTTCCACTCCCGTGCCTGCGCGAACTCGCCGCCCATGAACAGCAGCTTCTTGCCGGGATAGGTCCACATGAAGCCGAGATACGCGCGCAGGTTGGCGAAGCGCCGCCAATCATCGCCCGGCATCTTGCCGAGCAGCGAGCCTTTTCCGTAGACGACCTCGTCGTGCGAGAGCGGCAGCACGAAGCGCTCGGAGAAGGCATAGAGCAGCCCGAACGTGATCCGGTCGTGATGCCAGCGCCGGTACACGGGGTCCTCGTGCATGTAGGCCAGCGTGTCGTGCATCCAGCCCATGTTCCATTTGTGCGAGAAGCCGAGCCCGCCGGCATCGGCGTCGCGCGTCACACCGGGCCACGCCGTGCTTTCCTCGGCGATCAGCAGCGCATCCGGGCACCGTTCCCGCACCACGCGGCTCAGCTCCTGGAAGAAACTGATTGCTTCGAGGTTCTCGCGCCCGCCATGGATGTTGGGAATCCACTCGCCCGCATTGCGGCTGTAGTCGCGGTAGAGCATCGCCGCTACCGCATCGACGCGCAGCCCGTCGGCGTGGTAGTGCTCCAGCCAGTGCAGCGCGCTGCCGATCAGGAACCCGCGCACTTCAGTACGGCCGAGATTGTAGAGATACGTGTTCCAGTCGCGCTGAAATCCCTCACGCGGGTCGGCATGCTCGTAGAGCGCGGTGCCGTCGAAGCGTGCCAGCCCGTGCGCGTCGGTGGGGAAATGGCCGGGCACCCAGTCGAGGATCACGCCGATGCCGGCGTCGTGGCAGCGGTCGACGAAGGCGGCGAACGCCTCCGGTGGGCCGAGCCGCGCGCTGGGCGCGAACTGGCCGAGCGGCTGATAGCCCCAGGAGCCGTGGAACGGATGCTCCATCACCGGCAGCAGCTCGACATGGGTGAATCCCATGCGCTTCACGTAGGGCACGAGGCGCTGCGCCAGGTGAGTGAACGTGTCGGCGCCGGGCTCGTTCGCGGTGAGCCAGGAGCCGGCGTGCACCTCATAGATGCTGATCGGGCCGTCGCCGCGCGGTGGTGCTGCGCGCCATGCCGCGTCGTGCCAGTGCCGCGTGTCGTCGACCACGATGGAGGCGGTGGCGGGTGGCCGCTCCGCGGCCCCCGCGACCGGATCGGCCTTCAATGGCAGCAGGGCGCCGTCGGGGCCGAGCAGCTCGTATTTGTACAACGCGCCGGGACCGATTCCGGGGATGAACAGCTCCCACACGCCGGCGGCGTGGCGCAGGCGCATCGGGTGGCGGCGCCCGTCCCAGCCGTTGAAGCTGCCGACGACCGAAACCCGGCGCGCATTGGGGGCCCAGACGGCGAAGCGCACGCCGCTGACGCCGTGCATCTCCGCCGGATGCGCACCGAGCGTGCGGCCGAACTCGTGGTGGCGGCCCTCGGCGAGCAGATGGATGTCGAGGTCGCCGAGCGCCGGGCCGAACGCATACGGGTCCTCGATCTCCTGCTCGATCGCGCCGGTGGTGACGCGCAGGCGGTAGGGCAGATGCGCCGGCATCACGCCGCACCAGAACCCGGCGCCGTCGATACGCGCAAGCTCGGCGAGCGTGGCGCCGCCATCGCGCGCGATCGCGGTGACGGCCGTCGCATCCGGCAGGAAGACGCGGACCGCGCAGCCCTGCGCGACCTCGTGCGGGCCGAGCACGGCGAACGGATCGCCATGGCGCGCCGTGACGATCGCAGCGATGGCGGCCGGATCGGGCGCGCCGTTCACGCGACCGGCTCGGGGGTGAGCAGGCGGTGCGCGATCGCGTGCAGGCCGCGCAGCGGGATCGGCAGCCACGTGGGCCGGTTCGCCGCCTCGTAGCACACCTCGTACGCCGACTTCTCCAGCATGAAGAGATCGAGCAGCGCCGCACCGTCGTCCGGCCCGACCCAGCGCCGTGGCGCCGCGTCGAGCACCGCATGGTACGCGTCGAAGAAGGCGCGCTCGGCCTCGGTGCGGAAATGTTCGAGCAGGCCGATGCGCCGCTCCTCGGTGAGCGGCGAGGCCGCGGTGCGGCCCGGCGCGGCGGCGGCGACGGCGTAGTCGAAGCTGCGCGCGAGACCGGCGACATCGCGCATCGGCGAGGATTTGCGCCGCCGTTCCGCCGGCGGCCGGGCCGGCTCGCCCTCGAAGTCGATGATGAAGGCGTCGCCTTGCACCACGAGAACCTGACCGAGATGGAAGTCGCCGTGGACGCGCGTGCAGAGGGCACCGGTGCCGGATGCGGCAAGGCGCGCCACGGCGGCATGCAGCGCCTCGCGACGCATGAGAAGCTCTTCGGCCAGGATGTGGGACGACGAGTCCGGCCAGGACTCGACGCCCTGCAGCACCCGCAAGGCGGCGTCGAGCTGGGCCAGCGCCGCCTCGCCCCACGCCTGCGCTGTCGCCGCATCGGCTTCGTGCGGCGCGAAGTCGGGATCGTCGGTCGGCTCCGCCAGCGTCGCGTGCAGCTCGCCGAGGCGCCGGCCGATCGTGCCGGCGAAGCCCATGTAGCTCGCGAACACGTCGTGATCGCCAAGTGCCGGCTCGCCGGTGACGGCAACTTCCTCGACCGCCCGGGCGAGGAAGTCGAGTGTGAAGGTCCAGCCGTCGCCCTGGTTGCGCACGAAGCCCTGCGCCAGCATCAGCGTGTACGGCGTGCCGTCGGCGTCGACGCGCGTCACCTCGCCGAGCAGCGGGGCGCTGTTGGCGAAGCCGCGCTCGGTGAGCACGCGGGTCATCTCGACCTCGGGGTTGATGCCCTCGCTCGGCCGGCGGATCATCTTCAGCATCACGGCATCGCCGATGATGAGCGAGCTGTTGGACTGCTCGGCCGAGAGCCGGCGGATCTCCGGCCCCTCGGGCACCGCGATCTCCGCAAGCCGCGGGCTCGCCACGAAGCGCAGCTCCGCACCGTCAGCAAGCGGCAGCGTGCTTCCGTCGCGCAACTGGGCGAGCACGCCGAGTGCCAGCGCATCCACCGCGAAGGCGTCGGTCAGCATGCCGACGCGCCGTCCGCGCCGCACGCGGGCGAGGGCGAGCTGCTGGGGCAGCGCACCGACGGTCTCGTCCTCCCACGCGACCGCGAGCGGCAGGACATAGTGCTCGGACCGCGCCGGCAACCGCGCTGCAACTTCCGCCAGCACGACGTCGCCCGCGTGCGGCAGCGGCACCGCATAGGCGATGCGCACGTCCTCCAGCCGCTCATCCTTCGCGGCGAACCAGCGGCGCTTCGGCAGGTAGGCCGGCAGCGCCTCGTTTTCGATGATCGTCCGGCCGGGCGGCTGCAGGGCTTCGAAAAGCCCGTTGCGGACGACGATGGTCGCGAACTCCGGCAGCGCCTCCGGCGGCGCCACGTGCCACGCCGGGAGCTGCGCACTCGCCGCGAGCAGGAACCAGAGGAACCCGTACGGCGGCAGCGTGAGCAGGTAGTGCAGTTGGCCGATGGGCGGAAACACCGCCCCGCCCACCATGTCCACCGGCACCCGCCCGGCGAACGCGGCGAGATCGAGCTCCACCGCCTGCGCGGTGCGCGAGAGGTTGCTGACGCAGAGGATCGTCTCCTCCGTGTCGCCTTCGCCGAACTCGCGCAGGAAAGCGAGTACCTTCCGGTTGCCCGGATAGAGCAGCCGGAAGCCGCCGCGCCCGAACGCGGAGAAGCGGCGCCGGACGGCGAGCATGCGGCGCGTCCAGTTGAGCAGGCTGTGCGGATCGGCTGCCTGCGCCTCGACGTTCACCGCCTGGAACCCGTACAGCGGGTCCATGATCGGTGGCAGCACGAGACGCGCGGGGTCGGCGCGCGAGAAGCCGCCGTTGCGATCGGGCGACCACTGCATCGGTGTGCGCACGCCGTCGCGGTCGCCGAGATGGATGTTGTCGCCCATGCCGATCTCGTCGCCGTAGTACAGCACCGGCGTGCCCGGCATGGAGAGCAGGAGCCCGTTCATCAGCTCGATCCGCCGCCGGTCGCGCTCCAACAGCGGCGCGAGGCGGCGGCGGATGCCGAGATTGAGCCGTGCGCGCCGGTCGGCGGCGTAGTGCTCCCACAGATAGTCGCGCTCGCCGTCGGTCACCATTTCCAGCGTCAGCTCGTCATGGTTGCGCAGGAACACCGCCCACTGGCAGGTTGCCGGGATCTCCGGCGTCTGGCGCAGGATGTCGGTGATCGGGAACCGGTCCTCCCGCGCAATCGCCATGTACATGCGCGGCATCAGCGGGAAGTGGAAGCACATGTTGCACTCGTCGCCGTCGCCGAAATACTGCTGCGCGTCCTCCGGCCACTGGTTGGCCTCGGCGAGCAGCATGCGTTCCGGCCCGTGGCGGTCCATCTCGGCGCGGATGCGCTTGAGGATGGCGTGCGTCTCCGGCAGGTTCTCGTTGATCGTGCCTTCGCGCTCGACCAGATACGGCACCGCGTCGAGCCGCAGCCCGTCGATGCCGAGGTCGAGCCAGAACCGCATGACGGAGAACACCTCCTGCATCACGCGGGGATTGTCGAAGTTGAGGTCGGGCTGGTGGGAGTAGAAGCGGTGCCAGAAATAGGCGCCGGCCACCGGGTCCCAGGTCCAGTTGCTCTTCTCGACATCGACGAAGATGACGCGCGTGCCGAGATATTTCTGGTCGGTGTCGGACCAGACGTAGAAGTTGCGCGCGGACGAGCCGGGCTTGGCCTGACGGGCGCGCTGGAACCATGGATGCTGGTCGCTGGTGTGGTTGATCACCAGCTCGGTGATGACGCGCAACCCGCGCTCATGCGCCGCGGCGATCAGGCGGCGCACGTCGGCAAGAGCGCCGTATTCCGGGTGCACGCTGCGATAGTCCGCGATGTCATAGCCGTCGTCGCGCCGGGGGCTCGGGTAGAACGGCAGCAGCCAGATGGCGGTCACGCCGAGTTCGGCGATGTAGTCCAGCTTTTCCACCAGACCGCGAAAATCGCCGACCCCGTCGTTGTCGGCGTCGAAGAACGACTTGACATGGAGCTGGTAGATGACCGCGTCCTTGTACCACAGAGGATCGGTGTGCAGCGGCGAGTGCCGCGTGATGCGGGTGCTCACGGTGCCCGCCGCAGCCGCCAGATGCCGTACGGCGCCTGCGGCGAGAGTTCGGCGCGCTGCCAGCCGGGCGTCCATCGCGACTCGGCGGGCCGCAGCAGGTCCTCGGCGAGCACGTCACTCTTATCGTCGAGGCCCCAGCGCCACAGCGGCAGCTCGAACCCGCCTGCCTGCGGATGGTGCGGATCGAGGCTCACGGCCACGACGACGAGGTTGCCGTTGTCGGGGGAAGCCTTCGCGTAGGTGAGGATCTGGTCGTTGTCGCCGGCGAGGAACGTGACGCCCAGGTGCGAGTGCAGGGCCGGGTTGGCGCGACGGATGCTGTTGAGCACGGCGATCTCCGCGACGATGTTGCCGGTCCGGTCCCAATCCCAGGCCCGGAGCTGGTATTTCTCGGAATCGGCGTATTCCTCGCGCCCGGGCAGAGCGGCCGCCTCGCAAAGCTCGAAGCCGCAATAAATTCCCCACGATCCCGACAGCGTCGCCGCCAGCGCGGCGCGGATCAGGAAGCCGGCGCGGCCGGATGTCTGCAGGAAGAGCGGGTTGATGTCGGGCGTGTTGACGAAGAAGTTCGGCCGGAAGAAGTCGGCCATCGGCAGCGTGGACAGTTCGGTCAGGTACTCCTGCAGCTCGGCGCGGGTGTTGCGCCAGGTGAAGTAGGTATACGACTGGGTGAAGCCGAGCTTGGCGAGCCGCGCCATGATCTTCGGCCGGGTGAACGCTTCGGCGAGGAAGATCGCGTCGGGATAGGCCGCGCGCACTTCCCCGATCAGCCATTCCCAGAACGGGAACGGCTTCGTGTGCGGGTTGTCGACGCGGAAGATGCGCACGCCCTGCTCTGCCCAGAACAGCACGATCCGGCACAGCGCCACCCACAGCTCCGGCACCGCGTCGGACGTGTAGAAATCGACGTTGACGATGTCTTCGTATTTCTTCGGCGGGTTCTCGGCGAATTTCAGCGAACCGTCGGGGCGCCAGTCGAACCAGCCCGGGTGTTCCGCGAGCCACGGGTGGTCGCGCGAGCACTGCACGGCGAAATCGAGCGCCAGCTCGATCCCCATTGCCGCCGCCGCGTCGCGCAGGGCCGCGAAATCCGCCAGCGTGCCGAGGCGCGGATGAATCGCATCGTGTCCGCCGGCCGGCCCGCCGATCGCATAGGGGCTGCCGGGATTCCCCGGCCCCGCGCCCAGCACGTTGTTGCGGCCCTTGCGGGCGGTCCGGCCGATCGGATGGATCGGCGGGAAATAGAGCACATCGAAGCCCATCGCGGCGATGCGCGGCAGATGGCGGATGACGTCGCGGAACGTGCCGTGTCGCGTCGCATCGTCGCTCATCGAGCGTGGAAACAGCTCATACCACGACGCGAACGCGGCGCGCGTGCGGTCGGCGTCCACGGCGCACGGCGCGTTCAGGCGGATCGCGAAGGGGCGCCGATCGCCCTCGGCCATCAGCGCGGCGATGCGCGCCGAGAGCAGCAAGGTGGTCGCGGCGTCTGCATCCGCCTGCGCCAGCGTGGCGGCGACGTCGCGCAGCGCCGGCAGCCGCTCGGCCGTCTCGCGCACCATCGCGGCGCCTTCCATCAGCTCCAGCCGGATGTCGACGCCGGCCGCGTGTTTCTTGCCCACCTCGTCGCGCCAGGTCGCGAAGGCGTCGTACCAGGCCTCGATCGTGAACAGCCAGCGGCCGACGCGGGACAGCGCGAACTCCGCCGCGAAACGGTCGTTGCCCAGCGGCCGCATGCGCGTCTGTCGCCACGCTGCTTCGTCGGCGCTGCGCCAGAGCAGCGCCACGCCGAGCTGACCGTGCCCGTCGCAGACCACGTCGCAGCTCACGCTCAGCGTATCGCCGACCAGGCGCTTGGCGGCGTAGCGGCCGCCATCGACGCTCGGCGACACCGCTTCGATCGCGAGGCGCGGCGCCTGCGAGGCGGCGGTGGCCGTGCGCGCGAGCGGCGGCCGGTCGAGCGTGATCGGCCGTGACGGGAGCAGCCGCAAGCGAAGGACTTCGCCCGGGGCGAGTTGCGCCGCCATGCACTCCGCGCGCAGCGTGCGCAGCAGCGGCGCGAGGGCGAGCGGTGTCGACCGGTCGAGCGAAGCATTCGCCACCAGCGCGCAGGCCCCGCCGGTTCCCGCCCCGTCGGCGCGCAGCAGAACGACGGCGTCGGCGCGCGGCGCACTCACCCGTTGTGCGGCCGGCGCCGCCCGCCGCTCGGCGTTCGCGGTGGCGATCGCAGCGGCAAGCAGGGGGTCGGCATCCCAGGTGTCGAGTGCGGCCTGGCGCGCGTCGAGCGGCTGGCGTGCGCCGCATTCGAAGCCCATCGGCATCAGCCAGCCGGCACCCATTCCCGCGGCGAATCGCGCGAGCCGGCGCGCCGCGGCGCACCGCCGCGTGGAGTCGGCGACGTCGGGCGCGAGGCGTGCACCGAACGGCGCCTCGACCGGCGCGACTACACGCGCGACGTGCGCCAGCCGCTCCGCCTCGGCCCAGAACCACTCGTCGCGAAAGTTCCACCAGGGCAGCGAGGAGAAGACGCAATCGAGGCCGCTGCCGGCGAGGGCGGTCGCCTGCTCGGCGGTCAGTCCCGGGGTCCAGGCGAGCAGCAGCGCGTCCGGTGCCTCGTCCCGCAGCAGTGCGATCGTGCGTCGCAACGCCTGTGCCGGCACGGCCGCCAGCCCGTCGAAACGGAACCCGCGCATGCCGGCCTGGTGCCACGATGCGAGCTGGGCGGCCCACCAGTGCGCCAGCGGCTCGGCCGCGACGTCGAAGCGCGCGGCAGCGACGTCTCCGTCGGCGGGGTAGCTGCGCGGGTCCAACGCGCGGGCCGGATCGGGCGCGCGGAACAGGTCGGGTCGCGCGGCCGCCATCGCTCCGCCGCCGGCGACCCGGTCGAGCACGACATCCAGCAGCGGAACGAGCCCATGCGCCGCGCACGCTTCGGCGATCGCGTGCAGCGCCGCAAGCGAGTCATCGCCGGCGGCGAGCGCAGGATGCGGCCGGTCGAAATCCTCTGCCGCACGAAGATCCTCGGCCGCGAATGGCGGCGCGATCAGCAGGTGGCTGAAGCCGAGCCGCGCCGCACGCGCCAGATGCGCGTCCCATGCGCGCAGCGCCCCGGCCGCGAGCGGATGGAGGTAGTAGATGCGTGGCGCCGGCGTGCCTTCGGCGGCCACGCCGGCAACGGCGACCCGCGGCCGCTCGGTGGTTCCGGTTTCGCTCATTGCTTCCGCGACAGTGGGCTTCTGCGACAGTAGGCTTCCGCGACAGTGGCGGCGACGCCGCCGCGGTGGAGTCCTCGCAGCATGAATGCGCAGGCCGGCAGATGGTTCCGGCTCCGGTGGCGTTTCTCGCCGCGGCGACGCTCAGGGCAGGCGCAGCCCGCCGGTCACGGCCTGATAGGTCGCAATCGCCAGCATCATCGGTTCGAACGGCTTGGTGATGACGAACGCCGGCTCGACCACCGTGCCGGTCAGCAGCCGCTCAGGATAGGCGGTGACGAAGATCACCGGTACTTGGTGGTTGCGCACGATGCGCGCGACCGCGCTCGTGCCATCGCCGCCGGCACCGAGATTGATGTCGGCGAGAATGAGACCGGGCCGGTGGCGCTCGGCGAGCGTCACCGCCTCGGTCTCGCTCGCGGCCACGCCGACGACGCGATGGCCGCAATTGCGTACGAGTTCCTCAATGTCCATCGCGATGATCGGCTCATCCTCGATGATCAGCACATCGGCCGCGGCGGTGTCGCGCACGCGCTCCCGCGCGTCGGCAAGCTCGGTGGCGGCAGCCGCGGGGGTGAGCCCGACGATTGCGGCGGCGTCGGTCACGCCCAGCTCTTCAAGCGCGG
Source organism: Alphaproteobacteria bacterium (assembly GCA_017307335.1). Lineage (GTDB taxonomy): Bacteria > Pseudomonadota > Alphaproteobacteria > Acetobacterales > Acetobacteraceae > JAFKFJ01. The sequence goes on along the minus strand of JAFKFJ010000240.1, from coordinate 2,501 downwards.
TCAGCAGAAGCAGCTGCCGTTGCACGGGGCGCAGCTCGGCGCCAATCCCGGCGTCGATCTGCGCCGCGTTGAAGCGCGCCGTCACCTCGCGATAGAGGCGCAGGCGCAGATCCTCGTCCGTCAGCGCGGACTCGCCCACATCCCGCAGACTTTGCTCGACGAGATGGTCGCCGGTGCTCTGCGAGCCGGTGAGCGCGCGCGCATAGCGGCGCGCATATGGCAGTGCACGGATCAGGTCTTCGCGACTCGGGCAGCTCACTGCGTTCTTCCCCTTGCAGGAGTGCAGGCACCGGCAAACATAGTGCACGCGTCGGTTGAACAGGGCGAGGGACGTTGAACACGCCTGATCTGCGCGCGGCGATTGTTGCGCTGTTGCCGGATCTGCGCGGCTACGCGCGGTTTGTCACACGCGACCGCACCGAGGCCGACGACCTGGTGCAGGAGGCGCTGGTGCGCGCGCTGGGCGCGCTCCACCAGTTTCGTCCGGGCACGAACCTTCGCGCGTGGCTGTTCGTTATCCTTCGCAACGCCTTCTTTGAGCAGGCCCGCCGCCGCCGTACCGAGCGGGCGTTGCTGGAGCGGCGCGTCCCGGCGGAGGAGCCGGCGCCGCCGGCCCAGGAGACACGCAGCGAACTCGCCGATCTTGAAGGCCAGATCTACATCCTTCCGCCGCTGCTGCGCGAGTCGCTGGTGCTCGTGGCCGCGCAGGGAATGAGCTACGAGCAGGCTGCGGAAATCTGCAACGTGCCGGTCGGCACCATAAAAGCGCGCGTCTCGCGTGCCCGCGCCAGCCTCGCGCGCAGCATGCAGCGCGTCACCACGCAAAGCGAGGAATGATCGTCTGCGCAACCGCGCGCCGTTGCAGCACATGGCCTCACCATCAGGACGCCTGCCTGCTTCACCATTGCTCCGTTCGTTGCATGGCACCGCCCGGGCATCGTCGCAACTCATGCGGCCCTGCATCACGCAGTCGTGAGGTGTCGCATGCAACCCGGCAATCCACCGTTCATTGAACTGCTGACGAGCATAAGCGGAAAAAGGCGAAGGGACGCATGAGCCAAAGTGTATTTCATGATCAGGTAATCGCGATCCTCCCCAAGCTGCGCGTTCAGGCACTCGCACTGACCCGCAATCGGGCGAGTGCGGAGGATCTGGTGCAGGATGCCGTTTGCAACGCGCTTGCGGCGCAGGAGAGCTTCATCCCCGGTACCAACTTTGCTGCTTGGATGCACCGCATTCTGCGCAATCGCTTCATTTCCAACCTGCGCAAGCGGCGTGACACGACGGATATCGAAGACGTGCCGGCGGCCGCGCTGGCGACCGATGCGCCGCACGAGGACCGGCTTGCGCTCAAGGAACTGTCGCGCGCCATGGCCCGCCTGCCCGCCGATCAGCGCGAGGCGCTGGTGATGGTGGTGCTCAACGGGCTGAGCTACGAGGCCCTGGCGGAGGCCACGGGCTGCGCCGTCGGCACCGCGAAAAGCCGGGTATTCCGTGCCCGCCGGCAGCTTGAGGCATGGTTGCTCGGAGAGCGTCCGGACGCCGGAGCTCTGGCGGATGCGCCTGCGGCGGACGCCCCCGGGCGTTTCGCTGGTGGCCGCGCGCCGGCGCCGCTATAAGTGAGCCTGAGGAACGCACAGTTGAAGTTGGCCCTGGCCAGGGCGGTCCCCACCGCCCGGAGCCCGGCAAGCATGAAGCATTTCGCGATGACGCGGCCCAGACAACCAGCCCCGGTCGCTGCGCCGCGCATGCCGCGGGATGCCGACGCCGTCCCCGACGCCGCCTTCGACCTCTGGCTGCAGCGCAGCCTCCACCAGCTTTTCGACAAGGTGGCGAAGGAGCCCATTCCGGAGCGACTGTTGCGGCTGATCGAGGACAACCGGAGCAAGTGACACCGCCGATCAGGCGTCGTGCGTAGCGCCGTTCCCCGGCCAGGCACGGCGCCGACGGGGGGGCGCGTGCGGCTGCGCTGGCCTGGGCAGGTGCGGGCGCGCGTGGCGCTGCTGCTGCTGCTCGCTGCGGTGCCCATGCTGCTGCTGGCGGCGGTGATCGCGTGGCAAGCATTCCGGATGGTCGCGGCACAGCCGCTGGACCGGGCGCGCGTCGTCCGGGCGGCGGCCGCCGCCCGGTATCAGGCGATTCTGGACGACGCGGCGGGGGTGCTTGGCGGACTCGCGGGCTCCCCGGCGGTCGCCAGCGGCGGCCCGGGCTGCGCGGCGGCGCTGCGCGATGCCCTCGCGCTCTATCCCGCCCGCTTTGCCGGCTTCATCGTGCTCCACGCGGACGGCCGGGTCGCGTGCAGTGCCGGGCCCGTGGTGGGGGTGGGCGAAGGCACCGCGGCCTCATGGTTCCGTGGCGCGAAGGAACGCAACGGCTTCGCGCTCGGCGAGCTGGTCGACGGCGGCCGCGGGCTCGACCGCGCGGTGGTCACCGCCGCCGGGCCGCGCTTCGGGCCGGAGGGGTTTGCGGGCGTGGTCGCCGGCGGCGTGCGGCTCGACTGG
>JAFKFJ010000239.1 GCA_017307335.1 Alphaproteobacteria bacterium | reverse complement strand
GATGGCGATCTGTGGCGCGGCGCCGAAGCTGCCGGTGAAGGTGAAGGTCTGCGACTCGCCCGCCGCGAGCAGGGCGGTGACGGTCTCGACCCCGCCCTGCTGCACGCCGTTGACGAACACCTTGAACTGCGCGTCGAGCGCCACCGGAATCTCGGCCAGCGTGAGCGTGACCTTGTCGGGTCCGGCGGCCGCGGTCGGTGTCGGTGTCGGTGTCGGGGTCGGTGTGGGCGTCGGTGATGGCGTCGGGGTCGGCGTCGATGAGCCGATCAGGGCGGCGACGCCGGCGTATTTCCAGGTCGGGGCGCTGTCGGTCAGGGTCAGCCGCGCGGCATCGAGACCGTTCTGCAGCGCGACACCGCCATAGGTGGCGCCGTCATAGGTGATCGACGCGATGTCGAGTTCCTTCGCGCCCTTCACGCTGTGCACGTCGTCGAGGAAGGCGATGGCGATCTGCGGCGCGGCGCCGAAGCTGCCGGTGAAGGTGAAGGTCTGCGCCTGGCCGGCGGCGAGCAGGGCGGTCGCGGTCTCGACCCCGCCCACCTGCACGCCGTTGACGAACACTTCGAACTGCGCGTCCAGCGCCACGGGGATTTCCGCGAGCGTGAGGGTGAGCCGGTCGGAACCGGGCTCGCCGATTGGCGCCGCATCGCTCGGGTCGGTCGAGGGGGTGGACATCGGCGCGTCCCATCTCATGAAATGAGGAGTCGTCTCTCTTTTGAGGCTGCCGCTTAAAGTTGAGGAGTTTCCTAACGGGCCTGCGCGCGCCAATCCCTCACAAGTTGAAATTCGTGACCTATTGGAAAATCGAGAGTCTTGTCAAAGCCCAGAAAAACTGGTGTCAGCGCAGAATCGTTTCTATTCTTTTCCAAACCATTCGCGCACAGGCTTGCAACCGCATCATGCGCCCCGTCGGCGTGCCGCGGGCCGTCGTTTCTACCCAGTGTAAAGATGTTGCCCGATTGGCGAAACTGGTCTTGTAACGATCCGCTCCGGCCAGGAAATCGTATTCCGCGATTCCTTCGGCACGCGCGCGCACGATGGCCGCGTGATGGCAGGACAGCCCCGGCTTGCCGTGCGCCGGTGCCGAGGCGTAGGCGAAGCCCGACTGATAGGCCGCCTCCCGCCCGCCGAGGCGGACATTGTAGAGCAGGCCGATCAGCGCCGCCCCCGCGGTGACGCGCAGCAGCACCGCCTCGCCACGCGGCAGGGCGCGGGCGAGCAGCGCGCGGTGGAAGCGGACGAAGGCGGGGTTGGCGAATGCGCCGGGCTTGCCGCGCGCCTGCCAGCGCGCCTGGTGCAGGGCGGCGAGCTCGCCGAGGAACGCCTCCACCTCCTCCGGCGTTTCGGCGCGCCGCGCCGCGATCGGCCCGGCGGCGGCGAAGGCGCGGTCGGAGCGGCGGAGTTGCGCCCGGGTATTGGCACTCAGTGCTGCAAGGAATCCCTCCGGCCCCGGCGCCAGCCGGCTGAAGTCGATGCTCGGCGCGACGGCGTCGTGCCGCAGCCGCACGACGCCCGCCGCCTCGGCCGCGGCGCGCACCGCCGCATCGACGCCGGCGAGCCGCACCCGCCGCCCCAGCCACGGCGCCCGCGCGCGCGGCGCGACCGGTGCCGCGAGCAGCGCGTGCAGGCAGGGGCCGAGCAGGTCCGCCGCATCGCGCGCGAGCAGCGGCCCGTTGTGCTCGACATAGACTGCATCCAGCGCGGCATCGCCGCTTTCGCCGAGCCAGAGCTGCTCGCCCATCCTCCCGCCGATGCGATTGAGCAGGGCGAGCCCGACGATGCGCCCGCCCCGCTCGGCGCGCAGCAGCACGGGGTCGGGGAAACGCTCCCCGGCAAGGCAGCCGACCCAGGTCCAGCTCTGGAAGAACGAGGGCGCGGCGCGGCTTTCGAGGTCGCGCCACGCCGCCTCCACGGCGGCGAAGTCGCGCACCTCCTCGAGCGTGATCCGCGCGCCGCGCGCCGGCACCGCGGCGCCGGCAGGCTCAGTGATAGCCGATATCGGCGCGCACTTTGCCGCGGAACACCCAGTACGACCAGCCGGTGTACATCAGGATGATCGGCAGCAGGACCAGCGCGCCGACCAGCAGGAACGCCTGCGTGGCCGGCGCCGAGGCCGCCTGCCACAGCGTGAAGCGGTGCGGCACGATCATCGGCCACAGGCTGATCGCGATGCCGAGATACGACATCGCGAACAGCCCGATCGCGCCGGTGAACGGCCCCCAGTGCGAGGTGGTGCGGCCGAGCGCCTCCCATGTCGCCCAGGCGATCACGAGGGTCACGATCGGCACCGGCGCCAGCAGCAGGATATTGGGCCAGGAGAACCAGCGCCGCGCGATGTCCGGCTCCATCACCGGCGTCCAGATGCTCACCAGCAGCACCGCCGCGCACACGCCGAGGAACGCCCGCCGCCCGTGCTGGCGCGCCCAGGCCTGCAGCGCGCCCTCGGTCTTCAGCACGAGCCAGCCCGCGCCCAGCAGCGCATAGCCGAACACGAGGCAGATCCCGGTTACGATCGAGAACGGGGTGAAGCAGTCGAGGCTGCTGCCGGTGAACGCGTACCCCTCGGTCCGGAACCCCTGGATGAATGCGCCGAGCACGATGCCCTGCGCGAACGTCGCGAGCAGCGAGCCATAGGCGAAGCCGTAGTCCCAGAACGTCCGGTGCGGTGCGTCGCGGAAGCGGAACTCGAAGGCCACGCCACGGAAGATCAGCGCCAGCAGCATCACCGCCACGGGGAAGTACACCGCCGGGATGATGATCGCGAATGCCACCGGGAAGGCGGCGAACAGCCCCATGGCGCCGAGAATGAGCCAGGTCTCGTTGCCGTCCCACACCGGTGCCACCGAGTTGATCGCCAGGTTGCGCGATGGCGCATCGGGGATCAGCCCGAACAGGATGCCCACGCCGAGGTCGAACCCGTCGAGCAGCACGTAGAGGAACACGCCCGCGCCGAGGATCAGGGTCCAGACCGGCACGAAGTCGATCACCGCGCTCTCGGCCATCACGCCGCTCCTTCGCCGGAGGAGAGTGCCGGCGGCTCGCGCACCGGCGCCTGCGGCCGTCCGCTCTCGATCGGCTCGACCGTCGGCGCCGCCTCCGGCCCGCGCCGGACGAAGCGCGACATCACCACCCAGCCGGCGGGAAAGATGATGAGATAGGCCAGGATGTAGCCCAGCAGCGAGAGCAGCACGTTCCAGCCGGTGAGCGAGGGCGAGACGGAGTCCGCGGTGCGCAGCAGGCCGTAGACGGTCCAGGGCTGCCGCCCGACCTCGGTCGTCGTCCAGCCGGCCAGCACCGCGATGAAGCCGAGCGGCGCCGACCATTCCAGCGCCCGCAGCAGGCCGCGCCGCGCAAACAGCTGCCCGCCGCGGCGCATCAGGTTCGCCGCCACCACGATCGCCAGCATCAGGAGCCCGACGCCGACCATGATGCGGAACGCGAAGAACGGCACGATCACCGGCGGCCAGTCCTCGCGCGGCCAGTCCTTCAGCCCCTTCACCTCGCCGTTGAGGTCATGGGTCAGGATCAGGCTGCCGAGCAGCGGCACCTCGATCGCGAAGCGGTTGGTCGCGTGCTCCTGGTCGGGGATCGCGAACAGGGTCAGCGGCACGCGCGTGCCGGTGTCCCAGCGCGCCTCGATCGCGGCGAGCTTGGCCGGCTGGTACTCGCGCGTGTTCAGCCCGTGCAGATCGCCGAGCTCCATCTGCACCGGCACCAGCACGAGCAGCAGCCAGAGCGTGGAGGAGAGCATGAAGCGCCCCTCCTCGGCGAAGCGGCGGTCGCGGATCAGCCACGCCCCCACGCTCATCACCACGAAGCCGGTGCTGATGTAGAAGCCGACCACGGTGTGGAAGAGCCGGTACGGGAACGACGGGTTGAAGATGATCGCCAGCCAGTCCTGCGGGTAGAAGCGCCCGTCGACCAGCGAATATCCCGCCGGGGTCTGCATCCAGCTGTTGGTGGCGAGGATCCAGAACGTCGAGAACAGGGTGCCCAGCGCGACCATCAGGGCGGCGACGAAATGCGCCCAGGGCGGCACCAGCTTGCGCCCGAACAGCAGCACGCCGAGGAACGCCGATTCCAGGAAGAACGCGACCAGCCCCTCATAGGCGAGCAGCGGCGAGAGCACGTTGGCGGTGGCCAGCGAGAAGCGGCTCCAGTTGGTGCCGAACTGGAACGGCATCACGATCCCCGAGACCACGCCCATGCCGAAGGCGACGGAGAAGATGCGGATCCAGAAGTTCGAGACGCGCAGGTAGATCGGCCGCCGCGTCGCGAGATGCAGCGCCTCGACGAAGGCGATGTAGGAGGCGAGCCCGACCGTGAAGGCGGGCAGCAGGATGTGCCAGGCGACCACCCACACGAACTGCAGCCGCGAGAGGATCACGGGATCGAGTGTCATGCGGGCGTTCCGTCCGGTGGGGCACCTGCGCGAGGTGGCGCCGGGTTTACCGCAGAACCCCGCGCCAAGGCGACGGCCCGCGAGCCCGGACCACGATTGAAGGCCTGGGTGGATATCGGTATATCCTCATCCGGATATCGGATATCCATGGCGGTCACGCATGCCTCTTTACATCAAGGACGACGCGACGGCGCAGCTGGTGGCCCGGCTTGCCAAGCTGTGTGGCACCTCGAAGCAGGCGGCGGTGCGGATCGCCGTGCAGGCCGAACTGGACCGCCTGGGCACGGTCATTCCGCTGCGCGAGCGCTTTGCCGCGCTGCGCCGCGCGCACCCGCTGCCGCCGCCCACCGGCCAGGCCGCCGACAAGGCATTCTTCGACGCGCTGTCCGGAGAGCCCGAATGATCTTCGTCCCCCCATGATCTTTGCTGATGCGTCGGCCCTGATCGCGATCATCGCGGACGAGCCGGAGGCCGACACCCTGGCTGATCGGCTGGAGGCCGATCAGGAGCGGCTTTGCTCCGCGCTGTCGGCCTGGGAGACGGCCGCCGGCCTCTGCCGCAGCTACGCGTTTTCCGTGCCGGCCGCGCGGACGCATGTCCGCCGCTTCCTGCAGGCCGGCAGTTTCCGGTTCGTCGGCATCGGCGAGCGCGAGTTCGAGATCGCGGTGGATGCCTATGCCCAATACGGCAAGGGCCGGCATCCGGCGGCGCTGAACATGGGCGACTGCTATGCCTATGCCTGCGCCAAGGCCAATGGCGCCCGGCTGCTGTTCAAGGGCGAGGACTTCGCCAGGACCGACATCACGCCCCCTGGATAGGAACGGCCCACCATAGGAACGGCCCACCGGCGGCAGCCGGTTTGCAAGCAATCAGTTTGTAAGCGGAAGAAATCTCGGGCATGGGAGGCGGGTGCTGAGCACGCTCGCCACCATCCTGCTGGTGCCCCCCGTGAACCTCGCGGTCCTCGCGCTGGCCGGGGTGCTGCTCGCGCGGCGCCGGCGGCGCGCCGGGCTGTGGCTGGCGGGGCTCGCGCTCGGCGCCCTGGTGCTGCTGGCGGTGCCGGTGGTGGCGGGGACGCTGCTCGCCGGGCTGGAGCGCCTGCCGCCGCCGCCGCCGGGCGCCGCGCCGGGTGCAATCATCGTGCTCGGCGGCGATGTCGACGCGATCGAGGGCCCGGCGCGGGTCGCCATCGGCGCGCTGACGCTGGAACGCCTGCGCGCCGGCGCCGCGCTGGCGCGGGCGACGCATCTGCCGCTGCTGGTGACCGGCGGCATCGTCGATCGCGACGGCCCGCCGGTCGCAACCCTCATGGCGGCGAGCCTCGCGGCGGATTTCGGCACCCCGGCGCGCTGGGTCGAGCCCCGCTCGCGCGACACCTGGGAGAATGCGCGCGATTCCGCGGCCATCCTGCGCGCCGCCGGGATCGGCTCGGCCTATGTCGTGACCCATGCCTGGCACATGCGCCGCGCCCTGATCGCGTTCGCCGCGACCGGCCTCGCCGTGGTCCCCGCCCCCCTGCCGGCGACGCGGGTCGTGTGGCGCCCGGGCAGCTTCATTCCTCGCGCGAAGGCCTGGCGGACGAGCTACTACGCGCTGCACGAATGGATCGGCTGCGCCTGGTACGCGTGGGGCCGGCCCGGATGACGGCGGTGCGCGTCGAAGCCTGCGCGCTCGCCGACCTGCCGGCCGATGCGGCGGCGCTGTTCGATGCGGCGGCGGGGGAGGAATTCCAGCTCGGCCGCGCCTGGTTCGCGACCGTGGCGGCGGCGGCGCTGCCGGCGGCAGCCTCGGCGCTGGTGCTCCTCGCCCGCGCCGGGCCGCGGCTGCTCGTGGCGCTGCCGCTGATGCGCCGCGCCGACGGGCGCCACGCCGCGCTCACCGCGCCCTATACCAGCCTCTACCGCCCGCTCGTCGCCGTCGATGCGACCGGGTCCGACCTCGCCGCCGCCGGCCGGGCGCTGGCGCGATTCTGCCGCGGCGCCGGGCCGCTGCCGCTCGACGCGCTCGACCCTGCCTGGCCACCGCTCGCGCCGCTGCTCGCCGGCTTCGGCCGCGGCGGGATGGTGCCGCTGCGCTTCGCCCATTTCGGCAACTGGCACGCCCCGGTCGCCGGGCTGGACTGGGAGCGCTGGCTGGCCGCGCGGCCGGGCGCGCTGCGCAGCACGATCCGCCGCAAGCTTGCCCGCGCCGAGCGCGACGGCGCGGCGTTTGCGCTGGTCGCCGGCAGGCCGGCGCTGGAGGAGGGGATCGCGGAGTACGAGGCGGTCTACGCCGCGAGCTGGAAGGAGCCGGAGCCCCATCCGCACTTCGCCGCGGCGCTGATGCGCGCGGCCGCCGCCGCCGGGGCGCTGCGGCTCGCGCTGCTGCGCCATGCGGGGCAGGTGGTGGCGGCGCAGCTCTGGCTCGTCGCCGGCGGCGTCGCGACGGTGCACAAGCTGGCGCACGGCGAGGCGGCGCGCGCGCTCTCACCGGGCACGGTGCTGACCGCGCTCACCGTGCGTCATCTGATCGAATGCGAGCATGTCGCCGCCCTCGATTTCGGGCGCGGCGACGATCCGTACAAGGCCGGCTGGACCACCGAGCGGCGGCAGCGCATCGGCGTGCTGCTGGCCCCGCCGCTGCATCCGGCCGGCATGACGGCGCTCGCGCGCCACGCGGCGGGGCGGCTGCGCGCGCGGATGCAGAAGCGGCGATAGGAGAGGGACATGCAGCGTTTCCTGATCACCGGCGGCGCCGGCTTCATCGGCTCGCATCTCGCCGACGCGCTGCTGGCGGCGGGCGCCGCGGTGCGCGTGCTCGACGACTTCTCCACCGGGCGGCGGGAAAACCTCGATCCGCGCTGCGAGGTCTGCGTGGGCGATGTGGCCGACCCGGCGGCGGTGCGCGCTGCGTTCGCGGGCGTGGACGGCTGCTTCCATCTCGCCGCCATCGCCTCGGTCGCGCGCGGCAACGAGGACTGGCGCGGCACCCATCGCACCAACCAGACCGGCACGATCACCGTGCTGGAGGCCGCGCGCGACGCCGGGCGGCTTCCGGTGGTCTACGCCTCCTCGGCGGCGGTGTACGGCGACCTTGCCGGCGCGGTCGCGCGCGAGACGAGCCCCTGCGTGCCGCTCACCGCCTATGGCGCCGACAAGCTCGGCTCGGAGCTGCATGCGCGGGTCGCGCAGCGCGTGCACGGCGTGCCGACGCTGGGCCTGCGGTTCTTCAACGTCTACGGGCCGCGGCAGGACCCCGCCTCGCCCTATTCCGGCGTGGTCTCGATCTTCGCCGCCCGGCTGGCGCGCGGCGCGGCGCTGAGCGTGCACGGCGACGGGCTGCAGACGCGCGACTTCGTCTTCGTGGCCGACGTGGTGGCGCATCTGCGCGCGGCGATGGCGCGGCTCGCGGCCCCGAAAGGCGCCGGCCAGGGGGGTGCCGAGGTGTTCAACGTCTGCACCGGCCGCGCCACCAGCGTGCTGCACCTGGCCGAGGTGCTCGGCGAACTGCTGGGGCGCCCGCCGCACATCGTGCCCGGCCCGGCGCGCACGGGCGACATCCGCAATTCGCTCGGCGACCCCGCGGCGGCCCGGGCGGCGCTGGGGGTCGCGGCGGAGACCGAAATCGGTGTGGGGCTCGGCGCAACGCTTGGTTTCCTTCAAGAGCATGAGAAACCCTAGAATTGATCGCCTCCACGGCTTATTAATGCCCGTTCCGTGATGATGGTCCCGAACTTGCTAACTTGCTATTTGTTATTTGACGCTGCATAGACCAGCCGCCGATTGTCTTTACCAATCAATTGGCCCTGGCCGAACAGTGCCCGGAGGTATTTTTGGCGAAGTCTGGCGCAGGACCATCGACCCACGCGCGAGGGCGGGTCGAGGCCGGCCGGGCCGAGCGGCTGCCGCTCGGCGTCGCGGTGCTGGTGATCGCCGGAATTTCCGTCGGCCTCTGGTTCGGCATCGCGCGCCTCATCGCCGCCCTGTTCTGAGGCGCCCTGTTTTGAGCCGCGCTGTTCCGGGACTGCGGCGCTGGGCTAGAATCCCTCCCGTGCCATGCCGATCCGCCGCGACCTTCGCCCCCTCTATCCGCCCGACTGGCGGGCGATCAGCGCCCGGGTGCGGTTCGAGCGCGCCGGCGGGCGCTGCGAGGCGTGCGGGCGGCCGCACCTGGCGGTGGTGCGCTGCCTGCCGGACGGGCGGTGGTTCGACGAGGCGGCGAAGCTCTGGCGCGGCGCGCGCGGCCGGGCGGCGCGCTGGCCCGATCTGGAGGCGCTGATCTTCCAGCGCAGCACCCGCGTGGTGCTGGCGACCGCGCATCTCGACCACGACCCGGCCAACAACCGCGCGCGCAACCTGCGCAGCCTCTGCCAGCGCTGCCACCTGCGCCATGACCGCCTGTACCATCTCACCACCCGCCGCCTCGGCTATCGCCGGCGCTGGGCGCTGGGCGACCTGTTCGCGGGCCCGTATCCGGCGCGCGGCGCAATCCTTTCGGGACCGCCGCGCGCCCAGGGCTGCGCGGCAGGACCTCATGAGGTCATGGGTTCATGAGTCCGAGATTTTGGCGGTGTGCCCGGCTACGCAGCAACGGTCTTTGCCCGTTGGCGAGATCTTTCGTGCAAGCGAGGAGTGGAATCATGACCCCTGGCACACGCCTTCGCGACAGTACGCGTGTGTTACTTGTTGTGGGAGTAATGGGCCTCACCGCCCCCGCGGTCCCGGCCTTTGCCGGATCGGCCGAGGATCTCGGCCCGTATGCCCGCAGCGCGGCCGAATACGATTATTCGGCCCGTGCCCTGCGCTTCTACCATCAATACACACCGGCGGCGAACACCAGGGCGCGCGAGATCTATGCGCGCGGCCTGCAGGATTTTCCGGACTCGGTGTGGCTGAAGAACGGGCTCGCCTGGACCTACATCCAGGACCTTGCCTATCTGCGCAGCAAGGACCCGGCCGGCGACATCGACCGCGCCTATCGCCTCGCCACCGAAGCCTCGGTGGCGAACGAGGCGGTGGGAAGCGCCTCCTGGCCGAACCACTGGGCGCTGGTCTCGCTGTCGCTGTTTCACGATCACGACGCGGCGCGGGCGATCGCCGAGGCGAAGACCGTGGACCGCCTGATGCCGGACGATGCCCGGGCCCGTTCGAACCTCGCGTACTGGGTCGCCCTGGCCGGCGACCTGCCGCTGGCGACCGAATGGGCCGAATGGGCGGTCAGGCAGGAGCCGGGCGGCCCCAAATGGATGGGGGGAAACCTGGGTTCCGTCTACTGGCTTGCCGGGCGCTACCAGGAGGCGCTGGCGAAGCTGCTGCCCGCCAAGGAGGATTTTCCGGATTTCCTCGCGATCACCTACGTGGCGCTCGGCCAGACCGATGCGGCGCGCGCCACCGTCGCCGAGTGGCGCAAGGCCGATCCCAGCGTCACGGTCGCGAAGATGACGGTGTTCACTCCGATGGCGCCGGCGGTGCTGCAGAAATACCTCGACGGCCTGCGCAAGGCCGGCCTGCCCGAAAGCTGAGCGCGGCCGCCGCTATTCCAGGATCGCCTGCTCCACGAGCTGCTTGAACGCGCGCCGGGAGACCGGCCGCGTCGGCCCGGTCCCCGGCTCATCAGCACGGCGACGAGCTGCCGGCGCTCCCGGAATCCTGGTTCGGCGGCGCCGCGACGTCGATCAGGCGCACGGGCTGGCCGGTCGCGGGGCCGGTGGCGAAGGCCTGCGCCAGCCGGCCGAGCTTGTCCGCGGCCGGCGTCAGGGCCCGGGCGTCGTCAGGCGCGGGGCGCTGCCGTGTCAACGCCTGCCTGCGCTCATGACCTCATGAGGCCGTGCTGTCCGTGCCGCGGACAGCCGCGTCGCGATGCCGGACACCGCCAACCCGCCCGGCGCCGCCCATGGTGCGGTGCACCCCGTGGCCCGGCGGTTGCACCCCGCACTCCGCCACCTGCCGGGGCGTGGCGGTTGCGCCGTGGCGGCTTATGTGCATCGTCCGCCACGAGAGACGTTTATGGACGAACCCGTCACGACCCACCTCCCCGTCCCGGATAAGTTCGGGGACAAGGCTTTCGGGGACAAAGCCGGGGACCGCTACGCACGCACCGCCGTGCGCCCGCGCCGGCGCCTGCGCTGGCTCGGCGGCCTCGTCCTGCTGCTGGTGGCGGGCTTCCTGCTCTGGCGCCTCCTGGCACCGGCGCCCACCCCGCCCGCGGGGTCCGCCACGAGCCCGGCGCGCGAGCATGCCGGCGCGGCGGCGCCCCAGCCGGTCGGCATCGCCACCGCCGCGACCGGCGACATCCGCATGGTGCTGAACGCCCTCGGCACCGTGACCCCGCTCACCACCGTCACCGTCCGCACCCAGATCGCCGGGCAGTTGCAGGAGGTGGGCTTCACCGAGGGCCAGATCGTCCACAAGGGCGACTTCCTCGCCCAGATCGACCCGCGCCCCTACCAGGCGCTGCTGGAGCAGTACGAGGCCCAGCTCGCCCGCGACACCGCCCTGATGCGGCAGGCGCAGGCCGACCTCGTCCGCTACCAGACGCTGCTCAAGCAGGACAGCATCGCCCGCCAGCAGGCCGAGGACCAGGTGTTCCTGGTGCAGCAGTACGAGGCCGCGATGCGCTCCGACCAGGCGCAGATCGACCAGCAGAAGGTGAACCTGATCTACTGCCGCATCACCTCGCCGGTGACCGGCCGCGTCGGCCTGCGCCTCGTCGATCCCGGCAATTTCGTCCAGCCGAGCGACGCGAGCGGCCTCGTCGTGGTGACGCAGCTGCAGCCGATCTCGGTGATCTTCCCGCTGCCCGAGGACGACCTGCCGCTGGTGCTGCCGCGCTTCCATGCCGGCGACAAGATGCCGGTCACCGCCTTCGACCGGGCCAATCTCCACCAGCTCGCGACCGGCGTCGTCTCGACCATCGACAACCAGATCGACACCACCACCGGCACCTGGAAGCTGCGCGCGCTGTTCGAGAACAAGGACGAGATGCTGTTCCCGAACCAGTTCGTGAACGCCCGGGTGCTGGTCGACACGCTGCACGGCGTGGTCACGGTGCCCACCGCGGCGGTGCAGCGCGGCGCGCCGGGAACCTATGTCTACCTCGTCAACGCCAACGACACCGTCAGCGTGCGCACGATCAAGACCGGCACCGTGGACGGCGACAAGGTGCAGGTCACCGCCGGCCTCGCCGCCGGCGACCGGGTGGTGGTGGACGGCACCGACCGGCTGCGTGACGGGGCGAAGGTCAGCATCCAGAGCGGCGCGACCCAGGCAGGCGCGACCCAGGCAGGCGGTGGCGCCACGCCGCACCGGCACCATCCCCAGGCGACGACAGAGCCGGGCACGTCGGCACGCCAGTGAGCCCCTCGCGCCTGTTCATCCTCAGGCCGGTCGGCACCACGCTGCTGATGCTGGCGATCCTGCTCGCCGGCGGGCTCGCCTACAAATTCCTGCCGCTCTCGGCACTGCCGGAAGTCGACTACCCCACGATCCAGGTGCAGACCTTCTATCCGGGCGCGAGCCCGGAGGTGATGACCTCGGCCGTCACCGCGCCGCTTGAACTGCAGTTCGGCCAGATGCCGGGGCTGAACCAGATGACCTCGACCAGCTCCGGCGGCGCCTCGGTCATCACGCTGCAGTTCAACCTGGCCCTCGACATCGACGTCGCCGAGCAGGAGGTGCAGGCGGCGATCAACGCGGCCACCAACTTCCTGCCCGCCGACCTGCCCGCGCCGCCGATCTACGCCAAGGTCAACCCGGCCGACGCGCCGATCATGACGCTCGCCGTGACCTCGCAGACGCTGCCGCTGACCGAGGTGCAGGACCTCGCCAACACCCGCCTCGCGATGAAGCTGTCGCAGCTTCCCGGCGTGGGCCTGGTCAGCATCTCCGGCGGCCAGCGCCCGGCGGTGCGCATCCGCCTCAAGCCGCAGGCGCTCGCCGCCTACGGGCTCGGGATCGACGACGTGCGCACCACCATCGGCAATTTCAACGTCAACATCCCCAAGGGCAATTTCGACGGGCCGCTGCAGGCGAGCACGATCAACGCCAACGACCAGATCACCGACCCGGCGCAGTACGGCCGCATCGTGCTCGCCTGGCGCAACGGCGCGCCGGTGCACCTGTCCGACGTCGCCGAGATCGTGCACGGGCCGGAGAACACGCAGCTCGCCGCCTGGGCCGACCGGCAGCCGGCGCTGATCGTGAACATCCAGCGCCAGCCCGGGGCGAACGTGATCGCCGTGGTGCGCGAGGTGAAGGCGCGCCTGCCGGCGCTGCGCGCCACCCTGCCCGCCGCACTCGACGTGCGCGTGATCTCCGACCGCACCGACACGATCCGCGCCTCGGTCGCCGACGTGCAGTTCGAACTGATGCTGGCCGTCGCCCTGGTCGTGCTGGTGATCTTCCTGTTCCTGCGCAACCTGCCGGCGACGATCATCCCGAGCCTGTCGGCGCCGCTGTCGCTGGTCGGCACGTTCGGCGTGATGTACCTGCTCGGCTTCTCGCTCGACAATCTCTCGCTGATGGCGCTGACCATCTCCACCGGCTTCGTGGTCGACGATGCGATCGTGATGATCGAGAACATCGCCCGCTACGTGGAGGCCGGCGAGGCCCCGCTCGCCGCGGCGCTGAAGGGGGCGGGGCAGATCGGCTTCACCATCATCTCGCTCACCGTCTCGCTGATCGCGGTGCTGATCCCGCTGCTGTTCATGGGCGACGTGGTCGGGCGGCTGTTCCACGAGTTCGCGATCACGCTCACGGTGACGATCGTGATCTCGGCCATCGTCTCGCTCACGCTGGTGCCGATGATGTGCGCGCGGCTGCTGCGCCACCGCCCCGACGCCGAGCGCAACCGCTTCGACCTTGCCGTGGGGCATGCCTTCGACTGGACCATCCGCCAGTACGGCCGGTCGCTGAGCTGGGTGCTCAACCGGCAGGCGGCGACGCTCGTGGTCGCGGTGGCCACCCTCGCGCTCACGGTCGCCCTCTATGTGGTGATCCCGAAAGGCTTCTTTCCGGTGCAGGACACCGGCGCGATCCAGGGCATCTCGGAGGCGTCGCAGAGCATCTCCTACGCCGCGATGGCCGAGCGGCAGCAGGCGCTGGCCGACGTGATCCTGAAGGACCCGGACGTGGTCGGCCTGTCGTCGTTCATCGGCGTGGACGGCACCAACACCACGCTGAACGCCGGCCGCTTCCTGATCGTGCTGCGCCCGCACGACCAGCGCCGCCTGACCGCGAGCGAGATCATCCGCCGGCTGCAGCACGAGGTCGCGCGCGTGCCCGGCATTGCGCTCTACATGCAGCCGGTGCAGGACCTGACGATCGAATCCACCGTCAGCCGCACGCAGTACCAGTTCGTGCTGGAAGACGCGAACCCGGCCGAGTTCGCCACCTGGGTGCCGCGGCTGATGGACCGGCTGCGCGCGAGCCCGGCGCTCGCCGACGTCGCGAGCGACATGCAGGCGCAGGGGCAGGCGCTCGACATCGTCATCGACCGCGCCACCGCGGCGCGCTTCGGCATCACGCCGGCGACGGTGGACAACGCGCTCTATGACCTCTTCGGCCAGCGCATCGTCTCCACCATCTATACCCAGTCGAACCAGTACCGCGTGATCCTGGAGGCGGACCCGAAGATCCAGGCCGCGATCGCCGGGCTCAGCCAGATCTACCTGCCTTCGTCGAGCAGCAGCAGCAACGGGCAGGTGCCGCTGTCGGCGATCGTGCATCTGGAGCGGCGCAGCGGGCCGCTGCAGATCACGCATTACGGCCAGTTCCCGGCGACGCTGATCTCCTTCAACCTGGCACCGGGAGCCTCGCTGGGCGAGGCGGTGCAGGCGATCCGCGACGCGGAGGCCGAGATCGGCCTGCCCGACAGCTTCATCACCGCCTTCCAGGGCGCGGCGGCGGCGTTCCAGTCCTCGCTCGCCAACGAGGCGCTGCTGCTGCTCGCCGCGATCGCCACCGTCTACATCGTGCTGGGCGTGCTCTACGAGAGCTTCATCCACCCGATCACGATCCTGTCCACCCTGCCCTCGGCCGGCGTGGGCGCGCTGCTGGCGCTGATGGTCCTCGGCTACGACCTCGACGTGATCGCGATCATCGGCATCGTGCTGCTGATCGGCATCGTGAAGAAGAACGCGATCATGATGATCGACTTCGCGCTCGCCGCCGAGCGCGAGGAGGGGCGCGCGCCGCGCGATGCGATCTTCGAGGCGTGCCTGCTGCGCTTCCGGCCGATCCTGATGACGACGATGGCGGCGGTGCTGGGCGCGCTGCCGCTGATGCTGAGCCAGGGCACCGGGGCGGAGCTGCGCCGCCCGCTCGGCGTCGCGATCGTGGGCGGGCTGATCGTGAGCCAGGTGCTGACGCTGTTCACGACGCCGGTGATCTACCTCGCCTTCGACCGCCTCGCCCATCGCCTGCGCGGCCGCGCGCCGGGCGAAGGCGCGGCGGGGGACTGAGGGCGCGGATGCCGCCCACGCCGCCATGAACATCTCCGCCCCGTTCATCGCGCGCCCGGTCGCCACCACGCTGCTGACCATCGGCCTGGCGCTCGCCGGCCTGCTCGCCTATGCGCGCCTGCCGGTGGCGCCGCTGCCGCAGGTCGATTTCCCGACCATCATGGTCAGCGCCACGCTGCCCGGCGCCAGCCCGGAAACCGTCGCCACCTCGGTCGCGGCACCGCTGGAGCGGCATCTCGGCCAGATCGCCGACGTCACCGAGATGACGTCGCAGAGCTCGGTCGGGCAGACCCGCATCGTGCTGCAGTTCGGCCTCGACCGCAGCATCGACGGCGCCGCGCGCGACGTGCAGGCGGCGATCAACGCCGCCCGCGCCGACCTGCCGACCAGCCTGCGCAGCAACCCGACCTACCGCAAGGTCAACCCCGCCGACGCGCCGATCCTGGTGGTGGCGCTGATGTCGAAGACGCTGACGCGCGGGCAGCTCTACGACGCCGCCTCCAACGTGATCCTGCAGCGCCTGTCGCAGATCTCCGGCATCGGCCAGGTGATCCTCGGCGGCGGCGCGCTGCCGGCGGTGCGCGTGGAGCTCAATCCGCACGCGCTGTTCCACTACGGCATCGGGCTCGAGGACGTGCGCGCCGCCCTCGCCTCGGCGAATGCCAACAGCCCGAAAGGCACGATCGAGGAGGGGCCGCGCCGCTGGCAGATCTACACCAACGACCAGGCGGTGCGCGCCGCCGACTACCGCCCGCTGGTCATCGCCTGGCGCAACGGCGCCGCGGTGCGGCTCTCCGACATGGGCGAGGTGGTGGACGGCGTCGAGGACCTGCGCAACGAGGGTCTCTACAACGGGCGCAAGGCGGTGCTCGCGGTGCTGTTCCGCCAGCCGGGCGCGAACATCATCGACACCATCGACGCGGTGAAGGCGGCGCTGCCGCACCTGCAGGCGGCGCTGCCGCGCGATGTCGAGGTCGGGCTGGTCGGCGACCGCTCCACCACCATCCGCGAATCGCTGTACGACACCCAGCGCACGCTGCTGATCGCGGTCGGCCTCGTCACCCTCGTGGTGTTCGCCTTCCTGCGCGACTGGCGCGCCACCGTGATCCCCGCCGTCGCGGTGCCGCTGTCCATCATCGGCACCTTCGGCGCGATGTACCTCTGTGGCTACAGCCTCGACATCCTGTCGCTGATGGCGCTGACCATCGCGACCGGCTTCGTGGTCGACGACGCGATCGTGGTGCTGGAAAACATCTCCCGCCACCTGGAGGCGGGGATGCCGCGCGTGCAGGCGGCGCTGCAGGGGGCGCAGGAGGTCGCCTTCACCGTGCTCTCGATGAGCCTGTCGCTGATCGCGGTGTTCATCCCGATCCTGCTGATGGGCGGCATCGTCGGCCGGCTGTTCCGCGAGTTCGCGCTGACGCTCTCGCTCGCGATCCTGGTCTCGCTCGTGGTCTCGCTCACCACCACGCCGATGATGTGCGCGCTGCTGCTGCGCCGCGCGGCGGCGGCGCAGCACCGCAACCGCATCTTCGAGCGGGTGCAGGCGGCCTATGCGCGCACCCTCGGCCTTGCGCTGCGCCACGGCGTGCTGGTCATGCTGGCGCTGGCGACGATGATCGGGCTGAACGTGGTGCTGTTCGCGGCGATCCCGAAAGGGTTCTTTCCCGACCAGGATTCCGGCCGGATGATCGGCGTGATCACCGCCGACCAGAGCATCTCCTTCCAGCTCATGCGCCAGAAGCTGCGGCAGATGGTGGACATCGTGCAGCACGACCGCGCGGTGGAGGCGGTGGTCGGGTTCGCCGGCGGCAGCGGCGGGCGCTCGCAGGTCAACACCGCCACCGTCTATGTCTCGCTCAAGCCCCGCGCCGAGCGCGAGGACATGCCGCGCGTGATCGCGCGGCTGCGCCGGGAGCTTGGGCACGTGGCCGGCGCGCAGCTGTTCCTGTTCGGCGCGCAGGACGTGCGCGTCGGCGGGCGGCAGTCGAACGCCGAGTACCAGTACACGCTGCAGGGCGACAGCACCGCGGACCTCTACGCCTGGGCGCCGAAGCTGGTGGCGGCCCTGCAGCACGACAAGCGGCTCGCCGACGTCAATTCCGACCAGCAGCAGCGCGGGCTGGAGACCGACATCGTCATCGACCGCGCGACCGCGGCGCGGCTCGGCATCACCCCGCTGCAGATCGACAACACGCTCTACGACGCCTTCGGCCAGCGCCAGGTCTCGGTGATCTACAGCGCGCAGAACCAGTATCACGTGATCATGGAGCTGGCGCCGCGCTACTGGCAGGACCCGGCGACGCTGAAGGAAATCTGGGTCAGCACCGCGGGCGGCCCGGCGACCGGCACCGAGACGACGAACGCGCTGCCCGGCACGGTGAGCAGCAGCAGCACCACCACGGGCAGCGCGGCGGCATCCGCGTCCGCCGCCTCGGTGCGCAACGCCGCCACCAACGCGATCGCCAATGTCGGCCACGGCACCGCCTCGGCGGGGGCGGCGGTGAGCACGGCGCGGGAGACGATGGTGCCGCTCGCCGCGATCGCGCATTACGGGCCGGGCAACACGCCGCTCGCGGTGAACCATCAGGGGCCGTTCGTCGCCACCACGCTCTCCTTCAACCTGCCGCCGGGGCGCTCGCTCAGCGACGCGGTGGCGGCGGTGGCGGCGGCGAGCGAGAAGATCGGCCTGCCCGCGACCATCCACGGCAGCTTCTCGGGCACCGCGCAGGCGTTCCAGTCCTCGCTCGCCAACGAGCCGATGCTGATCCTGGCGGCGCTGATCGCGATCTACATCGTGCTCGGCATTCTCTATGAGAATTTCATCCACCCGATCACGATCCTGTCCACGCTGCCCTCGGCGGGCGTGGGGGCGGTGCTGGCGCTGATGGTGTGCCGCACGGAGTTTTCCCTGATCGCGCTGATCGGCGTGATCCTGCTGATCGGCATCGTGAAGAAGAACGCGATCATGATGATCGACTTCGCCGTCATCGCCGAGCGCGAGGGCGGCCTGCACCCGCGCGAGGCGATCTATCAGGCGTGCCTGCTGCGCTTCCGCCCGATCATGATGACGACGATGGCGGCCCTGTTCGGCGCGCTGCCGCTGGCGCTGAGCTTCGGCGAGGGCGGCGAGATCCGCCGTCCGCTCGGCATTTCCATCGTGGGGGGCCTGATCATCAGCCAGGTACTGACGCTGTACACGACGCCGGTCGTCTATCTCTATCTCGACCGCTTCCGCCTCTGGGTCCGCCGTCGCCTGCGCCCGCGGGCGCAGGCCCTGGGGCCCGCCGAATGACGAAGCGCCTGACGCTGCCGCTGCTGCTCGCGCTCGCCGCCTGCACCGTGGGACCCGACTACCGCCGCCCCGCCGCCGAGGTGGTGCCGGCCGCCTACAAGGAACTCGCCGGCTGGAAGCCGGCGACCCCGCGCGACGATGCGCCGCGCGGGGAATGGTGGCGCGTATTCAACGACCCGGTGCTCGACCGGCTGGAACAGCAGGTGGCCCCCGGCAACCAGAACGTGCGCGCGTTCGAGGCCGCCTATCGCCAGGCGGTGGCGCTGGTGGGCGAGGCGCAGGCGGGGCTGTTCCCGGTCCTCGGCGTCAGCCCCGCGGTCTCGCGCAACAGCCTCAGCGGCGGCGGCGGCTCGGTCAACCGCGTGAGCAACACGCAGGCTTTCACCGGCAAGGCGTTCACGGAATACAGCCTGGAGGGCAGTGCGAGCTGGACGCTCGACGTGTGGGGCAGCATCCGCCGCCAGATCGAGGCGCAGGGGGCGGCGGCGCAGGCCTCGGCGGCGGACCTGGCGAACGCGCTGCTCTCGGCGCAGGCGCTGCTCGCCACCGACTATTTCGACCTGCGCGCTGCCGATTCGCTCACCCGGCTGCTGCAGGACACGGTCCAGCAGTACCGGCTCGCGCTGCAGATCGCGCAGAACCAGTACAGCGCGGGCATCGTCTCGCGCGCCGACGTCGTCACCGCCGACGCGCAGCTCAAGACGACGCAGGCGCAGCTCGTCGGCGTCGGCGTCACGCGCGCGCAGTTCGAGCATGCGATCGCGGTGCTGACCGGCCGCCCGCCCGCCGAGGTGAGCATCGCGCCCGCCCCGCTCGCGCATGTGGTGCCGGTGGCGCCCGCAGGCCTGCCCTCGGCGCTGCTGGAACGCCGCCCCGACATCGCCGCGGCGGAACGGACGATGGCGCAGCAGAACGCGCTGATCGGCGTCGCGGTCGCCGCCTACTATCCGACCATCACGCTCACCGGCCTGTTCGGCTATGCCGGCAATCCGCTCTCGCAGTTGTTCACCGCCGCCAACCAGATCTGGTCGCTCGGCGCGGCGGCGAACGAGACGGTGCTGCAGGGCGGGCTGCGGGCGGCGACGCTGGCCGCGGCCCATGCCGGCTACGACCAGTCGGTCGCCACCTACCGCCAGACGGTGCTGACCGCCTTCCAGCAGGTGGAGGACGACCTCGCGGCGCTGCGGATTCTCGAGCAGCAGGCGGCGGCGGTGGCGGCGGCGGTCGCCGCGTCGCAGGCGGCGGTCACGGTGACGCTGAACGAGTACCGCGCCGGCACCGTCGCCTATACCGCGGTGATCACCGAGCAGACGACGCTGCTCGGCAACGAGCAGGCGGCGCTGGCCGTGCAGCAGAGCCGGTTCCTGGCCTCGGTCGGCCTGATCGCCGCCC